>JAAHHN010000042.1 GCA_010672165.1 Spirulina sp. SIO3F2 | reverse complement strand
ATTGTGCAACAAAACTGTTCAGCAACTTTTGCAAATCAACCGTCGTTGGAGCACCTTTTACAATAAAGGTCGGCGAGCTATATCGCTTGCCCTCTCTACTTTCTGACCCCTTCTGTCACCCTGCCAGGAATTATCCATTGATAGAGTCGTTGGGCAGAAGCAAGGAAGTTTTCACTACGACGCAATATGGGGTTGGTCAGCGTGTGTTGAAACTGGGTCAATTCAGCGAATACAGCATCTCTAGACAATGGCAATTCGTAATGGCTAGGGTCATCTTCTGAAGTGAGCGAAATAAGATGAAGTTTATCAGTTTGAGCAAAGACATAAAGCAGAGCACTATCGTCGGCCAATCGCTGTTGCATTTGAGCACAGGAAATCGCCTTTTCGGCTTGAAAGCGGCCAAAATGTTGAGCAAAACTTTGGGTGTGGTATTGGTCGAGGGTAGCGGCGGCTTCACAGATTTGATTGTTGGCCAGGAGTGTAGAGACGCGATCGCGGCCAACCGTCTCTCGGCTAATCTGCTCTAAGGTATTCAGTGGAGTTAACGGATTTAAATCAGTTGGCGTTGGTGTGGCAGTTGGTGGTGTTCCAGACGGTGTAGTCGGTAGCAGTAAGTCAGTTACAATCCCCTCAAATGCGCCTATATCTACTGTGCCATCAAGGATACGAGATCGCCCGGCTTGATCGGTGGTAAGAATAAACGCTAACAAACCATTATCGCCAGCATCAAGAGCGGGACTAGCGGAGAGCAAAGCATGGGTCTGTGTATTGCCGCCATTGTTAGCCAAGGGAGCCAGCAGCGGATTTTGCCCAATAATATTGCCGTTAACCCCTGTCATTAGCGTGATTCCGGTAATCCCTAAAGTGCTTTGAATCAGACTATTTTGCACCGTGCTGCTGCTGAGGTCAGCTCTGAAATCGGATGCATTTCCCCCTGGGCCAAGATTGCTGGCAATGATGGAGTTGGCAATCTGATTATTCCGTATGCCCGTCACATAAATGCCACCCCCATCTCCAGGCCCTGTACCAGCAAGATCGGCAGCATTAAAAGCGATCGTGGCATTCAGTAGCGTTACAGCCCCACCAAAACTATGAATTGCCCCACCACGACGCAAGGCTGAATTACCTGAAAGAGTGGAGTTTGTAATTGTCACATTGGCACGGTTGCGAATGCCGCCACCATCCTCTGCCACATTCCCAGAAAACGTAGAATTTGTGACTGTAATATCTCCAGAGCTATAAAAACCACCGCCATCATTGATGGCAGTATTTTCAGAAATTGTTGAACCGGAAATCGTTGTTGTGCCACCACTATAAAGCCCTCCCCCATTGCGGCTCGCAAAATTATTGGCGATCGTGGAATTGTTGACCGTAATATCCCCAT
The DNA here is from genome assembly GCA_010672165.1 of Spirulina sp. SIO3F2. Lineage (GTDB taxonomy): Bacteria > Cyanobacteriota > Cyanobacteriia > Cyanobacteriales > Spirulinaceae > SIO3F2. The sequence continues at coordinate 36,813 of JAAHHN010000042.1, read as the reverse complement.
CACCAGCAATACCACCGCCATCATCAAACGTAGAGATGTTATCCATAATGACAGCATTGGTCACAGTGACATTCCCTCGACTCCGAATCCCGCCACCATCAAAGAAGGTTGTATTACCTGAAACAGTAGAACCTGATAATGTGACATCGCCATTACTATAAATTCCCCCACCGCTACGGGTTGCGGAATTTCCTGAGACGATGGCGTTGGTGAGGGTAATACTTCCAAAGTTACTATCAATTCCCCCACCATCTTGTCCAGCAACATTACTAGACAATGTAGAGTTGGCGATCGCCACATTACCCGTGCCACTCTCCAGTCCGCCTCCGTCATCACCCGCGGAATTACCTGAGAGCAATGAACTGTTCACTGTAATATCACCCCCGATGCTGGCTATGCCACCGCCATCATCACCAAGAGCAGAGTTACTCAAGATTGTAGATGCACTAACATCAATATCTCCCTGTGCCCAAACCCCACCCCCTTCATCGCCAGCCACATTGGTGCTCAGCGTTGCACTGCTCAGGGTGACTGCACTTTTGCCAAAAATGCCGCCGCCATCCCCAAAAGCACTTATGGCCGAATTACCAGAAATTACTGAATTAGACACAGTAATATCGCCATCTCCATGCAAGCCACCACCATTGTCTGTTGCGGAGTTACTAGAAACGGTTGAGTTGATCAGGGAAATCGTTCCCCCTTCACTGTAAGCTCCACCTCCATTTCGTCCACTGGAATTACCAGAAATCGTGCTGGAATCAATAGTGATATTGCCGACTGTAGCAATGCCACCCCCATCTTCATTAGCGAGATTATTCGTAATACTTGAACCTGTGATCGTAGTATTACCGATACTGGCGATACCACCCCCTTTTTTACCCGTGGAGTTATTTGCAACTGTTGAGTTGCTTACAGCAACGTTACCAACAGCACTAATACCACCGCCATAGAAATTTGCGGAATTATTAGTGATAATAGAATTTGTAACCGTGATATCACCCGTATCACTATAAACTCCGCCTCCATTATTCATTGCCGAGTTGCTATCAACCGTAGAGTTGTCAATAGTAATATTGGTAATACTGTGAACTCCGCCCCCATGCAAACCTGTGGAATTACCAACAACCGTTGATCCCGTGAGGGTAGCAGTACCACCGCTGTAAATGCCACCTCCGCTCAAGGTTGCAGAATTACCTGAGATGGTGGAATTGGTGAGTTGAACGTCGCTGTTGCTATAAATGCCGCCACCACTTTGCCCAGCAAGATTATTTTCAATCCTTGAATCGTTGGCAGTTATGCTGTTCCCAAAGATAAAAATGCCCCCACCTCGCAAGGCAGCGGAATTCCCCGAGACGATCGCCCCATTGCGAAGCTCCAAGGTTCCAACTGTTGTAATTCCGCCTCCGACGCCATCAGAAAGATTATCTGCGATCGTAGAATTGTTGATAATCATTGAACCAGAACCAATATCAGCAATTCCACCCCCAAGATTAGTGGCTGAATTATTCGAAATCGTTGAATTGGTCAATGTGAGGTTAGTATTCACTAAAAATAGACCACCACCACTACTGCCTGCGGTATTGCCAGAAACTGTCGAATTGCTCAGACTCAGCGTTGTCCGAACATCAGCTCCACCCCCCTGAACTGTGGCTGAATTACTGGTGATCATCGAGTTTGTGAGCATAACGTCTGCTGGACTATACAGACCCCCTGCATCATTGGCTCGATTATTCGCAATCGTCGATTGATTCAAGGTGATATTATTTGTGCTAAAAATCCCGCCGCCGTCACTGCCCGCAGAATTTCCAGAAACTGTAGACTGGGTCAAAATCACATTACCATTAACAAAAATCCCGCCCCCTAAGCTGTTTGTGGAATTGTCGGAGATGGTTATATTTTCTAAGGTTAATCGTCCTGCTGCCTGGTGAATTCCTCCCCCTGCACCACTGGTAGCTGTGCCATTTCGAATGGTAAGCTTGCGGAAGGTCACATTGCTGGCACTACTGTTGAAAACTCGGTTAATTGCTGTGCCCTCAATCGCTAAATTAGCTTGACCCGTCCCCTCAATAATCACATCATCGGTGATACTAAATTCCCCCATTGCTGTTGCAGTCGTAATCGTTTGAGGCGCAGCAAACACACCACCCGTATCAAACAGAATGGTGTCAGTTCCTGACCCGGTTTGCCCTTCTACCGTAATGTCATTATTAGCCGCATTGAGGGCATCTCGCAGCGTAAAACCAACACCATCATCCGTTGCACTATCCACCGTCAAGGTGTTGAGTTTACCCTCCCACGTCGCCAGGGTTTCTGAAGTAAAGGGATGACTCGTCTCAATATCGCCTGTACTCGTTTCTAACGACCAATTCCCCCCATCATTTGCACTGCCCGTCACATCCACCGAAGCCGCCACATCTGCCCCCGTGAAGTTGGCGATGCTGGCAACTAAGGCCTCACCCGTTTCCCCTAGCGCCGTAAAGCAACTGTAGAGCAAGAGGTCAGCATTCTGGGTTAATGCGTCCCCCCAGGTCTGCAATTGAGTAGCATAATTTCCAATCGTCTTACTCCGAAGCCATTGATTGCCGAGCCAAAAATTCCCAGCATTTCCCTCAGCAACGATCGCCACCGATTCCAGTTTCCCAACAGACTCAGTAATCACAGCTAACTGCTCACTGATCACTGAAACACCATCCTCATCCGACTCAATGATCTGGGCTACCGTTCCGGCTACAGCACCATAAAGCAATGCTTCTGGGTCATCCGCTCGGGCATCAATAAACACGGCTTGATCTGGGTTCTCGCCTGTCTCACTAAAGCGAATCACTCGTGTATCCCCTTGTACAACGTGGGGATCAATAGGCACAACTTGGCCGGAGGCATACAAATCCACCTGTTCGCCCTGCACAAGGCCATGAATTTCTACCTGACCCGTGAGCAGATGGGGCAGATCCGAGGGGGCGATCGCCCCATTTAAAACCACATCCGGCAAATCCAAACTCAACAGCATCCCCGGTTGCGCCAGATTGACCAGCCGAGTCCCAGGAATTGCAGCGAGGGTGATATTCCCTTGGGTTGAAACAATGTCACCGTTATGAATAATCGTCCCGCCGATCAAGTTGATATCTCCAGTGTTTTGCAGTGTTCCCTGATTAATGATTGCGGTGGGATTGGTTTGGGTAAAGCTAAACTGATTCGGTGTACCGACAAGACGGGTGTAATCATTCGAGCCGATCGCGTTAAATGTTCCCCCAGCAAAGTCAATCTGGTCAGCCGTTGTCGCAAAAAAGTCACCGCTCACATTCAAGCTCGCATTGGGGCCAAACAGAATCCCTGCCGGGTTCATTAAATACAAATTGGCATTGCTCCCCGTAACTTGTAACAACCCATTGATCACGGAAGGTTCTCCACCCATCACGCGACCGAGAATATTGGTGATACCCGGATCACTCAGAAAATTGGCAATTTCCCCTGCACTTAACCCAAATCCTTGAAACGAGTGAAAGAGATTCGCGCCAGCTTGAGTGCCGCCTTGGATGTGGTATGTGTTGCCATCAATTGTGATGACCGTACCCGTGCCGTCAGTCGTGGCTGTGATCGATTGGGCCAATGCTGGCGTTGAGATTCCTCCCAAACTTGAGAGTGCCGCGATCGCAATCCATTGAGCACAACGCCAGACGTAATGGGTGATGGATATAGCATGGGTCTGGAGATTGCTCACAGGCTTCTAATAAGAACTACTCGATTCGCCAACCTCAAAACCACTTCTCATCATCTAATTGAGCATTATTACCAGCAATAATGGTGAATAAAAAATGAGACTTTATCGAAACTTTAAAAACAACCACAAAATATGTAGAGCAGGTAAATTTTTTGGCGGTGAGAGTAAATAGCTAGCCGTCACAATGCGCCTCATATAAAGTCAGACTCCACTTTGGTTTCATGGGTTCCAAGCTAGAAGTCATACTCAATCGCTTATGGTTATTGGGATAGGGAGATTTTTGCTCTTGCCAAAGAAAAATCAATCTAAACCATTAACCTTCGGACGTGGGAATTGCGCACCCGGCGATGATTCTGTTTCTGCCAGTTCATGTGGGAGTTTAAAGCCAATAATACCCACTTGAATTGCATCGGTCAGATCCACTTCAGTAGCAGTAGTATTGGTGAAATCAGTACGGGTCAGGTTAGCAGCAGTAAAATTAGTTCGCTCTAACTGCCCGCCTGCCACATTCGCCTCACGCAGATTGCAATAGCTACAGTTGGTATCCCGCCAGCGGGTTGTCCGCAGGTCGCTGTATTCAAAATTGGCCCCCACCATTGTGGCTTGGGACAAATCAGCTTGGTTCATCACCACATCCGATAAGTCCGCGCCTTGGAAGTCTGCGGCTGTTAAATTTGCTCCGAAGAGATAGGCGCTCTTGAGGTTTGCGCCTGCAAAGCTACTGCGGCTCAAGTTGGCAAGGCTGAGCTTAGCGGCCTGGAGGTTAGCATCCACAAGGCTGGCGGCCGTGAGATTTGAGGAATCGAGATGGGCTCGACGAAGATCGGCTTCGGCAAACGTGGCTCCCAGAAATTTGGTTTGACCAAGGCTAGCACTGCGGAGGTCAGCAAATGAGAAGTCGGTATGGTAAGCGATCGCTCCGGTCAAAATGGCCTCGCGGGCGGTGACACGCTCCAAACGGGCATCCGTAAAATTTGCACCATCACCGTCTGCCAAAGTCAACAGTGCGAGGGATAAGTCTGCATGACTAAAATCACTAGCAGTGAGTTGGGCCCGTTTGATTGTAGCCTCAGAGAGATTGGCAAACAGAAAATCTCCTTGACTAAAATTCCCTTGAGTGAGCTGAGCCTGACTTAGGTTGGCCCCCCGAAATGCAGCCCGAGGCGCGATCGCCCCTCTCAAGTCCACTTGCTGCATCTGGGCATAGTGGAACTCAGCTAGTGTGAGGTCAGTCTGGCTGAGGTTTGCGCCTGTGAGTAGAGTGGGAATGCTATCAATACCGGGTTGCCAAGGTTTGGGAATAATGCGGGTGGAAAAGCGTTCACCGGGTTTTGGAATCGTTAAACGTTGCCCGTCAGGGCCAATAATGATTTCGATATCTGTGTCCGGTTCGGGCGGCTCAATGGCTATGGGAATATTGATCCCGAATTCCCCGAGGCGATCGGACACTTCAGATTCATCTACGACTTCTAGCGCCTCAGCTGCTGCCGCTTCCAACGCGGTTTCAATGGGTATAGTTTCATCTTCTTCTGCTTCATCTAGATCAGGCTTTGGCCAGGCATTTCGTTCCGTGAGTAACTCCAGCGAGACCGGGCTCTCTTCAGGGGCAATTTTGCCCTTAATAATGTCCTCGGCAAGTTCCTCTAATTCTGCCTGCGTCCAAATTTCGTATTGCCCATTTTCACCGTTGAGCGGCCAGGCGTTGAGGTTGGCGAAACGGAGCTGCGCTCCGGTTAGATTGGTTCCAGTGAGATCTGCCCCGCGCAAATCAGTAGATTCAAGATTTGCACCCCTAAGATCCAGACCGGATAAATCTGCTTGGGTGAGGTTGCAGCGACGGCATTCGTTAGTATCTAGGAGGGTTTGTAAATCCTTTTGGCTATAGGCGTTGGCAGGAAGAGTAGTAAGGGGAAGGAGGGCGATCGCCATGCTCCAAAGCTTAAGGTGAGTCGGGTGGGTTAGCAGGGAAGTCAGTTTATTCATCATCACGTTTGGTTCTGTTCCTGCGTAACGCACCACTGAAGGTCAGCAATAATCTTGCGCTACGGCTGTTCTGTTGATTTGATCACAGGTCTACACGATCATAGACTGAGTTTCATCGCTAAATGTTGTTATCGATTGCGTTACAGTTTGTTATCCCTAGCGCGAAGACGATGAATGACAAATCCCATACCATAGATATGAGCCAACCAAAGATGAAGCACGGCGTGTAGCGGCAATTCATCAAAATTCTACCGTTTGAATCTGATTCAGCAGAACAACATGGCACATTATGCGTACCCTCACCCAATGGTCAGTCTCTGACTACCAAAACATGCGAGCAGCAGGGCTTCTGGATCACCACCGCTGCGAACTCATCAATGGAGAAATTTGGGATATGTCCCCCGAAGGAGAATTGCATCGTTTTGTGAACCATCGCGGGGTCAAATACCTGCGGAATCTGATGCGGGGTCAAGCTGAAATCTTTGAAGCTCATCTCATCACCCTGGCCAGCTCCGAACCCCAACCCGATATTGCGATCGTATGTTTGCCAGATACCCGTTACCTGGCCCACCATCCCTATCCTGAAGACATTTACTGGTTAGTTGAGGTGGCTGACACTACCCTGACCTACGACCTCGAAACTAAACGCCAGCTCTATGCCCAAGCGGGAATTAGGGAATATTGGGTGATTGATGTGACTGGACGCAAACTCATGGTCTTTAAGGATCTTAAACAGGGGGATTTTGCTACTTGCCAAACGCTCCAAACGGACACAATCAAGCCGATCGCGTTTCCAGATGTGGAAGTTCCAGTGCGGCAGTTGCTGGAACTTCCGGAGTAACGTTTTTTCTTGGTTGCGATCGCCCCCCAAAACTCCTTACTCATTCCAATCAAGATTGCAACTACTCCGCTTGTGTGGGTGGGATGAAGGTTTTATTCACTCGTGTACTTTGTGGCAACACTGCACCCCCCTTGACACCAAAATAATAACTCTACAAGCTAAATTTTCACTATCTTTTCAAAGAAGCTTTTGCTTACTGAAATCTCAATTTTGTTGAAGGAGAAAATAGTTTCAGATAAATATGAAGAGTATAAAAATCCCCTTTAAAAGCAGGATTAAATTAGAGGATTTGGGTGGAGATGTAAGATTGACCTGGAAAAATCCAGATAATGTTCGAATTCGACCAACCATACTCTTGGTTGTGTTCTTGGCATATTCTATGCTTTCATATTTTGTCTTTTTAAGAGAGGTTTTGAATATAGTTGAAATCCATCAATCTAATGGTTTAATTGAAATATTTCAGATTCCATTACTTATCTCTTTTCTCGTTTTTGTTGTTGTTTGGCCACTCTTTTTTGCTTCCTGCTTAATAGGCACAGGGCATTCAAGTATCCTAATGAAGGAGGATGAAGTTATTTACAAATCAGAGCGCATATATTTATCAGATTACATCGTAAAAATTTATCTGTCTCTTCCTAGAAGTCGAAGAGACAGTTTATTTTTTGATAAAAAGTATGCTTCCATTCTCAACAACCCCCAGTTAGATGGAAATCTCCAGTATATCGCCAAGAGTATAAAACCGAGTCTTTTTTTTAAAAGCAAGCCAATTATAATCTACAAAAAGCAGCTAACTTCTGTTTTGAAAAGTAAATGCACAGAAATCAATTTTGTTTCAGGAAAGCAAACTATTGATATTAGAACGTACCTTCTCGATTTTGAGATAGATTGGCTACTAAGCATTATAAAAAAATGGATCAGTGATTAATTGTAGCTTGTAGCTCGATCGCGCTCCTCATAGAATGCGTTCGCAGGCAAAAAAGCTACTGAAAATGGTTTAAGCTTCCTTCCCACGTAACTCACAAAACCCATCACTCACACCTCAAACTTCTTAGTGGTGCAGAAAACTTTTTCAAGCTCACTCCAAACAAATAAACTGTAGTCTAAGGTGACGTATTTTTGTTCAAAATCTCGATTTCGCTCACCTTCTATTTTCTCACCATCTTTTGCTCTTTCTGCCAATGTGTAACTCCTATTAATCTACGTTAGCGCCACCAAATCCCTCCGCACTTGCTGCCCCCGCGCATCCATCGGTGCACTGAGCGCTTCCTCTAAAGACGATCGCCCCAACCGACCTTCCAAAATCGCCATCACCTCTCGACCGAAATCATTGGGGTTTTGTTGCCACGCCTGGAGACAAACTTCCCCAAAAAACGACCCCAGCGGTTCCGGATTCCAGAGTAGCTTCCGCGCTGTCCAAGGCATAAAACTCATCGGATCATAACCTGGTTTAAGCACACCTTTTTTGAAAGCGTAACCTTCAAGGTGAGTGTGGGGTTGTAAACCAATAAAAAAGATCGCGGGTTCCACTTTATCCGCGCCAAAAATTGCTTCCAGTTCCCGGTGATACGCGATCGTCTGACGGATCGTGTCAAACGTCTCATCAATAACATTAAAGGAATAGTTCACCGAGACCACATCATTAAAGCCTGCCGCCCGCAGATCGCGGCAGTTTTGCAACACCTGACGCAGGTTGTAGCCCATACGCATCTTGCGCACCAATTCCTGGGAACCGCTGGTAATACCAATCTCAAAATAGTTCATGCCTGTGCGCACCATCAGCTCACACATCCGGGGCGTGAGATTGTCGGCGCGGATATAGGCTGCCCAATGAATATCGTTCATGCCCGAGGCAATAATCTTCTCTAGCAGTTCCTCAACACCGCTCATAAATTTGCGTGCCGGAATAAACTGAGCATCGGTGAACCAGAAGTTGCGAATACCGCGATCGTAGAGCTGAGCTATTTCTTTGACCACTTCATCCGCTGGGTTAATCCGCACCTGTTTGCCCTCGACTACGGTGTAGACGCAGTAGCAACAGTTGTGAGGACAGCCCCGCTTGGTTTGAACACCAATGTAGAAATCGTTAGCTTGGAAATAATAGTCAAACTCAGGCCAAATCGACTGGATATAGCCGTAGTCACAGGCGCTTTTTTCGATGGGGTTGGGTTCTTCGTGAATTAAGCGATCGCGCGGCCGCTCCTCACCCACCACATAACACCGCTCACTGGCGATTGACTCGTCCCGCAGCAGTTTTTCGAGTAGTGTTTCCCCCTCACCCACCGAGACGATCGCGCCCTTGGGCAACATGCGTTGAATTTGTTCATAAAACACACTCACGGCGCCGCCGCCAATCACCGTGCGGACTCGCTGCTGATAGCGCCTCGCTCGCTTTAAACCCCGCCGAATCAGACGATTGTTGCGCCAGAGTTCACCATAATATGCACTGACCACCTTGACGCCACCCAATGCACCCCGCAGCCGAATCAGGGGATTCTTCGCATAATAAAACTCGAAGGCATTTTGCAAAGGGTTACCGCCACGACCGCCCACAGGTGCGTAGATCTGAATATCTCGCCAAGAAAAGACCAGGATCGTGGGTTGAAATCCATCAATGGCACGATCGAGGGCGGGTTTGAAGTCGAGGGGCGGGACAGTGCCGAGGTCAAAAATCCGCTGCTGAATCTCGGGGAATTGTTTGTGGACATGGTCGGCGAGGTACACCACACCAATGGGAAAGATGGGGTTACAGGGCAGACGGACGTAAAGGATTTTCTCGGCCATGGGAGGGGAGGCTTAGGGGCGCTGGGCGTGATGTTGCGATACGACAGCCACACTCTGTTCAGATGAGTGAGCTGTTATAAAACTTCACACTATTTACTGTAGCGCTTTGCTTCCGCTCCTATCAACTGATGAGCGGGCGCGATCGCAAAATGGGAATGATGGAGAATGACTTACTAGTTACACAAATGAGCTGTGTTTAAACGGCATTCAATTCTGCTATTAAGCAGTTGGCCACCTCAACAGGTCATGAATTTTTATCCACTTGGCGATCGCTAGACTCACGATTGCATCGCCAACGTTACTCTTCCTCCCCTGTTCCTTCTTCGCTCCCCTCTTCCTCATCCGTCAACGGCACTAACGCCACCGCTGCAATAAAGTCCTCTGCATCCAAACGCTGTACTCGTACCCCTGTCGCCATCCGTGACTGGGGTGAAATGGCATTACTGGCCTGCCGGATGATGATGCCTCGATTGGTAATTAGCATCAGCTCATCCGCCGCATTGACCACCCGCAATGCCACTAATTCATCATTCTCAGCACGGAACTTGATTGCTTTAACACCCATGCCAGCGCGATTCTGGAGCCGGAACTGCTCCACCGGAACCCGTTTACCAAAGCCCCCCGCTGTCACCACTAAAACCCAGAGGCTATCATCATTACTGAGAATTTCCTCATCCGTTTCGGTTGCCTCATCGGCGATCTCTTCATCACTCACAGCCAAGTTGGCAATAACCTGGGCGGGCAAAATATCCATGCTGATGAGCGTGTCGTCATCCCGCAATTTCATCGCTTTAACCCCCCGAGTCGCACGACCCAAGGGGCGTAACTGCTGACCATCCGCTTTAAAATGGATCGCCATGCCCTGACGAGAGCCAATAATGATGCTATCTTCAGCTTTAGCCAAACGTACCCAACGCAACTGATCTTCCTCGACAAGGGAAATTGCAATCAAGCCATTGGTGCGGATATTACTAAACGCCGACAGTGCAGTTTTCTTAATAAAGCCCTGGCGGGTAAGCATCACTAGATAATCTTCATCGGTGAACTCACTGACACCGAGCATCGACGTAATTTTTTCTTCTCGGGGAATGGGCAGTAATTGCACAATGGGCATCCCCCGCGCTGCCCGAGAGGCGGTGGGAATTTTGTAGGCATTGAGGGAATAAACAACACCGCGATCGCTAAAAAAGAGTACGGTATCGTGGTCACAGCAGGTGAGGAAATGCTCCACCGCGTCATTTTCTTTGATCTTTGCCCCTGCCCGGCCGCGAGTGGCCCGATTTTGGGCTTCAAACGTGTTCAGGGGCATCCGCTTGATATAGCCCTGCTCAGTCAGCAGAATGACTACCGGTTCATTAGCAATCAGATCCAGATCGTCCAGTTCCCCTTCGGCAGAGAGAATTGTGGTACGGCGAGGGGTGGCGTGGGTTTCCTTAATCTTCGTAACTTCTTCAATAATGATCGCCTCGATCCGCTCCCGCCGAGCCAGGATATCTTTGAGATCAGCGATCGTGCGTTGGAGTTCTTCGTGTTCGGCTTGGATTTTTTCGGTCTCCATCGCCGTCAAGCGCCGCAGTTGCATCTGCAAAATCGCATCGGCTTGGGCTACAGACAGGCCAAACTGTTCAATAAGCTGCTCTCGTGCTGAGGCGGTATCGGCAGCGGCTCGAATCAGTTGGATAACCTCTTCTAAATTGGTTTGGGCGATGAGCAAGCCTTGGAGGATGTGATCTCGCTCTTCGGCTTTGCGGAGTTTGTAGCGGGTGCGTCGCTCGATCGTCTCGATCCGGAAGTCCAAAAAGACCTGCAAGAAATGCTTGAGATCCAGGAGTTGAGGTTCACCGCCGACGAGTGAGAGCATATTGGCCCCAAAGTTGCAGCGCAGGGGCGTATGTTTGTAGAGATTATTGAGCACCACCCGAGCGATCGCATCTCGCTTGAGTTCAATCACCATCCGCATACCATCGCGATCGCTCTCATCCCGAATATCAGAGATGCCTTCGAGACGCTTGTCATTAACAAGTTCAGCAATTTTTTCGATCAGGCTCGCCTTATTCACCTGATAGGGCAATTCTGTGACGATAATAGCTTCTCGATCCGGGCGACCCGTTTGCTCGATCAGTTCAATATCCGCCACGCTCTGCATGGTGATTGAGCCGCGCCCAGTGTTATAGGCGTCCTTAATGCCCGAATGACCAAGAATTTGCCCGCCGGTGGGAAAATCTGGGCCTTTAATGATTTGGCGTAATTCTGGGATCGTCACCTCAGGGTTTTCGATCAGAGTCACCAAACCATCGATCAGCTCACCCAGATTGTGGGGGGGGATATTGGTCGCCATGCCCACCGCAATCCCTGAAGAACCATTGAGCAGCAATTGGGGTATCCTTGAGGGCAAGACGACGGGTTCTTGCTGAGAACCATCAAAGTTGTCTGCATAGTCAACAGTTTCTGCTTCAATATCCTGAAGCAAGGCATCGACCGTCAGACGTTGCAACCGCGACTCGGTATATCGCATCGCCGCCGGGGGGTCATTGTCCACAGAACCAAAGTTGCCATGACCCTGAATCAGGGGGTTACGCATGGAAAAGTCTTGCGCCATCCGCACCAGCGCATCATAAACCGCGGTATCGCCGTGGGGATGGTATTTACCCAGCACTTCCCCAACAACCCTGGCGCATTTACGGAAAGGGCGATCGGGAGTCAGACCGAGCTCATACATGGCGTAGAGGATACGGCGATGGACGGGCTTGAGTCCATCGCGGGCATCAGGCAAGGCGCGACCGACGATCACGCTCATGGCGTATTCGAGATAAGAACGGCTCATCTCGTTACGCAAGTCCGTGGGGACAATCCGAGTCATAGGAAGGCTGGCTCCGTGTGGGGGGCGATCGCCCCCTAAAACCACAAAAAGCAGCGAGGATGCTACTTTTGGGTGAATGGAGGGCAACGTTTTTTACAATTCTGTAGAGTTCTATTTTACCATATGGGGCTTAGTCCTTTAGGCAGTCACCTCAAGTATAAAGATGGGCAACATAATCACCGTAACCGTTATAGGGCAAGGTTTCTCGGGGTTCCCAAGCCAGTTTATCGCCAGGGCCAATAAAACGTTCCATCGCCTGAGACCAACGAGGATGAGGTTTGGCTGGATTCACATTAGCTTCAAAGCCATATTCGTGGGGAATTAGCGTGTTCCAATAGGTAGCAGGCTGCTCGGCCAGAAACTCAATTTTGACAATTGATTTAGCCCCCTTAAACCCATATTTCCAAGGCAAAACCATGCGGATCGGTGCACCATGCTGCTTGGGGAGTTCTTTACCATAAATGCCCGTGGCGAAGAAGGCTAAATCATTTGCCATCTCTTCGATGCGTAAGCCTTCTTGGTAAGGCCATGGCAGTGAACCAAGATGTAAACCTGGCCCCGGCGTGATTTTCCGATCATAGAACGAGGTGAAGCGGACAAACTTGGCATCACTTTTCGGGTCGGCCGCTTCCAGGAGTTTACGCATCGGGAAACCCACCCAAGGCAAAACCATTGACCAGGCTTCTACGCAGCGGAAACGGTAAACGCGCTCTTCATGTTCAAAAGTATTGCGAAGGTCGTCTAGATCATAGGTGTGAGGATTGTTGACCAGACCTGTCACTTCTACTTGCCAAGGATCGGTGGGTAGAGCTTGGGCCTTTTCCCAAATGGACTTACCACCGCCAAACTCATAGAAATTGTTGTATTGACTGGCCAGGTTTTGAGTCGTCAGCGGGCGATCAAGGCTAGCTGCGGTAAAGTCAGGGTTCGTTGTTAGGGGAGTAATTGCTGGCAACTCATAGGTTTGCGCGAGGGGACTTAGAGGACGCTCAACCCCATTCTCACTGTTATCCTCGTCAGAAACTTGAGCCTGAGATCGGCAGCCCATCAGAGGGAGCAGAGCAAGCGTTGTTCCTCCTCCCATAAGAGTTTTGAGAACTCGACGGCGATTCCAGTAAGTAGACTCAGTGGTGACTTGGGCTTCAGACAACTGCCAGTCAGGGGGCAAAATCGAATAAGACATAGTGAAAAAAGGAATCGCGGCAAGCAGTTTGGGGACAAGGAATATTGTAGGTTGAATCTCTGAGCGATCGCTGAAAACGTATCGCTATGCTTCAACACGCCTTACAAATTCCAGAATCTCTCAAATTCCTAATGTGATGGGTGATGTTTATCCTCGCCAATACGCCCGCAAGCCTCGGTAGGAGCGTGAAAACTACGCCCCGCTCTAGCAACATCTGCTAAGCGATCGCCACCGTCATACCTTCGCGAGCAAACCCTGCCTGAGGAAAACTCAATTTTAGTTTGGCTTCCATCTTGTCAAGATAGTCATCGCTATGTTCAGGGCTGTAGAGCGATATTAGAACCTGTCCAACATTAGCTTCTTTGGCGATCGCAGCACAACTAATCCAATGTTCAACCATCAGTGGGTGCTCTTGGGCATGAGGCACTTGAAAACGATCTTGCTTAGGGGCTGCCAAAATCAGCAAATTGGCATCTTGGGCAAGCTGAATCAGAGCCTGTTGTGGCTGATCCGCAAAACAATCGGGACTCATGGCATAAACAACAACCTTATCGCCACAGGTCACTCGGTAGCCGACGGAATGGTGCTCAACATTCAAATAAGCACTTTCTACAACAACCTCATCATCCAGAACCGTCTTGTGGACATCGTCGAGTTCATGAAACTCTAGCTTTGACTGCATTACCTGGATAGGAACGGGAAAATTGGGCCCAAGCATTTGCTGTTTGAGACGTTGCTGAAACGTTGACCCATTCGATGCCTTTGCACCATAGATGTGGAAATGATTAATGGGGATAAACGCAGGGACAAAGAACGGGAAGCCCTGAATCCGATCCCAATGACAATGGGTGAAAAACAAATGCGCCTCGACTGGCATCTGGGCGAGAAGACTGTTACCTAGCGTTCTCAAGCCTGTTCCGCCATCGAAAACTAGACGCTGGGAACCAATGCGAACCTCGACGCAGGACGTGTTCCCACCATAGCGAACAGTTTGAGCACCAGGGGTTGGAATCTGATCACGAACTCCCCAAAACTGCACATCAACGCTCACAGTCAAGCTTTCCTCCCGAACATTGGTGTTTGGCATATTGACATCAATGATGACTGGTTTAGCATCGGGTTATTTTCTAGAAGCTGTCTCAGAAGTCGAGCCATCGATATTCCAAAGTATAGCTTTTCCCTTTGATGGAGCAACATAATCTTCGATGGTGTGAGTTGGGCGTGGTCAAAAGGAGAAGCTTTAGACATCAACTCAAGACACCGTCCTTATCTTAGCTTTACGCACCCACTACGCATAGTCGGGACGTTTTCGTTGAATCAGCTTGGCTCCATGATAGCGCGAGGAGACGCCTGCAAGGTTAGTCTCGTCTAGACGAAACGTATTACTAACCATCAAACTAGGGTCAGAGCCCTTTGACCCTAGTCTGTAAAGCATAATAGGGGCGAAACGCCACCAGACCGGGAGTTTTGCTTGTGTTACTTCGCTGCCTTGATACATTGATCAAGAAGTGTCATCACTGCATCCAAGTTTTTCCATCCCAGAATCTCCGTCACCTTGTTCTCCAGATTCTTATAGCTCCGGAAAAACTCAGCAATTTCATCTAGACGGTGACTAGAAACATTTTCAAGAGATTTTACTTCGGCATAACGGGGGTCTTTGTCGGGAACACAGATCAACTTTTCATCCCGATCGCCGCCGTCTATCATCTCCAACATCCCAATCGGCCGGGCTGCGATCACGCAACCGGGAAAGGTAGGCTGATCAATCAGCACCATACCATCAAGGGGATCTCCATCATCGGCAAGAGTGTTGGGGATAAAACCGTAGTCGTAGGGATATTGAACAGAGGAATAGAGCACGCGATCGAGGGCGAAGGCATTCAGGTCTTTGTCGAACTCATATTTGTTCTTACTTCCGGCGGGAATTTCAATGAGAACGTTAACAATACCGGGTTTGGGTTGAGCAGGAATTCGTGCTAAATCCATATCAATAAAATTTAAGATAACTCCACGTCGGATTATAGGGGCACTTTAAGGTGCAGCCAGTCAGACATCTGGGCATGAAAATCATACCAGCAATCGCTCCTTCTCTAATAATCTCAATCCCTGTTCCTGTCGACGCCTCAAAATTGGTGATTTGAGACTTAAGCCCCTAAAATTAGGGGTTGCATTGTCGAATCGCCCCATCCTTCTTTTGTTGTTTGTCCCATGCCTGCCTCCTTTGTTATCACCACACCGCTTTACTACGTTAATGCTGCTCCCCACATCGGTAGCGCCTACACCACGATGGTCGCCGATGCGATCGCTCGATTTGAACGTCAACGGGGTCAGAACGTACTCTTGATCACGGGCACAGATGAGCACGGTCAAAAAATTCAACGGGCTGCCGAGCAACAGGGGGTTGATCCGCAGGTGCATTGTGATGCGATCGCAGCCCAATTTGACCAACTCTGGACTCAACTGAATATCCAATACGATCGCTTTAGCCGCACCACTGCTCCCCGACACCAGGCGATCGTCAACGAGTTTTTTGACCGGGTTTGGCAACAGGGTGATATTTATCTGGCTAAGCAACAAGGATGGTACTGCGTCGCCTGTGAAGAATTTAAGGAAGAACGGGAACTCATCGAAGAGCAATACTGCCCGATTCATAACAATAAAAAAGTGGAATGGCGGGATGAAGACAATTATTTTTTCCGACTCTCAAAATATCAAGATGCATTGATGCAGTTGTATCGTGATCACCCTGATTTTATTGCCCCCCCCAGCCGTCGTAACGAGGTTTTAAGTTTTGTCGAGCAAGGTTTACAAGACTTTTCCATTTCACGGGTTAATTTGGACTGGGGCTTCCCCATGCCCAATAACAATAAACATACCCTCTATGTGTGGTTTGATGCCCTCCTGGGTTATGTGACAGGGCTATTAGAACCGGAAGCTGAACCGACTCTGGCCAATGCCCTTGCTCAGGGCTGGCCCATTCAAACTCATCTGATTGGCAAAGACATTTTGCGCTTCCATGCAGTGTATTGGCCCGCAATGCTGCTCTCCGCAGGTTTAGAAATTCCCCAGCAGGTCTTTGGTCATGGCTTCCTCACCAAAGATGGTCGCAAAATGGGCAAGTCCACTGGTAATACAATCGATCCATTCAATTTAATTGAACGCTACGGGTCGGATGCAGTTCGCTACTACTTCCTCAAAGAAATTGAGCTGGGGCAAGATGGTGATTTTAATGAGACCCGTTTTGTGAATATTCTCAACGCAGATCTTGCGAATGATCTCGGGAATCTCCTCAATCGCACGTTAGGGATGGTGAAAAAATATTGCCAAGGTCAGGTTCCCCATGTGGTGGGCAATGATTTTGCCGCAGAGCATCCCCTCGCCGCTTTAGGACGGTCCCTGCGCGATCGTGTTATCCCTGCCTATGAAGCCTATAAATTCCCGACAGTTTGTGAAGAAATCTTTAATTTGATTCGGGCTTGTAACAAGTTCATTGATGACCAGGCCCCTTGGCGTTTATACAAACAAGAACAACAAACTGACGTTGAAGCGATCTTATACTCTGTTCTAGAATCAGTTAGGCTATCTGCTTACCTTTTAGCTCCCATTGTGCCGAACCTGAGCGGCAAAATTTATACCCAACTGGGATTTGATTTGAACTTTAATAATCCAACCGTCGTCAATGATCCAAACTTGTTTGAGCATCACAGCCAATGGGGTTTGCTCTCCAGTGCCCAGCACTTGGCCCAGCCCCAACCCATCTTTGCCAAGCTAGAGCTACCTGGTTAACACCAGCCCTGCTTGAGCATCTGATCGATAGTTTGTTTTTGACCCGGTTAACGTTTCCCTGTGTTTCTTTAACGCCCAACTGACCCATTTACTCACCTTGCACTTGCAACTGCGGGGTTCTACCGCCTCAGGGCGTCGATAACAAGTCCCATTCATAATAAAAAATCGAGGATAAAAACAATGATTGAAGATGGTTTTGGGGAAGATCCGGTTTTTCCGCCTGAACAGGTTTTAGAAAATCGCGGCCGTGTTGCCATATTCATTGATGGCTCTAATTTGTTTTATGCCGCTTTGCAACTGGGTTTAGAAATTGACTACACCAAGCTGCTTTACCGGCTCACGGCAGGTTCTCGGCTATTACGAGCCTTCTTCTACACAGGGGTTGATCGCACCAATGAGAAACAGCAGGGCTTCTTGTTATGGATGCGGCGCAATGGCTATCGGGTCATCGCCAAAGACTTAGTACAGTTGCCTGATGGCTCAAAGAAGGCCAACCTCGATGTAGAAATCGCCGTGGATATGATGTCTTTGGTAGGGGCATACGATACTGCTGTATTAGTAAGTGGTGATGGGGATCTAGCCTATGCAGTGGATGCAATCAGCTATCGTGGCGCGCGGGTTGAAGTGGTGAGTCTCCGCTCGATGACCAGCGACAGCCTCATAAATGTCGCCGATCGCTACATCGACCTCGACCAAATCAAAACCGAGATTAATAAGACCACTCGCCCCCATACCCCTAGTACCTATCCCCGGAATTTTCCTGGCATCAAGATCATCAATAGCAATGAGGAGAAAAGTCTACCGGAGAAGAATTAAACCGAAGCTGCTTTGGGGACTGGCGCTTGTCCTCATTGCCAGCTTCGGTGTTGCTTGTCGAACGGGGAGCCCTGCTAGTGATGTTGATGAGACTGCATCAGAAAGCGCAACCTATGAAGAGCAACTCATTCTCAATAATGCCACCCTCGAAAACGCGGATGAGGCGGGTCAAGTGCTTTGGAAGATTAAGGCTCAACGGACTCGCTATGAACCGAATAAAAAAGGAGCCCAAATCGAGGGTATCACTGGCAACTTGTATCAAGAGGGCCAAATTGTTCTCAAATTTAAAGCTGATGAGGGTGAAATCATTGGAGATGGCCAAGAACTCTTCTTGCGCAAAAACGTTGTTGGGCTCGATCCCCGCACAGGTGTTGTATTGCAATGCCAAGAAGTTCAATGGTTGCCTGAAGATGGTGTCTTGATGGCCCGGGAATCGCTGCATGGTAGCAATGATGCAGTTCATGTTCGCGCTAAGCAAGGTAAATATTGGACAAAAACTCGTATTCTTGAAGCTCAAGAAGATGTTGTGATTGATGGCCAGCAGAACCCAATGCAAGCTCGTACGGATAAAGTAGTTTGGGATCTGCCCAAAGCCCGAATCACTAGCGATCGCCCCATTGAATTCGATCGCTACCAGTCAGACGAATCGGCAGCTACTGAGGACGCCGAGTCAGAACCCACTAATCTAGTTTCAGTGGCCGTTACTGGTGTTGCTCTGTTGCCGAACTCTGCCTTGGCTCGTCAACAGAGAACCGAAAACTCCACGGATGAACGCTCAAAACCCGAAGCCTCGCAACCGGTGATCACCGATCGTGTGGTGGCTCAATCAGCCGAATTTGACCTCAAAAAGCAGGTGGTGCTGCTCAAAAAAGAAGTTGAATCACGCTCTGTTGATCCCCCCCTGCAAATTGCCTCTGACTCAATTATTTGGAACCTTGCAAACCGCACTGTTCTATCTGATACTCCGGTACAGGTGGTTAATCGTGAGGATGCAGTGACCTTGACGGCCAATGAAGGCTTCATCAATCTCGACACAGAAGTCCTGCGATTAACCGGCGGCGCACGAGGCATCAATACCCGCAAGCCCGCCGACCTCTACGCCAACCAGATCGTTTGGTATCTTCAGCGCGAGCGTATCGAAGCGGCTGGTAATGTGATCTATCGTCAGGTTGATCCACCCTTAGACTTGGCTGGATCGCGGGCAATCGGACGCCTCAAAGACCAAACAATCACGGTGACAGGGGGCGAAGGTGGTGGTCGGGTGTTAACGAAAATTGTGCCGTGACGACTAAGGGCTATTGTCATCCCCAACTCAGACCATGTTGGTTTCTCCTTTTTCCTCCCAAATACCACTAACAGATTCAGAGCGGCCGCTAGAGCATTATCTCCATCGGCTCCGGATGCAAACAGGGGCGATCGCAGTTTGGGTCATACGATGGGACTGGGTGGATGGGCAAAGTCACCAACATCAGTCTTTAAATTCCCAAGCCCCTAGCTATACACCCCAACTCTTTGCTTTGCTCACCAGCGAAGTTCAGACGTTATGCACCCAGCAGCCGAGTCAGCTAAGAGCGGTTGTCTTGCCGACTCACCCCGAAGGGAATATTCCTCTGAAGCTCCAGGCCTTTCATTTAGAGAGTCTGATTCCAGGGCAGCGACTTTATATTTATCCCTTTCCCAGTTCGCTGTTGGGTGAAACCTATGGTGCGATTTGGTGTCATCAGCCTCTAGATGCTGCTGCTTGCCTTGCCTTAGATAATGCTTTCGGGCTGCTCGGTCAGTATTGCCAAGTCTTGCAAACCATGCAGCAACAGTCAGCACGACTGAGCACATTGCAGGCCACACTCAAGCGCAGTGGTCATCAACTGCGCAACCCCTTGGCACTGATTCGACTCTATGCCCATAATTTAGCCTTGGGATTAGATAATGACCCTAGCTCAACCGCCCTTCGCCAGCAGGTGCAGGTGATTCAAGATACGGCCCAAGAATTGAGCGCCAATTTTGCCAGCCTGCTGAGTTTGCATAACCAGGGGGAATGGCAACCCGAAACACTAGAGCTGCGGGAGTTAGTGCAAGCAGTGGCGATGAGTCTGACCGATCGCGCCCAAGCCCAAGTGGTACAGATTGAGATCCCTGTAACCCCACTACAGATTTGGGGCGATCGCTGGCGCTTGAAACAGGTTTTGGCAGTGCTCTTAAATAACGCGCTCGCCTTTGCTCCCCCCAATAGCGCAATCACTTGGCAATGGCAAACCCAAGCCCGTCGGGTGACGATTGGGCTGCGCGATCGCGGTTCTGGCATTCCACCCGACCAACTTAAAACAATTTTTGAGCCGTTTTATTCCCAGCGTCCTGGGGGCACAGGTTTGGGGTTGGCAATCGCTCAGGATATTGTCCGGCAGCATACTGGACGCATCTGGGCTGACAATCATCCTGAAGGTGGCGCCCAGTTTTGGCTTATGCTGCCCAAGCCAGAGCCTGGTGGCATGATGGGGGTATTAGGAGAATTTCGTCTGTAGCTGCTCCAAATGATTGTGTAGTGAATAATCATCCGGCAATAAAAGCCACCGCTTTGCGATTGCCCCAGATTACGCCCTAAAATCCTGCCGATGATGCGTCCTGAACCCACTCCCTTGCTAACTCATGAACCGATTACTGTGGTTTTGGTGGATGATGAACCTCAATTTCGGGCTGGGTTGCGATCGCTATTAGGGTTCTATCCTCTGCCCGACAATCAAGCCATTCGGGTTGTGGGCGAGGCAGGCAACCTAACACAGGCGCTGGATCTGATCGAGACACTCAACCCCCACCTGGTTGTGCTGGATCTAGAATTACCGGAAGGTAGCGGGATCGAATTGCTGATTCGTCTGCGCGAGAAAGACTACACCGGCCAGGTGTTGGTGCTCTCAGCCCATGAAGAAGCACAATGGGTCTTTACCGCCATGCAGGCCGGGGCTAAAGGCTATGTCTTTAAAGAGACAGCAGGAACTCATCTGGCGACTGCGATTCAGGCGGTTCTGGCGGAGCAAGTTTATCTCTCACCTGAGGTTGCCACCTGTTTCTTCGAGCGCTTTCAATTTTTGAACCAGAACACATTGCAATTGGTTCGAGATCTTGATTTAACGGATCGAGAGCAGGAGGTGCTCCACTGGCTGGTGCAGGGAGAATCCAATAGCGCGATCGCGGCACACCTCTACGTGACGGTGGCAACGGTTAAGGCCCATCTCACTTCAATTTTCGAGAAATTGGCGGTGAGTAATCGTACCCAGGCGATTGTGAAAGCGCTGCGCTTGGGTTTAGTGCAGAAATGAGAACAGCAAAGGTTTCTGTAAGAGTCATACTACATATCCTGCCCTATCCCGTTCCATGCGCCTAACCTAGCGGAGTTCAAAGTTCAGAGTTCAAAGTGCTTGTACAAAGCTACGGTTTTCTCGCTACAGTCCGTAGCGCAGGTATCTTGCCCGCCACTTTGCTGAATCGAGCTTCCAAAGATCTTTGATGAGAGTCATGAAGAATACAGACTAAACCACAATCACCAAACTGTTTCAGTTTTCGCAACAGCCCTGAATTCGCGCCAAAACGATCGCTACAATCGTCTAGAACTTATTAATCCTATACACAGCGTTTTGTTGGAAGCTAGTCACAAATGAGCAATACCCCACCAGCCTTTATCCATGAATTGCAAGCTGTACTTGAAGCGGACAAGTATGAGATAACCCCGAACCAACTGCTGGGTGAGAGCGGAATCACCGCAACGGCCTACGCCCGTCGTAAAAACTTGCATTATGTCTTGTTTGATTTGCAAGCAACGGCCGGCGATGATCTCACTAAAATTGGTACGGCGCACACAGCCGCTTGTGAGTGGGTCGATACATTCTACAAAACGCCCAAGTCCTTGCGGCTTCAGCCACCGGTTATCCAGACAGTCTTTGTGACGGCAGTAGCCTTTACGCGATCGCAACAAGAACAAGTGGTCGAGATGCTCAATCAGCTTGACCCCAATCAAGGCGGTGAAGTCCGTCATGCTTCTCTGGTGGATCTGACGCGCAAAGCGGCTGTCCCGCTCAAAGATACTCAAGCTTACGCCGCTATTCCCCAGCAAAAGTCACAAGTCCGCCTCCAAAATTACGCTGAACAAATTCTGGGCGAATCGACTGAATCGGCTTCAGAGGGTGATGCACTTCGGAGTGGCCCCAAAACCCTGATCCCACCGGCTTGGTCTTGGTTCTTTATTGTTGTGAATGCATTGATGGTGGGCATCGGTGGCGCAATTCCTTCAGGTTTGGGTTTTGGAGCTGCAATGTGGTGCTATCAACTTTCTATGCAACGAGAGCAGCCAGTGGGCGGTCGCATCGTGAAATGTGTTGGCATTACCCTCGTCGCCTGGGCTATTCTGGCAGCGATCGCCTTGTTCTTTGCCAGTATCCTGAACGGCTAAGGGCTATCTTCAGTTAGATTTCAAATAATGCTGAACGTGAAGGATATAGTAGTGCGATCGCACATCCGGGCTGTAAGGGAGTGCGATCGCTTTGATGAATCAGAATAGCTATACTCATTAGTAGCATCAATCAATACACATAACTCCCCAAAAGTCAAGATTCAGGTTGTCTGGAATTTTACCCGACATTGCCGACAATCAAGACCCGACAAAACCGACAGACTTCAAGGGGGTCAATTTCGCATGATGAAGACAAGCCGAAAACCAAGGCTATTTCTGACTTGTGGAGCTTGTGATGATGCCCTTGACCCCCCTCAAACAAACCCTGATTTCTCTCTTGGCAATGACTTGCCTGGGTCTTCCTCAAGCTGCCCTTGCTCAATCGATCACTGCTGCCCCGGATGGCACAGGTACAGTGATCAAACACAATGGCAACACCTACAGCATCACGGGGGGAACCCAAGCGGGAGGTAATCTCTTCCATTCTTTCCAAGAGCTGGGTCTCGCCCCCAATGAAATCGCAGACTTCCTAAGCAATCCCAATATT
Organism: Spirulina sp. SIO3F2; assembly: GCA_010672165.1. Classification (GTDB taxonomy): domain Bacteria; phylum Cyanobacteriota; class Cyanobacteriia; order Cyanobacteriales; family Spirulinaceae; genus SIO3F2. Next base: position 13,860 of record JAAHHN010000042.1, on the reverse strand, counting down.
CAAAACGTCCTGGGTCGAGTTGTGGGCGGGAATCCGAGCGTGATTGAAGGCTTGATTCGCCTTTCGGGGGGCAACTCCAATTTGTATCTGATGAACCCAGCGGGTATGGTCTTTAGCAATGGTGCAAGCTTAGATGTGCCGGGTAGTTTTGCCGCCACCACCGCTACACGAATTGGTTTTAACAATGGCTTCTTTAATGCCTATGGCGAGAATGATTACGCTGCTCTGACGGGCGATCCGATGAGCTTTATTTTCGATCGCGAGACGGGCACGATCTTTAATGAGGCAATGTTGGAAGTGCCGGAAGGCGAATCCTTGTGGTTGGTGGGGAGTAGCGTGTTGAGTACGGGAACCATTGAAGTTGAGAATGGCAATGTCACGATCGCCGCGATCCCTGAAGGCAACCAGATCAAAATCTCTCACGATGGCATGATTTTGGATTTAGTTTTGGCTGCTGCACCGCTAGGGGGCGAAGGATTACCCGAACAGATTGGGCTGAAGCCGACAGATATTCCTCGCTATTTAACCGGGGGCAATCAACAGAATGCCGATACGGTTGTTGTGGCAGCAGATGGCACGGTGTATCTCACCCAAGACGGCGATATGACGCCGTTTGCAACGGGTGATGTGGGCATTGCTGGAGTTGTTGCCGCAGAAAATGTGCAGTTGATGGCGGCTGGTAATGTGACGGCGACGGATGTTGAGCTTGTGGAGGGCGATACTACAGTGGTGCGCTTTCCAGGGGCGGGCGATCCGTTGGCGTTAACAGTAGTTGATGCCACAGTAGATGATTACAAGCGCTTCTTGTTTGGCGGCAAGTCGGGGAGCATTGCCTTTACGGTTGATGCTGACGAGAATGGCATCTCTGCGATCACGAATCAGCTCTCGGATATTGTTGCAACCCAGAAAGTCGATGAGGTTCATATTGTCTCGGAAGGGAGTGCGGGAAATTTCTGGTTGGGGAATGCTTTTGTCTCCGGTGCCACCTTGGGGCAATACCAAGACCAATTGCAGACTTGGAACGGTTATTTAACTGAGACGGCTGATCTGTTGCTCTACAGTTGCCTGACCGCGTTGGGGTCAGTGGGGGATCAGTTCTTGGGTGATCTGGCCCGGGCAACCGGGGCAGATATGGCAGCTTCAACAAACCTGACGGGTAGTGCAGTGTTGGGGGCGGATTGGACTTTAGAGGCAAGCACGGGAACGATTGAAGCGGCTTTGGGTTTTGAGCAGGAGGTGTTGGCGGACTATGACAGTAAGCTGGCGATCTTTACGGTGACGGACGGCGGCGATAGTGGTGTGGGGACGTTGCGGGAAGCAATTGGCTTTGCCAATGGCGCGGCGGGGGCGGATGAGATTCGCTTTAATGGTGTGACCTTGGTGGATTTAACGTCGGGAGAGTTGGGCATTTCCGATGAGCTAACGATTACGGGAGGTACAACCAATGTGACGATGGAGCGTAATGCGACGGCTCCGGATTTTCGGATTTTCAATGTGACGGGTGGGGTGACAACAACGTTTGATCATCTGACGATTCGCAATGGTAAAACAACGGGCGATGGTGGTGGCATCAATTCAAATGGCAAGATTAATCTGACCAATAGTACGGTTTCGGGCAACTCCAGTGGTGGTTTTGGGGGGGGAAGTTTTTCGCAATTCGAGACAACAACCGTGATCAACAGTACGGTTTCGGGGAATTCAAGCGGTAGTGCTGGAGCTGGGATTGCAGCGTACGGGCAAGTAACAGTGACGGACAGTACGGTTTCGGGAAACTCCGCTTCTGGCGGCGGCGGGATTCATGCAGGAGGGGACACAATAGTGACCAACAGCACCGTTTCTGGTAACTCTAGTGATCTTTACGGTGGCGGGATTTTGGCCTATGGGATGGTAACCGTGACCAACAGCACCGTTTCTGGTAACTCTAGTGGTTTTTACGGTGGCGGGATTTTTGGAGCGGACACAACAGTGACCAACAGCACCGTTTCCGGCAACTCTAGTCTTTATAAAGGTGGCGGGATTTTTGGAGGGGACACAACAGTGACCAACAGCACCATCACCGGTAACTCTAGCGGCCGGAATGGGGGGGGGATTTTTTCGGGATACAGGACAACAACCGTTATCAACAGTACGGTTTCGGGGAATTCAAGCGGTAGTACTGGAGGTGGGATTGGATCGTACGCGCTGGTAACAGTGACGGACAGTACGGTTTCGGGGAACTCCACTTCTGGCTCCGGTGGCGGGATTTATACAAGACTGGACACAACAGTGACCAACAGCACCGTTTCCGGCAACTCTAGCGGCCGCGATGGGGGGGGGATTCAGACGGTCACGGTCAACCTCACCAACAGTATGGTTTTGAGTAACTCTGGCAGCCGACGTGGCGGTGGCATTTCGGCGACGACAACCAACCTTACAGGTAGTACAGTTTCGGGGAATTCCAGTGGCGATCGCGGTGGGGGAATTCATGCCAATACGGTCGAACTCGATAACAGTGTTGTCTCGAACAACATGAGTCGTTACGAAGGGGGAGGGATCTTTGCCAATACAGTGAACATCGCGAGTGACAGCGAAGTTTCTGGTAATAATGCTCGCTACTATGGCGGGGGAATTTATGCCGGAACAGTGAATGTTACGGGCAATAGTAAGATCTCTGGCAACCGGGGGGCTGTGGGGGGTGGAATTTCTGCAACCACAGTGAATGTGACAGACAGCGAAGTCTCAGGTAATACCAGTTCTGGTGGCGGTGGAATTTTTGCCCAAGGAACCGTAACGCTGCGCAATGCTCAAGTGACTGATAATTCTAGCAATGGTAGCGGCGGCGGTATTTTCACAAACAACAACATTAATGTGACCGATAGTACTGTTTCGGATAACTCCAGTCGTGGGCATGGTGGCGGTATTTATGCGAACAATGTAAACCTCATGAACAGCACTGTATCTGGGAATTCTGCTGTCCAGAGTGGGGGAGGGATCATGGCATTCAGCACAACCACTGTTAATAACAGCACCGTCTCTGGGAACTCTGCGGGCAGGTCTGGTGGCGGCATTTTCACCAGTGGTGCAACCCTCAACAACAGTACAATTGTCAATAACACCGTGGTTAATAGTACTGCAACTACAAATGGGGGCGGACTTGCCAAGCGGAGCGGCTCTGGAGGCGTTGATATTGCAAATACCATCATCGCCAACAATGTTGCCACAACGGGGAATGATCTCTCAGGTGCAATTGCCAGCATTCAAAATAGCTTGATTGGTGATGCCACAGGCGCAACCATAGGCACGAATCTCAACAACCTCATCGGTGTTGACCCCATGCTTTTGCCACTAGCAAACAATGGCGGGCCAACTCAAACCCATGCGCTCCAAGTGGGTAGCCCCGCGATCGACTCGGGTAACAATACGTTCGTGACACCCGCAACGGATCAACGGGGTGAAGCTCGAATTCAGTTTGGTACTGTCGATATCGGGGCAGTGGAGTCAGCGATCGCGCCACCTACTGCTGTGGTTAGCCCACTGGCCACGTCATCAACCTCTGAACCAACCGAGCCAACCCTGGACACGGCCGAAATTCAACGCAGCGCCCTTGATACCCTCGAAGAAACCGAAGAACTCATCGATGGTGTGATGGGAGCCAATGCCTGCCGAACTGTCCCTAAGGTCACCATTGAGCAAGAGCAAGATATCTCACTCAATGAGGAACTGGAAACAGAAGAGCGTCTTGAGCTGGATGCCGATTGTGATCCTGTGGCGATTGACACAACCGAAGCGGTGACGGTTTCGGGACGTTAAGTTCTGACTGGTTACAAACCGTCCTTCGGTAAGATAAATGCGGCTTGGCGCTCAAGCCGCCCAGAACAGCTTTAACCTGGATTATTCACACGTTTTCTGTAGGGGTCGTGCCCCCGTGCCTACCCCGATCTCGGCCGCCTGCCGATCAACCCCTTGCCACGCAATGCATCGGGGCAACCACGGGGGGGATTGCCCCTACAAAAGAACAAGACATTTTGTTGAATATTCCCTGCCCAGCGTACAGTCCAATCTAAACCCATGACCCAAACTCCAAACCTATTGACGATGCTCATTTTGGGCTGTACTTTTACTCCCGCGATCGCGCAAGCCCAAACCTTAACAATTCCTCGTCAACTCAGTCATTTGAACCCAGTCCAGACTGAAGCTGCTTTGCTGGGCAGCGATCGTCTCGCCCAAATTGAACCCAACCCCAACCAAGATCGCTTCTTACAAGCCCCAGATGACCCTGTTCCCGAAACCTTGCCCCCCGATGAGCTGATCATCACTCCGGACACTGACCCCGTTGATCCGAGCACTTTGGATAATGCAACTCCGCTGACCATTGAAGGCATTGAAGTGAGCGGGAGTACTGTTTTCACCGAGGCAGACTTCGCCCCGATTGTTGATCCGCTTATCGGTGAAACCACCCTCGGCGCACTCCAACAAGCCGTGGAGCAGATTACGCAACTCTATATTAACCAAGGCTACCTCACCTCCCGCGCTGTGTTGCCCGCTCAGGCTTTGGGTCAAAGTTCTGTCTCGATCGACGTGATTGAAGGAAGTTTAGAAGCGATCGCAGTTGAGGGATTAAATCGACTCAACGAATCCTATGTCACCTCCCGTGTGGGTTTGGGCATCGATACACCGCTTAATGTCAATGACCTCGAAGATCAACTGCGCCTGCTCCAACTCGACCCCAATTTAGACGAGTTGAATGTAGCCCTCCAAAGCGGTGATGCAACCGGAACCAGCGTTCTTAAACTTGTCGTGGATGAAGCAAATCCGTTCTTTGGTTCGGCAGGGCTCGATAACTACTCAGCGGCCAGTGTGGGGTCAACCCGCAGCACCGCCAACCTGAGTTACCGCAATCTGGTGGGGATTGGCGATGTGTTGAGCCTGGACTATACCCAAACCTTCACCAATGGTTTGGATACTTGGGGCTTTGGCTATACTGCACCTCTCAACCCGCTGAATGGCACCTTAAATCTAAGCTTTACCACCAGCCGCAACCGGATCATCACTTCACCCTTTGATCTGCTCAACATTCGCGGTGAATCGGAGTCGTACCAAGTCAGCTTGCGGCAACCCCTGGTACGACGGGCAACGGAAGAGTTTGCCCTCTCTCTGGGCTTTACTCATAGTGATGGCCAGACCTTTGTATTTGATACGATTGGTCAGCCCTTTAGTGCAGGGGCAGAAGCCGATGGCACAACCAAAACCTCTGTGCTCCGGTTTGGACAGGATTACACTAAGCGAGATATCAATGGGGCTTGGAGTCTGCGATCGCAATTCAGCCTGGGTACAGAACTGTTGGATGCCACTCAAAACAGTGGTTCAACCCCCGATGGTCAGTTCCTCTCTTGGCTCGGGCAAGTGGCACGGGTGCAACGCTTGAGTAATACCAATACCCTGATTATTCAAGCCGACCTGCAACTGACAGGAGATAATCTACTTTCTTCTGAAGGCTTTAGCATCGGTGGAGCCCAAACCCTGCGGGGCTATCGGCAAGGCGCACGTAACGGGGACAATGGCTGGCGACTAACCATTGAAGATCGCATCACTCTATGGCAAACGGAGACAGGTCAAATTTTGCAAATTGCGCCATTTTTTGACTATGGTGTGGTTTGGAATAATCCCAGCAACCCGAGCCAGATTACGGGCGAACATGTCTTGGCTGGACTGGGTACAGGTATCTTGTTTCAACCGATTGATAATTTGGCGCTGCGGCTGGATTTTGCGATTCCGTTGGTGAATCTCAGCGATCGCCAAGAAGATTTACAAGATGATGGGATTTATTTCAGTTTGGCCTATGGGTTTTGAGCCGTTTGCTCAAACTGTCCTATTCTCGACGTTAGAAATCAGGCTTTTGAAGCATAAATAAATAGAGTTAGGACTTACACAATTCAGACTGTACTTGATATATCTAGACTTTAAAATCCCCCCTTCCCCCCTTGGAAAAGGGGGGTGACGCCGCTAGCGGCTGGGATAGGCTTTGTAATCAAAATTTGAGAGGCTTGACACTCCCTTATCCTAGATTCGCAAGTAGGAGGGTCGGCATAGGAATTACGTAGGGTAGGCATTGCCCACCACACAAAGGTTTTAGCAACTCAAAAACGTTCTAGCTGATGTGCTTTTTTCTATATCAAAAGATTTGGCACAGCCAGAAGGATTACAAAAGCTATTCAATGCAAGCGGAGTAAGTTCTGATCGCAACAATTCAGGAGAACATGATGAATTTAGAGCGTGAATTATCAGGATTATTTGGCTTAACACTGATCTGGGCAATATTAGTACTGATAGTTTTTGGACTACTCAATTGGCTACATATTCCCACCGGCCAATTTTTGGATTGGCTCTTCGGAGCCGCAAGTTTTTGGTGGTTGATGGTGATTATTACCATTCCGTGGAATGTGCATTTTAATGCGAAGGCAGTGTATGCCGATGCCATGATTTCCCGAGAAAAAGGCATTGAGGTCAGCAATCGCGCCATTCACTATGTCAAGGCTATTCAAAAATGGGCCTTGGTGGTTGCTTTGGGGTTGCATGGGGTTTCTGCAATTGCTTTCTACACGCTAGCCCTCACTGGCATTAGCGCTATCGGTTACATCAGCTCTGTCGCTGCGTTGTTATTGACGGGTTTGCGGCCTGCGATCGCAGCCTATCGCTATCTCGTCCACCGTCTGGAAAACATTGGCCGCGAGCTGAAATATCCCCGTGAAGATATGATCGAGCTGTGCGATCGCGTTGAACTGTTAGCAACTGAGCAAGCTGATCTGGCGCTCAAACTTAACTTAAACGAGTCCAGTTCTTGGGCTGCTAAACAGGAACGAGCGATCGAACGACTTCAAGAATCACTCGCTCAACTTGAAGCAGGTCAGGATCAATTCAAAGCGATGAATGCTCAGGAACATGAGCAAATCGTACAAGAGGCTCGGGGGGCGATCGCCCAGCTCAATGAAGATAGCCGAGTGTTGGGGCAGGTACGGGAGATTATCCGCTTTTTTAAGACAGCTTAATTTTGAGAATTCCCCTGGTTTAACGCTGCCAGTAAAATCCCTAGGATGCGATCGATATCTCGAATGTAATATTCCGTCAAATCCACAGAAATCATTTGTCCTTCTAGTTGTAGAAATTGCCAAATTGTGCCGATCGTTACCGCCCCATAAACAGTAGCGATCGGCTCCTGATGTTTTTGGTTGAAGGACTGGGCAGCCACCATCTCGGCAATGCATTGAGCGAGTCCTGCCCGTAGGTTCTCATTTTTAGCTTCGACAATCGTTACAACTGGTGCACGTACGAGGAGTTGTTCTGGGGAAAGGCTCAGCAGAAAATCACAAAATCCGGCCAAACCTTGGGATGGGTCAACATTAAACTCCACGCCAGAAAACAGACTCACACCGCGATCGCACTGCCGACGGACTTCTAATAAAATGGGCGCAATGATCAATTCCGATCGCGCCTTTTCTGTACTCATCGCCACCGCTAAATCAACATTTTCTGTCAGAATCGTTTGCAGTAGTTCACTGGGCGGCAGAGCAGCACGGGTTGCAAATAGACCCGATTTTTCTTTGATGGTTAGGTTAAACTGATCTAATAGTTTTGCTAGGGTAAAATCACTGTAAGCCATTTGTAAATCATCTGATGAGACTAACTCGACTTGTCATTAGAACTCATAGCTTTAGAAAGAACAGATAGAGATTGAGCGATAGATCTTGGATTTAGTTTTGCAGAAATACTGATTTGTTGCTATCATACCTCCTCTTACGTATGTGCCAACAATCCAGCTAGACGTTTCAATATGCCGATAAAGCTAACTGAGGCTGAAACACAAGTTATAGAATTGCTTGAACGGCTTTGGTTATCTGGCAATCGCGCCTGTCAAGAATCAGATCGCCCACATATTGCGAGATTCTTGAGTAAAAAATTTGCAAAAATCACAGCAGAACAACCCGTTGAACAACAGTTAAAGCAAATTGCCTTGGCTCTGGCGGTTCAAGTTGAAAAGAAAACTCGGCAGTTTGTTGGGCCATTACACACCGATTACCGCACTTTGGTCTTTGAGGTTTGGCAACAGTCACCACAGGCATCTGAGTGGTGTGGAGATGTGTAAAAAATCAGATTTTGAGTAGGGGACTCACTCCCCATAGAACCCATGCAATTTATTGACTACGCAGAAATTGAAGTCCAAGCGGGCAACGGCGGGGATGGCATCGTGGCTTTCCGGCGGGAGAAATATGTGCCCGCGGGTGGCCCCTCTGGCGGTAATGGTGGTCACGGCGGTTCTGTGATTGTGGAAGCCGATCGCAATCTGCAAACGCTGTTGGACTTTCGGTATGCACGACTGTTTAAGGCTGACAACGGCAAGCGAGGTGGGCCGAGCAATAAAACAGGGGCATCAGGGCGCGATCGCATTATCCAAGTCCCTTGCGGCACGCTGATCCAAAACCTCGAAGACGGCAAAATTATCGGCGATCTCGTGCAAAATCAGCAACGTATTTGTGTGGCTCAAGGCGGCAAGGGGGGTTTGGGCAACCAACATTTCCTCAGCAACTCCAACCGTGCTCCGGAATATGCGCTACCAGGTCTCGAAGGCGAACACCGCTATCTACGCCTTGAACTCAAGCTGCTCGCTGAAGTGGGTCTGATTGGCCTGCCGAACGCTGGTAAGTCTACCCTGATCGCTGCTCTTTCTGCTGCCCGTCCCAAAATCGCTGACTATCCCTTCACCACCCTAGTCCCTAATTTAGGCGTGGTGCGCAAACCTACAGGGGACGGTACTGTATTTGCGGATATTCCGGGGTTGATTGCAGGTGCTCACGAGGGGGTCGGTCTGGGCCATGACTTTCTGCGTCATATCGAGCGCACCCGCATTCTGGTGCATTTAGTGGATGTAACGGCTCCTGATCCCTTGGCAGACTACGTGACAATTCAGGACGAACTAAACGCCTACGGTCGTGGCCTTGCTGCTCGCCCTCAAATCCTAGCCCTCAACAAAATCGATGCCCTCGATGCCGAGATGGCGGAATTTATTCAAACCGAATTCAAAAATCGCGTTAACGCTCCGATATTCAATATATCGGCGGTAACACGTGCCGGACTCGATCGCCTGATGCAGACCATTTGGCAGCAACTCGATCAGCTCGAAGCCCAAGCGGCCGCCGATGTGCCCTTGATTACACCCTAACTTTTTTGCTTCGAGGTTAATATCACGATGAATATTCGGACGGTTTTAGGCCTGTTGATCGCTTCCGGTGTGCTGTCTGGAACATATTACTATTTGCAGTCAGGACAACGTTTGCCCCTGCCTGATGTTGTGCCCGTAACCACGAACAGTACACCTCAGATTGATCCGATTGAAGATGAGTTTTTTGCTCAAGTCGTGGCGGGCGCGATCGCACGCACAAGCAGAACCCACATTTATGACCCGTCCTATGTGGGCATGGATTATCCCAATGGTGATGTGCCGGATCATCTCGGGGTTTGCACGGATGTGGTGGTGCGCAGTTTTCGCAATGCGGGAGTAGACTTACAGCAAGAAGTTCATGAAGATATGGCCGCCAATTTTTCAGTCTATCCTCCCAACTGGGGCTTAACAGGGCCTGATTCGAATATTGATCACCGCCGCGTACCCAACTTAATGACCTTTTTCGAGCGCCACAATGCAGCTCAGGAAATCACCAGGAATCCGGAAAACTACCAGCCGGGAGATGTGATTGCTTGGCGATTGAGTAATGGGTTATTACATATGGGTATGGTGATCAATGAGCGTTCAAAGGATAATAAGCGCTATCTGATTGTTCACAATATGGCGACAGGAACAGAGAAACAGGATGTGTTATTTGCTTGGAAAATCATTGGTCATTATCGCTATAACCCCAACGCTTGAGAGGTAAGCACGATACATAAGACGCGGTCATTCTTCTTGGTCAGAGCTGTCTACATCTGGCAGGGGAAAGGTGTCTGCGGAAATTTTTTGGTTAGCATAGCGAATTGCGTCTTGAATTGTACGGAAGTAAAGCTTCCTGCTCAGGCGTTAAAAACTTGATTGCTGACATACAAGTAAATGCAGTTCAAACGACACTGCTGATTATACATTTCCTTTTTTTGTGTCTGTTACTGACAACTCAATCAAACCGCTAATCTGGTCTCTGTTTGTGGATCAAAGAAATGGATCTGCTCCGGCTCAAACCCCAACCACAACTCATCCCCCAATTGCACCCGCTCCTCCGCTGGTACGCGCACCGACAACGAAACTGCTGGAAACTCCCGAGGCTGTACTCGTAAAAACGTTTCATGACCCAACGCCTCCACCACCGTTACCTGCACTGCTAAATTCTTGGTTGCAGGTGGACTCAAGTGCAAATGCTCCGGTCGGATGCCTACCAAGATTTCTGAGGATGAACCGAGTAACTCTGCCCATTCAGTCGGCAATGTGTAGCGAAACTCCCCTGCACAAAGGGTCGTGGGTGCTTGTACCGAGAAAGTCAGGAAATTCATTGGCGGTGAGCCAATAAACTCCGCCACAAAGCGATTGGCGGGCGCACTGTAAAGCTCCAACGGCGCAGCAATCTGTTGAATCTCTCCCTGATTCATCACGGCAATGCGATCGCCCATCGTCATCGCTTCGGTTTGATCATGGGTGACGTAGATCGTCGTGATGCCCAGGTTGCGTTGCAACTCCACAATCTGGGTGCGAGTTTCGGTGCGCAGCTTGGCATCCAAATTCGAGAGCGGCTCATCCATCAAAAATGCCTGAGGATTCCGAGCGATCGCCCGCCCGAGTGCCACCCGTTGCTTTTGCCCGCCTGAAAGCTGACGGGGCAAGCGATCGAGCAACTCACTAATTTGCAGCCGTTGCGCCACCCGCTCCACTTGCTGCTGAATCTGGCGATCGGCAGCGGTTTGATAGCGCAGAAAGGCGGGAAGGGGTCGGCTAAGAGCACTGAGAGCCGTTTGCCAGGGAGCAGTTGCTTCATAGTTATCCTTTTCTAGATTGAGGCCGGGGGCGTGATCGCTGCGGCGCAACCCAAACGCCAAATTATCAAAAACAGTTAAATGAGGGTACAGCGCATAACTCTGGAACACCATTGCAATATTGCGGTCTTTGGGAGGGAGGTCATTAACCCGGCGATCGCCCACCGAAATCGTCCCCGCTGTTACCGTTTCTAACCCCGCGATCAAGCGCAGCAATGTACTTTTGCCACAACCGGAGGGGCCGACCAACACCATGAATTCCCCATCTTCGACGGTAAGATCAATACTGCGCAGTACCGCCACCCCTTGGGGACGCTTTCCTTCTGCCTTCGAGAGGCTGGGAAACCGCTTATAAACCTTCTCAAGGATGACCGCTGCCACAATGGATACCGTGCCTAAATCACTGACTTCAAATCGCTCATCAATAATACGCTAAAATCGGACGGCGAATATCCTCACTACCCCCTCACAACTGGAGAGTTTTCAACTGTGCAATTGCGTTGGTTTGCCCTCGTGGTGTTAAGCCTGCTGATGTGGGCGACACCTGCTCAAGCGGGTCGATTTTTGCAATGGCGATTTCGCGAAGCCGAGAATCGCCTGACCTTTTCTACGGACACGGGGGTTCAACCCACCGCCCAGCTCTTGAGCAACCCCACCCGCTTGGTGATCGATTTGCCCGGCACCCAACTCGGGCGCTCTAGCGTCAATCAGCGGGTAGGCAGTTTGATCCGGCGGGTTCGGATTGGGCAGTTTAACCGCTTCACAACGCGGGTGGTGGTGGAAATGGCTCCAGGCTACACTATTGATCCGGAGCAAGTGCAATTTCTGAGTGCTCGTGGACGGCAATGGTCGGTGATTTTGCCCGAACCCCAACGCATTGGGCAGCAACAACAAACTGATAATTTGTCGATTCCCAACTTTCGGGTGACTCAAAACGGCTTTTTTATTCGCACCAACGCTACCCGTCTGCGGCGCATTGATGTGGATCGCAGCCGCGATCGGCGCACCATCGACATTGAGTTTAAGGGCGCGGATATCCCCGAGAACCTGCTTGATCTACGTCGTGTGGAGCTGGATCGCTATGGTGTTGAGGAAATTGAATTTAAAGACGATGATCGCCTAATCCTCACCGTTGCCCCCGATAGCCCCGATTGGACAGTCTCAGGCGGCAGTTTGGGTCTCTCGATCGTGCCTCGCTCCGGTCGGGTTCTCGATAACGATCGCCCCACTGCCAACGATGACCCGATCATCATTGCGGTTCCTCGGCCTGACCCCAGCACTGCCCCACCCCCCACAACCACTCTGCCAGATGATTTCCGAGTTCCTAATGCTCGGGTGCTGACAATGATTGACCCCGGTCATGGCGGCAAAGATCCGGGCGCGATCGGCATTGGCGGCCTGCAAGAAAAGGATGTGGTGTTGCCGATTTCTTTGGAAGTGGCTCGCTTGCTCTCGGAGCGCGGAGTCAGTGTTTTGATGACCCGCTCGGATGATCGCTTTATTAGTCTGCAAGCGCGATCGGCCGCCTCCAATCGAGCCCGAGCAGATTTGTTTGTGAGCATCCATGCCAACGCCATTAGCCTCAGCCGTCCCGATGTGAATGGGGTTGAGACCTATTACTACACCAGCGGTCGGCGACTCGCGGAAACGGTTCAACGTCAGATTCTCAGTGAGATTAGCATTGGCAATCGTGGCGTCAAGCGGGCGCGATTCTATGTGCTGCGGCACACCTCAGCTCCATCTATTTTGGTGGAAGTGGGCTTTGTTACGGGTGCTCAAGATGCCCCGCGGCTGGCCGACCCGGCCTTCCGGGATCAAATGGCCCAAGCGATCGCCAACGGCATTTTGATCTATATCTCAGAAAATTTCTAGGCTTAATCCCCCCTTCCCCCCTTAGCAAGGGGGGTGACGCCGCAGGCGGCTGGGATTATTGTTGAATGAGCGTTTTACATCGCCAACACCCCCTTGCAAAGGGGGTCGGCGCAGCCGGGGGGAGCGTGACTTGGGCAAATGGTGTCAGTCTGGCTCATTAGAAAATTTCTCGCTCAGCGTCCGATCCTCCATGATCACAGGTACAATCCATAACGGTGACTACCCACGTCTGGGTTAGCAGACCAAGCAAGTCAATCGCTAGAGATTACTATGGATTTTTCGAGTACGGTGGCCGCCCAGCTCAATGCGGGGGTAATTTTGCCAGAGGGGATTGTGATCATCACTTTGATGGTTGTGCTCTTGGGCGATTTAATTCAAGGTCGCATAGCCTCCCGGTGGTTGCCCTACGCCGCGATCGCGGGTTTGCTCTGCTCAGTTGCAGCGCTGGCGTTGCAATGGGAGAACCCAGAGCCGCTGTCCTTCCTGAAAAGCTTTAGTGGTGATGACCTCAGTATTGTGTTCCGCGGCATTATCGCCCTCTCCACTGTTGTCACAATTCTGATGTCGATTCGCTATGTAGAGCAATCCGGCACATCGTTGGCAGAGTTTATTGGCATTATGCTCACGGCGACCCTTGGGGGGATGTTTCTCTCAGGAGCGAATGATCTGGTCATGATCTTTGTTTCCTTGGAAACCTTGAGTATTTCGTCCTATCTGATGACGGGATATACCAAGCGTGATCCTCGTTCCAATGAAGCTGCCTTGAAATACTTGCTGATTGGAGCCGCTAGTTCAGCGATTTTCCTCTATGGTGTTTCCTTGCTCTATGGCTTATCAGGGGGCGAAACTAATTTGGATGCGATCGCGGCTCATTTAGCGACTGGCCCTAGCGGCCAGTCTTTGGGGATGGCGATCGCCCTGGTCTTCATCATTGCGGGGATTGCCTTTATGCGGGTACGATTTGACTTGACCCAACTGCGGCGTACACTTTTGGGGCCTTTAGCT
>JAAHHN010000419.1 GCA_010672165.1 Spirulina sp. SIO3F2 | reverse complement strand
GTTGGTGACGGAGTATGTGTATGGTCTGGATCTGATTGAGGAGTCGGATGGTGGGGAGAATGAGGAGTTCTTTGGGGTTGATGGTTTGGGCAGTACGGTGGTGCTGACGGATGGAAATGGTGAGGTGATTGAGACCTATGAGTATGATGAGTTTGGTGAGTTGGCGGATGCGGCAGGCGAGCTGGCGACAGATTATCTGTTTGCTGGGGAGCAGTTTGATGAGTCGCTGGGGGATTATTACTTAAGGCAGCGGTATTATGATCCGACGATTGGACGGTTTACGAGGAAGGATACCTATGAGGGACGGTTAGCGGAGCCGATTACGCTTAATAAGTTTGTTTATGGCAACTCGAATCCGGTTAGTTATGTTGATCCGAGTGGGTTGAGTTCTGGATTAATTGGTCTTACGGCACGGAGTCAAATTGAAATTGCATTGATCGCAGCTTCACTAGCAGCAGCTTCAATTAGTCTGGTAAGTTCTCACAATAGTTCAAGATTTGCTTCACCTTCTGACATAAGTGAATTTTTGTTGGAAATCGGTTATTATGTAGCTGCAAAAACCTCCTCGGATAGTAGCAAAAATGAAAAACATGGAGATGGTGGAAGGGCCAAGGCGAAAGCAGAAAAACAAATCAATGAATTAAAAGAGAAGCTAAAGAATGCAACGACCAGAAGAGAGAAAGTCAAAATAAACAACAAGATTAAAAAAATTCGAAGAACTGCTGAGGATGCTGGAGATGGTGAAGAGCATAGCCGGAGTAAGAAAAGATGAAGCACTTGAACTGGGATTGGGTTCCACAAACGAGAGTTGGATTTTTATACTTAAATACTCTTGTAACTGATTATGATGAAGAGATGGGATTATTTCTCAGTGAGACTGCTGATGATATAACTGGATGGGAAACTTATGAAATTGATAGTGAAGATAGCCAGGAGATTTGTCTATTTACTGAGGACAAAGTAATAATGTCGATCGTAGTTGACAAATTTATATACTATAAAGGAATAAATCTAATCGGCTTGGATGAAAATCAGTTGATTGACAATCTAAGAATAGAACCCAATGAAATAGGTAAAGGAGTTATTTATGAAAATGGGGATGTTGTAACTCCTCTAGAATTTGATCCTCTTGGTTTAGAGGTTTGGATTCAAGATGATATCGTAGTTTCCGTATGTTGTATGAAGTTGTAGGGTGGACAATGCCCACCACAACCCAATTTAAACCTTACCCGATCGCTCCTCTAACTAAAGTTTCCCCCGCCAACAGTGACAGGGGGCGATACGCTGGTTTACACCTGGGATGACCAAAACCGTTTGGTGGCGGTGGCGAAGGAGGGTGAAGACCCATTCGTGACCTATGAGTATGACGATGACAATATTCGAGTTAGCCAGACAGTAGCGGGTGAAGGCACGACGGAGTTTGTGGTGGATAAGAATCGGGCGTATGCGCAGGTGTTGGCGGAATATCTCAATGAGGAGTTGGTGACGGAGTATGTGTATGGTCTGGATCTGATTGAGGAGTCGGATGGTGGGGAGAATGAGGAGTTCTTTGGGGTTGATGGTTTGGGCAGTACGGTGGTGCTGACGGATG
>JAAHHN010000418.1 GCA_010672165.1 Spirulina sp. SIO3F2 | reverse complement strand
CTTCTAATTCTGAGCCTGTACCCGCTATGGCTTCTCGCTCTGGGCATCAGCTTCGCTCTGAACGTCTTGAATTTCAGGTCTACTCTTCTGCCTACTCCCCTGACTGAATCTTTTGTCAGTCAATCAGATGCTGAGATATGTATTACAACAGCAAGGAATTAAATTAGATTCACCACCGTATGGGGTAGAATTTTGGATGAAATCTGGTTTGTTTTGGGATGTAGTTTTAGACCCTTTTGATACTCAATTACATCATTTTTATCTTGCGTGTTGCCGCAAGATTTGGAAGTTACTACCAGCTCCTGGTAGCCAGGAAGGTGTTGAAATGGCTGAACAATGGCTCCGAGGACATGTAACGAATCTAGAACTCAATGCCTGCAATTGGGATGTGGAGGGGGCTGCCTTCAGTATCGATTACCAAACATCCACTGAGGAATTGGAACAGTGGATTGCAAATGTTGAGTTGATCCCTAAGTTGGAACTGAGATCAGTATTAAACCCACCAGATCTGATTGATGCTTGCAGCACCTACGCATTGCTCAAGCGTGCGGCGTATTTTGCTAGCTTTGCGACGATGTATCCAGCTATGAGTCCGAAAGGAATACCACCAGAAGAGTATCACCTGTTTCTTTCACCTGAATTGCCGCGCAAGCGTGTACAGTACGTCGTGTAGTGAAGCCATCAATCGAAGGATAGATCAAGACCCCAGCGCCACCTGATTCACCACCGCTGAATTACTCGCACTCTGCACCCGCTGCTTCGCCGCAATGTAATCCGCCAAATAAGCCGCATCCCTTGCCACACCGGAAAAATGACCCGAACCCCAGGTTTAAAGCCACGGCAAACCAAGGAAATAGAGACCGCGAATGGGGGTAACACCGCGATCACAAACAGGATAACCTGTACTAAGTAAGTCTAGGGTGTTGATCTATCGTTACAATTGACGTTAGAAGAAGAACCATGCAACAGCCAGTGACGGAGCCAGACTAATATATGCAAGCCCAAATGATGGTGCGTCCCTCTAATTTTCTCAACGCTGGGATTGTCCTCGAAGCCTTTGGCGACATTCAGCTTTTTAAATTCTCTGAGACCTTGCACCAACGGCGTTATGACCTCCTCGAAAAACAAAAGCAGAATCCTTTGAGTGCAGAGGAAGCGGCTGAATACGCAGGCATCTGTGACCTTGACCGCATCTTCACCCAAATTAATGCTCAACTCGCTACTGCTGCCAAATGGTGTCCTCTGAATCCCGACAGTTCGTCCGTCATCGAGCCAAATTCCGCTGTGAATATTGCCATTCCCCCGAATACCTAAGTGCCGATCGCTTTCATATCGATCATATTCTGCCCCGCTCACTGGATGGCTCTGATAAGTTGGAGAATCTTGCTTTAGCTTGCAGTCGATGCAATCAAAGACGCTCGAATGCGGTGATTGGTATCGATCCGGACTCCCAAACTGAAACCCCACTGTTTAATCCACGCCAAGATTATTGGCGATCGCACTTTATCTGGACAACCAACTGCTCAAAAATTGTCGGGCAAACCGCTATTGGTCGTGCAACACTGCAACGTCTCGATCTCAATGATGAACGCTATCCAGGTGAAGATTCGATTCGCCAAGCTCGCTGGTTTTGGCAACAGGGTGGTTGA
>JAAHHN010000417.1 GCA_010672165.1 Spirulina sp. SIO3F2 | reverse complement strand
TGGTACTCTTTAGCTATCATTTTGTTTGGATAGGTCACTTGCACTAATATTGACCTATCTTTTTTTGCCTCCTTAGTCTATATTCCTTGCTACACAAAGCTTTTGACCCTCTTTGTCACCCTCTCAGGAAATGTACTATCACCGCGAGAGAAGATTCTGAGACCATTGCTGATATCTCGAATGCGAGTTGTCCCTTCTTGCATCGAGCCAATCAGCTTCGGTAAATCATCTTGAATATATGCCAGGTCAATTGATTCAATTTCCGCTTGAATCTCTACTGTGGGTTCAGGATAGCGTTGTTGATAGAGCTCAATGAGACCAAAAAGATCTTGAACATAGTCCAATGCTGGTTGGATATTCCCCGCAATAAATCCGACTGGATTATTGATTTCGTGAGCGATGCCCGCAACCAATTGACCCAGCATGGACATTTTCTCATTTTGGATAATTTGAACTTGGGATTGTTCTAGTTCCGTTAGGGTATTGGCGAGTTCTGTGTTTGCTTTTTGGAGGTCTTGGGTTCGCTCCTTGACTTTAGCTTCTAAAACCTGCCGTTCTTGTTCTAAGCTCTGCTCTCGACGGCGCATCTCATCAATGACCATGTTGTGAATCTTTTGGTTGGCCTTAAGATAGCGCTGGAATAAAAAACCAATCACCACCACCAGAGAGAACGTAATTGCCACAGCACCTAAGTTTGCCCAAGAACTAAGTCGCTTTGACTTTTCTGATGCCATTAATTTTGCTTCTATGATTTGGTCGTGTAAAAGCTCATAGCCCGGATCAACCTCTGTTTCATCCACCTCAATGGCTTCTTCAAGGTTCTGTTTCTCTAGTAGGCCAAAGAGTTTATTGACTGCGATCGCATAAGCTTTATATGCCGACTTTACGTCCTCTAACTCGTTCATTGAGCTGGTTGTACTTTCCAAAGATTGCAAGGTGAGTTCAGCTTGTTCCCGTTGCTCAAGAATGGCTGCTTCTAATTCTTCATTGAACGTCTTTTGGGCCATTGCTCTCCATTCCAAGGCATCCAAGCGATTGGCAACGGTTTGCAGCTGTTGCAAACTATGCTCTTGTGCAGCGGCTTGATCAGACCAGGCATTTAATCTCAAAATGCCAAAAGTCGCAGCAACAACTGCACAGCCTCCTAAACCCAAAAATATCCAGCCACGAAAGTCTTTCTGAGTATTCATCGTTCTATTGAGAGATTATGAACAGTCAAGCAATTGAGTTAAGAGCGAAATGTGGCGCGTTTAGATGTCTCCGAGCCATCACCGCAATTTTATAGCGGTATTTAATTTGGTCAAGTAATTTATGTGTACTGTAAATTTTGAAGTTTGCAACTGTTGTGCTCAACTTGTGTAAACATCAAGATAGTCCATCTAGGGTCTGTCGTCAGTTAGACTTTAAACTCCTGCTATGACTGGCTTACAGCCCCTTTTCCTGTTGTTTGGTTTGACGCAGGAGACCAAACAACAGGAAAGTATAGAGCGATTGCGTTCTGCGCAGTGCCAAGGGCAATCGCGTTGGGTTACTCTGCGAGAAGCAAGCTACGCTTAACGTGTGCTGCACGGGCTACGCCCTGAGAGGGTGACAAAGAGGGTCAAAAGCTTTGTGTAGCAAGGAATATAGACTAAGGAGGCAAAAAAAGATAGGTCAATATTAGTGCAAGTGACCTATCCAAACAAAATGATAGCTAAAGAGTACCA
>JAAHHN010000416.1 GCA_010672165.1 Spirulina sp. SIO3F2 | reverse complement strand
GAGAAGGGTCAATTGGTGGCGATGATTTATCCGGATGGGACACCGGAGACGGATTTGGATAACTTCCGCAGCGTCACCGTCTACGACAAAGGTGGTCGGGAACGGGCCAGCATTGATGCCGATGGCATCTTTGGCTTGAATCAAGTGATCACAGTGAACTGTGGTCGGCACCGCCACTTTATCTTTTCCTGCTTGCATAAACTGTAGCAAGGCCATTTGGGCTGTTGCATCCTGACAAGCTATTCTATCGGGAGCGAAATCAACGTAATCCTTTCCTCTTACATATGCCTTTTCTGGATCGCCGTCCCACAAGTGGGAGTATAAAATCTTTTCCGAAAGCGTTAGGGGCTTACCAACCAGTTCTCGGGCTTTTTCCACGCGTTCCCCCATGGAAGCGTAAACGCCCTTAATCATGTCTATATCAAATGCCATTATACAATTGAGTTTTTAGATTTTCGTAATTCGGTAAATTTACTAAATCGTAAAGTAATTTGGAATTAGAATCGTACTAAATAAGTACGAGGAAAATTATTTTATAATAATTCCCCAATAATTTTATCCTCTGTGATACCTTCTGCTTCCGCTTTGTAGTTTTTAAGTATCCTGTGGCGCAATATTCCCAGGGCCACTGCTTTTACATCTTCGATGTCCGGAGAGAATTTTCCATGGATTGCCGCATGTGCCTTAGCTGCGAGTACCAGATTTTGTGATGCCCGTGGGCCTGCCCCCCAATCGATATAATTATTTACATAGTCCGATGCACCGTCTTGATTTGGCCGGGTTCTGTTAACCAGTCTTACGGCATAATCCACCACATTGTCCGGAACAGGTATTCGCCTGATCAAGTGCTGAACCTCAATGATTTCGTCGGCATTAAACAGGGTGTTTATCTGGATTTCATTATCCGAAGTGGTAGATTTCACCACTTGTATTTCTTCTTCAATGGAGGGATATTTTAGTTCTATGGCAAACATAAAACGGTCCAATTGGGCTTCGGGCAACGGATAGGTTCCCTCCTGTTCTATCGGGTTTTGTGTGGCCAAAACAAAATAAGGCCGATTTAATTTGTATTGTTTGCCCGCAATGGTAACGGCTCTTTCTTGCATTGCTTCCAGCAGAGCTGCCTGGGTCTTGGGCGGGGTACGGTTAATTTCGTCCGCCAAAATAATGTTACCGAAAACCGGCCCCATTATAAATTTAAAATTGCGGTTTTGATCAAGCACCTCGCTACCTAAGATATCGCTCGGCATTAGATCTGGTGTAAATTGTATTCTTTTAAAGTCCAGCCCCAATGTCTGGGCAATGGTGTTGACCATCAAGGTTTTTGCCAGACCTGGAACACCGATCAACAGTGAATGCCCCCCTGTGTATATGGATAGCAGTATTTGCTCGATAACCTCTTCTTGGCCAACAATGACCTTGGCGATCTCTTTTTTTAAATCTTGGTGCTTTTTTACCAGGTTTTCAACCGCTGTTACATCCGACATACAATTATTGCTTTACCCAGTTGTTCGCAAAATTGCAGCTTTTACTCTCATCGTCCACATGGATATAAGTGTCTTCGATATGCTCGTCCATCCATTCTTTTATGGCCTTAAACTGTTTTTCCCTTAGGGCGAGCTCTTGGATTTTTAGATAATCCTTGGCAAAATCCAGATCTGAATAGCACACGTCTGAATTACACTCACGCGGATATCCTGCTCTCGT
>JAAHHN010000415.1 GCA_010672165.1 Spirulina sp. SIO3F2 | reverse complement strand
ACTGGGTCTTTACTCTGCTTATATTGCTTTTCTATTTCTTCGCTTGACAGATGCGGTTCTAACGTTACTGTTCTTCCCATTTTTCTCTAACTATATCAAGACTCCCTATACTATCCGGATTTGGTATCAGGTGGGGTATGCTAGCCTATCCCAGTTCAGCCGGGATTTCCGTCGCTATTTTGGCCAATCACCGCGCCAATGGGGGCACACGGCCGGTTTACGGGGTGGGAATAATCCAACGCCAGGGCGATCGTAAACCTCCCAACCTCTACAATCATCTAAAACCGGACTGTTACCAAACTACAAGCGGTGCGCCAGGAGTTGACCACAGCGGGCAAGATACCATAAGTGTCAACTTAAGGCTTTGATGGAAGTGTCAAGACCTACATATAGCGTATTCTCTGATTGCATCCCCTAAATGTGGAATGACTCGGTGATAGCGCAAAATAGGTAGCTTGTACTTTAATTCACAAAAGCCTTATAAGCTGGCTCTTTGAGAAACTCTGAAATCCGCTTGACACAAGCGATTTTTTCTTAACTTGACGCCTATGGCAAGATGCCCGCACTACGGATGCCGCGATTTGCGTTTAAACTCAGAACGCTGTGCCCAGTAGGTCGTTCGACAGCTCCCAAAGCTGCTTTGCGCCATCAGCGTCGTAGGCGTATGGAGCGTATCCGCCATCGATCGCGTCTCCGTCACCCGGCTCAGAAATGTGACAATCTTCCAGATACAGGCCCGTCTTGCCGTTCAGATCGGGCGATGTCGCGGCCCAGCAGGATGTTGCTGCGCCCTGAGGGATCGTCTTCCAGATATCCGGACGATCCTCAATCAACTGCTCAAATTGCTTGACCATTTCTGGCTCCAGATTGCGGCCAAGCTCAGTCTGGATGCCGCCCGGGTGTACCGCAAAGCTGGTGACGCCGCGCTCTGCCCAACGGCGGGCAAGTTCTAACGTGAACCAGATGTTTGCCGTTTTTGACTGACCATAAGCTTGAAGCGCTTCATAGTCGCGGTTCTGGTAATTTGGGTCGTCCAAATCCACTGTTGAATATTGATGCCCAGCGGATGACAGGTTGACGATGCGGGCTTTCCCTGCGGCCTTGATGGCATCGGAGAGCAGATTGGTCAGGAGAAAGTGACCCAGATGGTTCGTGGCAAACTGGCTTTCCCAGCCCTCGGCGTTACGGGTCAACGGCGTCGCCATAATGCCTGCGTTGTTGATTAGAATATCGAGCTGTTCGTGGCGACTCAGCCAATCCGCCGCGAAGGTGCGGATTGTAGCGGGCTTATCTAGCTCCAAGGCTGCGGTTTCGGGCAAACGACCTGTTTCTGACTGAATTTCGCGGGCGACATTGGCAAGCTTGGCTGCCGATCGCGCAACGAGGGTAACATCAGCACCACAGGCGGCAAGCGCACGCGCAGTTTCGGCTCCCAGGCCGGTTGACGCGCCAGTGACAAGGGCAGTCTTGCCCGATAGATCAATATCGTTGAGCACGTCGGTCGTCGTAGAATTGCGATCAAATTTCATGGTTCGTCTTATACCAAATCGAATAAAGAGAGCTACAGATAGTAGAATAGGAAAGCAGAATCCAAAACAGATGCCATGACAGGAGTCTATCGACTAGAGATAAAAGAGAGTGTAGAGGAACTGAAAGGATTACTGAGGAGACAGAAAACCGGAGCAGAAAAAGAAAGAATCCAGTGGTTATATTTGCT
>JAAHHN010000414.1 GCA_010672165.1 Spirulina sp. SIO3F2 | reverse complement strand
GGCAATATAGTCTACCGCCCCGAGAGCGAATCCTTGGGACTTGCTTTCCATATCAGCGGCGGCTGTGGCGAAAATAATGGGAATCACTTGAATAACAGAGTTGACTTTGAGGTGCTGGCACACTTCAAAACCACTCATACCAGGCATTTGTACGTCAAGCAAGATGAGTTCGGGGGCATTGCGTTCCACCAGTGCGAGGGCGCTTTCTCCGTCTATCGCAACTCGAAAGCGCAAGCCTTCCACAGTTAGTGCTTCTGACAGGACGGCAAGATTGTTGGGATTGTCATCTACAATCAAGATAAATCCTGAGTCTGTATGTTTTGACATGATGGTATTTCTCTAATGCTTTCTTAAATGATTCAATTGGGATATTTTTGGCACAGGGCAAATCTGGCAAATGCCTCGATTGTCACAAGCTGAATCGATCGCTCGAAATTGTTGAATTGAGCAATATTATCATTGTTTTATTATTGAGTTGGTTATTTTATAGAGATGACAATCTTGATTTTAGAAAAAGATTGTGAAATAGCTGTGAAGATTTTTGCGAATTTACGATTATATTCAAGAATCACCTTCTAAATATTTAGCCAATCGGCAGAGAAATAATGAATTCTGCCCCTTTTCCGAGTTCCGAATGGCAAAC
The DNA here is from genome assembly GCA_010672165.1 of Spirulina sp. SIO3F2. Lineage (GTDB taxonomy): Bacteria > Cyanobacteriota > Cyanobacteriia > Cyanobacteriales > Spirulinaceae > SIO3F2. The sequence continues at coordinate 1,079 of JAAHHN010000414.1, read as the reverse complement.
GATCGCACCTCCGTGTTTTTCGGTGATGATTTGGTGGGCGATCGCCATGCCCAGTCCTGTCCCTTTCCCTACTTCCTTAGTCGTAAAGCCCTGCTCAAAAATTCGCTCCACTGTTTCAGGCTTCATTCCACAGCCATTGTCTTGAAGCTGGATTTCAACCTGCTCATCAACCACCGAAGTTGTAATTGTAATAGTATTGGGACTCGCTTCAATTTCCTTGAAGGTTTTCCCCTGATTTGCTCCCTCAAAAGCATCGATCGCATTCGCCAAAACATTCATGAAAACCTGATTGAGTTGACCGGGAAAGCATTGCACTTCAGGCAGCTCACTATAGTTCTTGAAGATTTGAATTTGTGGTCGTTCTTCATTAGCCTTGGTGCGATGTTTGAGAATCAGCAAAGTGCTATCAATGCCCTCATGAAGATTAAATGCTATTTTGTGTTCTTGGTCTTGACGAGAGAAGTTACGGAGACTATTGCTAATATTGCGAATGCGATCAACTCCGGCATTCATGGAATTGATCAATTTCGGTAAGTCTTCCCGCACAAATTCTAAATCTATCGATTCAATCTCATCTTCAATGTCTGTATCAGGGTCAGGTATTTTTTCTTGATACAGATCAATCAATCCCAGCAAGTCTTGCACATAGTCTTGAGCAGGTTGAATATTCCCCTTCAAGAATCCCACTGGGTTATTAATCTCATGGGCAACCCCTGCCACGAGATTTCCTAACGCAGACATCTTCTCACTCTGCACCAGTTGAATTTGAGCCTGTTGAAGATCCATTAGAGCCTGTTCTGCTTCAGCCTGGGACTGTTGGGCTTGGCTGTAGAGCTGTGCATTTTGCAAGGCAACAGCAGCTTGAGCACAGAGGAATTCAATAATCGTCTGGCGGTTATGGGTAAACACGCCTTTGGTGGTGGGATGTTCAAGGTAAGCAATGGCAACTAAGTTACCTTGGTTAAGTAAGGGCACACAAAGCACACTTTGGGGTTGATGTTTAAGTAAGTAGCCTTCGAGAATCCCGGTAATCTCAGTTTTGGCTTCGTTGATCAGAACGGGCTCTTGAGTATTTTTGA
>JAAHHN010000413.1 GCA_010672165.1 Spirulina sp. SIO3F2 | reverse complement strand
TCCGGATGGTCATGGTTAAACTCCGGCAGGGCGCGATTGTTCCACCAGCCTCTGTAGTTGGCGGTTCTGCTGCCGTCGTAAGCGGAGAGCGGCCAGCCTTCAACCTTAAACCAATCCAGCCAGGGGGAATGGGGGCCGTTTTCAAGAATATCGTTGAACTGGAAAAACCCCCGACTGCAATGGTTAAACACGCCATCGAGGACGATTTTGATGTTGCGATCGTGAGCGGCTTTGAGCAATGCTTGTAGCGCTGGATTTCCCCCCAGCAACGGGTCAACTTGATAGTAATCATGAGTATGGTAGCGGTGATTACTCGCTGACTGGAAAATAGGGGTGAAATAGATCGCCGTAATGCCTAAATTCTGAAGATAGTCTAGGTTCTCAATCACCCCCCAGAGATTCCCCCCTTTGTAGCCCTGCAAGGTGGGGGGTGCGTTCCAGGCTTCTAAGGGAATTTGGGGGTTAAAGATATCTTCAGGTGGTGTGCCGATCGCAAACCGATCGGGGAAGATTTGATAAAAGACAGCAGACTTGACCCAATCCGGGGTCTCGATGGGTGTCGTCATGGTGAGGAGTGGCGGTTATTCAGGTGCAGCCAGCATTTTACCTTGGGCTGCTCCCACCGCATCGGGAGCCAGGTGAGAATGTAAGATTTGCCCATCACTCATCCACACCACTCGCTCGGTTTGGGCGGCTACATCCGCTTCATGGGTGACGATCACCACCGTAATGCCGCTGGCGTGGAGTTCCCCAAAGAGTTCAAGGACTTCGTGGGTGGTTTGGGAATCGAGGGCGCCTGTGGGTTCATCAGCTAGCAGTAGCACTGGCTGATTCACGATCGCCCGCGCAATGGCCACCCGTTGTTGCTGTCCACCCGAAAGTTGGTTGGGTCGGTTACTGAGGCGATCGCCAAGACCCACCCGCGTGAGGGCTGCCACGGCGCGATCGCGGCGCTCTTGCGGTGGTACACCCGCATAAATCATCGGCAGCATCACATTTTCCACAGCATCGGCATGGGGCAACAGGTGAAATTGCTGGAAGACAAAGCCAATTTTGCGATTGCGCACCTCTGCCAGATCGTCTTCATCCAAATCTTCCACATCAAGGCCATCGAGTTGGTAGCGTCCGGCGGTGGGGCGATCGAGGCAGCCAATCATATTCATCAATGTGGATTTGCCAGAACCCGATGGCCCCATAATGGCGCAATATTCCTGGGACAAAACAGTGAAATCTACGGCTTCGAGGGCATGGACTTCCACATTGCCGCTGCCGTAGGTTTTGGTAATCTGCTCCATTTGGATAATTGTGGGGATGGCGGATTTTGCCAAATTGGGTTCAGACGGGCGCGAGATGATTTTTTTCATGGGAAAACCCGACAAGGGCAAGCAACAAGGGCAGAGTCTTCCGTTCCATTATGGCCTACGCCGCATTATTCCTGTCGTTGGATGGGAGCAGATGGGTACTTCTCTGTGAATGGAGGATTTTACAATAATGTCCCCTAGCCCCCCAGGGCTGTTTTATGTTCCTGAAAGAAAAAAGAAAACCCAGCGGTTCTCAGGCGGGGGCTGCGTTTTGCTGCCCTGCAACCCACCTAATTCATTGGCAGGATGGTGTTATACCAAATCGAATAAAGAGAGCTACAGATAGTAGAATAGGAAAGCAGAACCCAAAACAGATGCCATGACAGGAGTCTATCGACTAGAGATAAAAGAGAGTGTAGAGGAACTGAAAGGATTACTGAGGAGACAGAAAACCGGAGCAGAAAAAGAAAGAATCCAGTGGTTATATTTGCT
>JAAHHN010000412.1 GCA_010672165.1 Spirulina sp. SIO3F2 | reverse complement strand
GGAGCAGGCCGTCGATTCAACAAACGTTGCCATGAACTAGTCCTTGGGGCGATCGGCAACAAATATTTATCCATAAACCACAAATGCGATGGAAGAAAACTTTAGGGATTCCATAGGCACAATCACAGAAGAAGGTAAAAGGAATTGGATTTTTCCAAAAAAACCTAGTGGACGGTACTACGATTACCGAAAGTATGTAAGTTACTTTCTACTCGTTTTTTTGATAGCGGCCCCTTTCGTTAAGATCAATGGGCACCAATTTCTATTGTTCAACGTGTTGGACAGGAGGTTCAATATATTTGGGCTTCCATTTTGGCCTCAGGATTTTCATCTGGTAGTAGTGTCCATGATCATCGGAGTTATTTTTATTGCACTGTTTACGGTGGCATACGGCCGTATCTTTTGTGGATGGATGTGTCCGCAGACCATATTTTTGGAAATGGTGTTCCGTCGTATCGAATACTGGATAGACGGAGATAGAGGAGCTCAAATACGACTGGACAAGGCTCCGTGGACCGGGAAAAAAATAAGGAAAAGACTTTTAAAGTGGAGTATTTTCTTTCTTATTTCCTTCTTTATCGCCAACGTGTTCTTGGCCTATTTGATCGGTAGCGATCAATTGATCGCTTATATTACAGATGGTCCTATGGCGCACTTGAGCACTATGGTCCCACTGTTGATTTTTACAGCGGTCTTTTATTTCATTTTCGCATGGTTCAGGGAACAGGTATGTATAATCGCTTGCCCTTACGGTAGATTGCAAGGGGTGCTGCTGGACAATAAATCCATTGTAGTGGCCTATGACCATAAACGGGGCGAGGGTGAAAACGGGCGTAAAAAGTTCAGAAAGAACGAAGATAGGGAAGCTCTGGGGCACGGCGACTGTATAGATTGTTTTCAATGTGTAAATGTGTGTCCTACAGGGATAGATATTCGCAATGGGACTCAGTTGGAATGTGTAAACTGTACCGCTTGTATAGATGAGTGTGATCACATAATGGATAGTATCAATAAGCCCAAAGGCTTGATCAGATATGCCAGTGAAGATGAGATCACCCAAGACAAAAAATTCAAATTTACGGCACGTATGAAAGGTTACACAGCAGTGTTAGTCGTGCTTATTGGGATTCTTGTGGGAATGTTGTTTATGCGTAACGAGGTCGAGGCAAACGTACTTCGTTTACCGGGGCAGTTGTACGAGCGCAAGGATAACAACATTATAAGCAATGTGTACAACGTGAGCACTGCCATGTTGACCAGATTCACGATCGGGCTGCCCGCGATGATCTTGGCGAGGTCGCTCTCGCCTTCCTCCTCGTCAACCTTCTCGCTGTCGAAGACTTCGACGTCGGATTCCTGGAGTTGTGACAGGAAGGCCGTCAAGTTTGCCTGATTCTGGGCGTATTTGTCGATGAACTCGTCGATATTCGCCCGCAACGCCAGGACGGGTCTGATGCGGCACTCGGTGATCGCGGTAAGCCGGTCGATCGTCGGTAGCGACTGTGGCTCGGCCATCGCGACGGTCATCTCGTCGCGGATCTTGAACATGGGCATCACGCCCAGCTCTTGCGCAACATCGGCCGAGATCAGCTTGAGCAGCTCTGGGTCGACCAAGCCGTGCCGGAGCACGCACGAGCGCAGCCCCAAGTGCTGTCCCAGCGTGTGGACGAGCGTTGCCGGCGAGATGATGCCCTCTTCGACGAGGATCTCGCCCAAGAGTGTGCCCTCGGCCTGCTGGCGGTCGAGCGCGACGCCAAGTTGCTCCTCGGTGATCGCGCCGCTCTGCAGCAGCACGTCGCCGATGCGCGTCACCGGTGAGGGCGACGGCGACTGCGGGTTGTCGCCCTTGCA
>JAAHHN010000411.1 GCA_010672165.1 Spirulina sp. SIO3F2 | reverse complement strand
TGTGCTTACTCCTGCTCACTGTCAGGCACAGTTTAACTTCCACAACCCTTCCCGCTCTCTATCTATCTGAGCATCTTCGATGCCTCAATACACATGACTCTTTAAAACCCCTACAGGATTAGCCCTTGGTAAGGGGGGTGACGCCGCAAGCGGCTGGGATGATGGTTGCATCGGAGCAGTCTGCAACCCCCTTGCTCTAGACGCTTTGCGGCTTCCCGCAGGGTAGGGGGTCGGCGCAGCCGGGGGGATCTCGCCAGCCTCGCTAACGAGTGCAGATTGCGCCAGTTCTGTAGGGATGAGTCCCAAATTCTCGAAGAGCGTCCGCTGCTCATCCGAATTCAAACCCTGAAGCGGTTCACAATGCCAGAACTCAGGAAAGCGCGATGCCACCGCATCCAAATCGCCCGGAATATCCTGACTGGTAAGCAACAGTTGACTGGGGCAATCGGTCAAAGCCAAGAACCGTTGCAACAACTCCAACCAAAGCGGGTCACAAAACTCGCTCCAGCCCTCTTGTTCATCACCCCGCAATAACCGCTCCAGCGAGTCAATTTGTACTCGACAAGGCTTTTGGCAGAGGCGATCGAGCAGATGATCGCGTAAGTTGGCTGGGTCTTTTTGATCCTCCAGCGTGGGTTCTTCGCCCAAAGTACGGAGCAGCGCCGCACCGCTGCTGGCAAAATCCGGCGTAAGGCTGAGAATATCAAGGCTAAAGCGATAGTAAGAAACCACCTCGACGGCCGTAGTCTAGATCGCGTTAGCAACCACCCGCTCCGCCAACGCCGTTTTTCCAATCCCCGTCATGCCCGTAATCGCCAGAATCCGACAACTGCCACGTAGACAAGCGTTGAGAGTTGCTGTTTCAGCGACGCGTCCGGCAAACGTGGCAGGATTGTAGGCCGAGAATTGGAATGGCTGTGCGGCTCATAGCGGTCGGGATTTAGCCTGGACTGGCAACGGTAGCGTCAACCACAACGAGTCACTGGCATGAGCCGCTTGGTTTTGGACTTGAAGTTCAGGAAAGTAGCGAAAGACAGTCGCAACCGGAATCAGCAACCCACCCAAATCTGTCGAGCGACTTCGCGTATCACTGACCACTCCGCAAACACACCCCGTTTCCCTGTTCAGCGCAGGCGAACCACTATGCCCCGGTCGCACCTGCCCGCCCTTTGCTTTGATCAGCTTGCTTCCTTGCTCCTCAACATCCCCTTCACATTCCAGCGTAACCGAGCCGCCATCTGGAAAATCATCGGGATAGCCATAAACATAGAGCGGATCACCAGATTGGAAGGTTGTATCCAGCAACACATAGGGCGGTTGCTCCCCCTCAGGTGGATTCACCTGCAATAGCGCCAAATCCCCAGGCGCGGATACAATCTGCTCAACCCCTACCGTTGTCCAAACTTGTCCTCGCCATTCAACCGAAATCTCTTCATGCTCTTTCACCACATGGGCGCAGGTGAGAATCTGATTAGGCGTCACCCAAAAGCCTGTACCCCAAGCTCGGGAATCCGCTGGAACAAGCTTGACCGTGCATTGCTGGAGTAAGCGATCGCGGGATGACGACATAACCAATCGAAGACATTAAAACCACATCTATTCTAAAACTTGGGATAGGTGAGGGTTTCAAACCATTAGCGTGGACTTAACGCTTATATTCTATATTCAGCTTCTGGTGGGAGTTCAAGTGGGTTGACCCACCTCCCCCTGCGGGTACTCCTCCCAGGAGGAGATCAAGCAACCCCCTCCCAAGAGCTATCCATTAGGCAGAAGTCAGTGAAAGGCTTGCCCCATCTAGCGATTGGGAGCCAGTTGAGCCCCTTCGAGCAAGTGATGAAGTTTAGTATAGCCGCGCCAAAGGGTCTTAACCCCTGGCTCAC
>JAAHHN010000410.1 GCA_010672165.1 Spirulina sp. SIO3F2 | reverse complement strand
TCTTGTTTACATTCGTCCTGGTTTTCGGATTTCAAAAAGTCCAAAAATGGTGTACCCATTAATTCAGATTGACTATAGCCCGATCGCGCAATTACCGTGGAATTAACCTGCTGAATGATCCCTGCTATTTCTTGGATGGTGATTTTTGGGGTGGGCATTGGGTGGAGGGGGTGTGAGTGACGGGTTTGATGAGTTACACAGGAAGTAAGGTTAAACCGTTTTTTGATGAGTTTTTTACCTGCGAATGTATTTTATGAGGGGCGCGATCGAGCTGCTAAAGTCGCGGTCAAGCTAGAATGAAGACCTTCTTCTTGAATACCAAGAAGCATTTAATCTTTTGAGCAAATGCTCTAGCTGTTGTTCTTGAGAGATACGCAAAGAGTTTCTGCAATCTTCAATGGTACGGTCGAGTGACAAAGGAAAAACGTCTTCTACTGGATGCCTGTCAGCTTCATCTAGAAAATCTTCAAACTCTTGAAAAGAACTGCCTAATCCATCAACTCTTATAGAGCAGCATAGTTTTATTTCCAATAGCTTTAGAGCAAAGAAAGGCTCTAAATCATTCTCGTTTATCAATCTAAATCTCTCCTTTGCTAGCAAGAAATCTTTTCTGTCATAAGCATTGTATCCAAGATAAAGCTGAGCCATATAGTGCTCAGAATCTATCTCAATTGCTGAAGAAAGAGACTTCTCAATCTCTCGATATATGAAAGGATTATTTAACTTTTCTGGATTATGGTAGAGAGTATACCCTAACAGATAAAATAAGTGGGCAAGATCTTCAGGACAATATTGACTTGAGAAGCTATCTATTTCGCTCTTTATCTCATTAGAAATATTTGTCACTTTCTCTACTATTTTGTTGTGTGAATCAACAGGAATTTCCATCATCAATTCAATTTCATCGTATATCTTCTGTGGGATCTCTAACACAAGTCACCTCCGACCTCTTCCTGCTCTTCCGCCACCTTTGTGACCCGATCCATTTGCACGTTTCTTGTATGTATTTGCTATCTCTCTCAGTCGTTTACTATACCCAGGCAAATCGTGCCTTTGATCTGCTTCTTTCGCTAATCGCTCCAATTCTCTTCGCACAGCATTAGAAAACTGATCATGACGCCCAGACTCAAAACCGCTTTGTTCTTTCCGCATACGCTCTACTATTCTATCATGATCGAATTCTGCCCACCCCTCCGGAGTTTTATCAATATTAATATTGAAAACATGTTGAATGAAATCTTCCCAAGTATTAGTTGGAAAAAACTCACTACTATCAATCCTTACACCAGAATTACGACCAGGGAAACTCAAAACTCGCTGCAACAAGCTTCGATCGGGTCTTGTGGGAGCAGGCGAACTACTAAGACTTTGTCTGTCTTCACCAAATCCTCCTAAAGGTGACAGCGGCTCACCTTTAGTCAAAATATTTGTTATTACTACGGCTCGCCGTATTTGCTGAAGAATGATACCTAGATAACCTGCTGCACTTGTCTCTGAAAGAGACGCAGCTAATCCACTCGGATCAACATAACTAACCGGATTAGAGTGTCCATAAACAAACTTATTGAGCGTAATCGGCTCATTTAACCGCCCCTCATAAGTATCCCGCCGCGTAAACCGCCCAATACTCGGATCATAAAACCGCTGCCGTAAGTAATAATCCCCCAGCGCCTCATCAAACTGCTCCCCAGCAAACAGATAATCCGTCGCTAGCTCACCCGCTACATCCTCCAACTCCCCAAACTCATCATACTCATAGGTTTGGAGCACATTACCCTCCCCATCCGTCAGCACCACCGTACTGCCCAAACCATCAACCCCAAAGAACTCCTCATTCTCCCCACCATCCGACTCCTCAATCAGATCCAGACCATACACATACTCCGTCACCAACTCCTCATTGAGAT
>JAAHHN010000041.1 GCA_010672165.1 Spirulina sp. SIO3F2 | reverse complement strand
AGCGCAATACCAGCGCAGCAATTCGAGCTTTGAAACAACAATTGGACACGTGAACAACCAGGGGGAAAGCGACGCTTTTTACCCCCGATCAAGTAAGTAGAAATGAAAGTTCGAGAAGTGATTCAAAAAATTGAAGCAGATGGCTGGGTGTTGATGAAAACGGTTGGGAGTCATCGACAATAGTAAGCATCTTCAAAAAAAGGGAAAAGTCACCATCTCAGGGAAATTGAGTGATGATGTAAGAAAGGGAACACTCGCTAGTATTTTTAAACAAGCAGGGCTAAAGAAATGAACCAATATTTGATTGTGCTCGAAAAAAGTGACAGTGGGTTTTCGGCCTATTCCACTGATGTTCCTGGCTGTATTGCTACAGGCGAGACCTTAGAGCAAACTCGGGAATCAATGTGTTCTGCGTTGCGTTTACATTTACAAGATGAAGCAGAATGGCCGGAGCCACGAGGGATTGATGCGTATTTGGAGGCGTTGCAAATGTCTGAGGGGGAGGAGTTTTATTTGACTCCGGTGGTTGTGGAGTTGGAAACGGCTTAACTCAACGGTAACTCCACCCGAAATGTCGTCCCCTCTCCCGGAGTCGATCGCACCATCACCTGACCCCGATGCACATTGACAATCTGCCGACAAAGATACAACCCTAAACCGTGACCTGAGCGCTTATTTTGCCCTTGCCGAAACGGCTCAAAAATCTGCCCCTGATCCGCCAACTGAATCCCCACGCCCGTATCTTGCACCGCCACAATCATCCGATGGGACTCTACTCGTGCTGTGATTGTCACCCCACCGCGATCGGTGAACTTAAGACCATTAGAAATGAGATTGGCAAATACCCGCCGCAATTCGAGCCGATCGCCCACGATTACCTCCGTCTCGGCATCCCAATCCAACGTCAACTCAAGCGCCTTATGCTGGGCGATCGGAGTGAGTTCCTGCACCACCTCTGTCAGCAAATCCCGCAAATTAAAATCAATAAAGCTCAGGATTTTGCGTCCCACATCATAGCTGTAGGCTTCCAAGAGATTATTGAGGAGCTTGAGCTGATGCTGATTGCTATCACTTAATGTCTCAAACGCCCGATTCATCTCCGGTGTTACCGCTCCAAAGGCCCCTTGCTGGAGTAGTGTCAACATGCGATCGGCCGCCACCAACGGCGTACGAAGATCGTGGGTAATGCAATGGACAAAATTTTCCCGTTGTTCAATGCTTTGTTTGAGCCGAAGTAGCGATCGCACCCGTGCTTGCAACTCATCAATTTGGAGCGGCTTGCGGATAAACTCATCCGCGCCCACGTCCAACCCCTCCACCAAACTGGGCTGCTCATAGGCTGTAATCAGCAAAATGGGAATATAGGGCAAACGGGGATGAGTACGAATCCGCCGCGTCACCTCATAACCATCCATCTCCGGCATCATCACATCGAGCAAAATCAGATCGGGTGGTTCCTTTTCAATTTGCTCCAAGGCTGAATAGCCATTGTCCACCAAGCGCACCTCATGACCCTCTTCTTCTAGGGCCAGCTGTACCAAAAACAGATTATCAGGTACATCATCAACAGCAAGAATGTAAGGCTCACTCATGTCACGGTGCGATTGGGTTCATGGTCAAGACAGTAATTGGCAACAGAAAATTAAAGTTAGTCCGTAGGGTGGGCATTGCCCACCAAGAGTAGAGGTAGAGGTGGTGGAAATTCTGTAGGGTGGACATTGCCCACCAAAAGGCAGTTTGAATCGGAGGGAAATCCTAGGGTGCAGCTGGCCAGAGCGCCATTGCCTCAGCCGCTTCAGGCTTAGCCCCATAACGGGGCATTACCAGGCGAAATGCCGTCCCTTGACCTAAATCGCTCTCCACCGTAATGGTGCTGTTGAGCATTTGAGTTAAGGACTTAACGATCGCCAAGCCCAGACCCGTCCCGGAATGCTTGCGCTTCAGGGTTTGATCTGCTTGGCGAAAGGCCTCGAAAATCAAATCATGGTGCTCTGGTGCAATCCCCACGCCAGTATCTTGCACTGTGAGCACAATCTCGTGACTGCCCACCTCTTTTACTGTAACGGTTACACCGCCCTTTTCCGTGAATTTAATCGCATTCGAGAGCAAATTGACCAGCAAACGACGAATACTGTTGCGATCGCTGACCACTTGCGGATTTTTGAGCAGAATCTCGACATTGAGCGCTAAATTTTTCTTCTGGGCCAGCGATCGCAATTCTTCAACCGTTAGACGAACTAAGCGAGTCAAATCCAGGCTTTCCAGCTTCACTTCCCAGTAACCTGCCTCAATCTTGGAAAAATCCAGAACCTCGTTCAGCAGCGTCAGTAGGTTTTGGCTATTGAGAAAAATCCGTTCCACCATATCCGCTTGACGGGGAGTGAGGGGGCCAGACTGCTTGACCATTAGCATCTGGGAAAAGCCCATAATCGCGTTCATCGGCGTGCGTAACTCATGGGAAATCGTCGCTAAAAACTGAGACTTAAGGCGCGAGGCTTGCAACAGTTCTTGATTCTGGCGTTTGATTTGCTCCCGCTGGCGATCGAGTTCTTCGGCACGGGCTTTCAGCACCGCTTCCGTTTGTTTCCGTTCGGTAATGTCATTGATTGCCCCACTGGTTCCTAAGAGATGACCTTCACTATCCAAGTTGCGTTGGGCATACATCTCCAGCCAACGAAATGTGCCATTTTTGGTGGGCGAGCGAAAGGCATATTCAAAAGAGTCTTGGTCATCAGCCCAGAGCTTTTGCAACAGTTCCGCTAGATAATCCCGGTCTGCTTGGCTAAATACGGAATCCAAACAGGAATGGTTGAGTGATTCTTCGGTGTCGTAGCCAGTGATTGTCTTCCATGGCGCACTTAAAAACACCCAACGTCCCGTGGTATCGGTTTGGAAAATTACCTCTTCAATGCTGGTTAAGACCGAACGATAGAGGCGGTTAATGGTTTGGAGCTGATTTTCCCGCTCACTCACCTGCTGTTCAAGATCCTGGTTGAGTTGAAAAAGCTTAAGTTCTGCTTGTTTACGCTCAGTGATATCACGGGCGATCGCAATCACTTCCCGAATTGTTTCCCCATCTGGCTCAAAATAGGTACGGTTGGTGGTTTCAAACCAAATATAGGTGTCGTCATGGCGGCGAATTCGATAGTTATGGGTGTAGTTATCGGGCAGATTCGCCAGACTGCCATAGGCGAGTTCCAGACTCGAGACATCTTCTGGATGCCAGAGTTCAAAGACTGACTGACCCACCAGACTTTTCGGCTCATAACCCAGGAGCGTTTTACAGGCAGGGGAGGCGTACTGACAGATGCCATCGGGCGCATAGCTATAGATCAGGTCACTGGAGCGATCGGTCAGAATTTGATGGCGCTCCTCACTTTCAAGTAGCCGCGTTTCCGCCTGATCTAATTCGGGAGCGGGGGTCAGGCTACCCAGCCAACCCACAAGCTGCCCTAAAGCAGTGGTATAGGGTTCAATGCGCAGGAGGGTGGTTTGGCTTTGACCGTGGCGATCGTGCCAGTTCAGCACTGTGCTCAAGGGCTTTTCTTCAACCTGTGCCTGCTGCCAGATATCTTCAATCTTTTCTTGTTCAGTGCTTTCGAGCCAGTGCCACCAGACTTTTGCCTGAGCAGTGGCCATACTGATGCCCGTGTGATCTTGCCAATGGCGATTGACCCAAGTGAGCCGACCTTGGCGATCGGCAAACCAGATGCCGTGAGGCAATGTATCCAGCAGTTGTAAAGCGGGGGGCAGCATGGGCAACAGAGCGCATCACAAAATATTCCTCAGCAAGTTCAGGCGGGTATCAACAGCAATCCCGGAACGTTCATAAGGAACAGTTTCAGTTTAAGGGGTGGAGAAGCGATCGCTTATCTGTCTGGCGGCAGTTTCTGGGCGGCGCGATCTCTATCTGTGGGGAGACTGCAAACAACTGAAACTCGCTTCTGGTGAGCAATGCCCATCTTAATGTTTGGGTTAGACTATGCTCATTGTCATCTGCAAGGAGTTGCGGGCATGTTAAGGCGTTGGAGTTGGCTACTGATTGTGTTGGGTACACAAGTGGGGGCGGCAGAAGCTGCTGCCATACAGACTCAGAGGCCAGAACCGAAGCAGTCTCGTCAATGGTTAGCCCAGGCAGATGAGGCCAACCGACTGCTGGATGAAGGGTTTGCGCTGGTTCAACGAAACACCACCGAATCATTGCAAGCTGCCCTAGAGAAGCTGGAAGCAGCGATTCCCCTCTGGCAGGCGGCTGGAGATCCTTTGCAGGAAGGGGTTACTCGCTCTTGGGCTGGCTTGGCTTACCGTCGGTTGGGCTTTCCGCAGGCCGCGCTGGAGCAGTACGAAGCAATGCAGACAATTTTTCAGGCTTTAGCCCAGGATGCCACGGGGGAAGATCTGCGAACCGCGATCATCTGGCAAGCTGTTGCCCTGAGCGGAGCGGGTCGGGTTTACGCAGACTTGGGGGATACACCACAGGCACTCGCGTTGTATACCGAAGCCCTGGCTATTAGTCAAGAGTTTGGCTATTGGGGAGATCGAGCTAAAACCATCGGTTATCTCGGTGAAGCCTACGCTGATTTGGGAAACCCACAACAGGCGTTGGAATTCTATAACCAAGCCCTAACGCTCTTTATTGCAGAAGGGGATCAGTACGGGGCAGCTAACACCCTTAACAATATTGGCGAAGTCTACGCCGACTTGGGGGAGACCCAACAGGCTCTGGAATATTACACCCAATCTCTCTCTCGCTTTCACAAGATGGGCGATCGGCGCAATGAAGCGATGGTGATTGAAAATATCAATCAGGTCTACGATGACCTTGGAGAGTAGCAGGTACGAGGAGACGACAGCTCCCATTACCTTGTACTTAAGAGGTGATACCGTCCTTGGTGATTCTTTAGATCTACTGTCCCTAGAGATAGCAGGTCTGACAATCAAACCAGTCGGAGTTGAGCGATCGCCAATCCCATTGCGATTGCAACCATCCCCATCAAACCAAGCCAACTGCTCATCCCAATCGAGCCCTGCTGTCGCTGCCCTGCCTGGGCTCGCTGACCATAGCCCCGCAACAGCATGGCTTGATACACCCGAATTGACTGATCATAGCTGCGCACCAACAGATTACCCGCCAGTAATGCCCACAACCGCAAGTTACGGCGCGAGAATTTTTGGGGCTCAAATCCCCGTAAGCGCATCGCATTTTGCATCGTCCGACGGTTGCGATCGCACACTTGCAAATAGCGATAGGTCAAGAGCGCCATATCTACCAAGAGGCTAGGAACTCCCAGCGACTGGAGCGTCCGCAGGCTGCGGGCCAGGGGCGCTGTCCCGAGTAGCACCACGCTAAGGGTCACTAAACAGAGAAACCGAACTGCGATCTGCACCACCCGCAGCAGCCCTTCCTGGGTGAGCTGTAATGGCCCCCATTGCCAAATCACGGTGTCGCCCACTAGCCAAGGCGTGAGCAGCAGCACAATCCCAATTAATGTACCTGGATAGCGCCAATAGGCCCAAAGAAAGGGACGGGGTAAACGGGAGAGGGCGTAGAGTCCAGCAGTGAGGAGGGCGATCGCCCCCAGCAGGATGGGGTGTTGTAGTGTTCCACAGACCATCATGATGGCTAAGAACCCTACAAACTTGGTGCGCAGCTCCCAGCGATGAATTGGGGAATTTAGATGAGCGTAACGGTCGATCGCCAGGGGCATTTAAAAGAAATTAAACGGATCGCGGCGCGAAGGCTGCATATCTACCTTACAAGTTTGGTGCTGCTCAATGGTTTCACAGTCGTATACTGCCAAGCATTTCGGTTGGGTGTTGAAAATACGCAACTCATAACCCTGTTCCCGAGCGATGGTGCCAAACTGATGCACCACCCGGTACTGCCCCACATAGTTCAAGTTTGACCAGCGGGCGCGATCGACAATCAGATTCATGTGTTGTGCTTTAGAATCAATCAACCAGTCTAGAACCAGATCATCCTGACCAAAGCGGGTACGAGCCCACCAGAGGCTGGGTTGAGTCGATCTCGCTTGGGAGGTGAGGCGTGCTGACGTTAACCCTCGTTCGGTCAGTGCTTGCGGGGTGTTAAGGGTGAGTAATTCTGGATCAAGGCTACAAGCGGAAACTGAAACGGAGAAAAAGTCGCCAACGAGATCTCCACTGTTGGCAGCGGGGCGGAGGCGGGGGCTCAGTTCGTCCGCATTTTCAGCTTCACCGAGGTTTTCTAAGGTATCGTTGGTGGTGGTTTGCGGATCAACTGGACGATCTGAATTTTGTGCTAGGGGGGTCTCTTGGGCGATCGCCATCCGACTCCCTGACAAAAAACTGCTTATTCCTAGCATCAACACTAGACCCAGCGGTGTTAAACGCTGCCAAATGGGCGAGAACACAATCCCTGGCAGAAGCTTGTTGGCAGGTGAATTGGCATAAGTGAAGAAGTGACCCATAAGATAACAAGGCAAAGCGGCTGTTAGATTATAGATTTTTTTCTTCGTGGTGATGTTCCCGATTGAGCCGATGTCAGCGATCGCTCATGCTATTCACGATCGCCGTTGCTGCTCACCCAAAGGATTTCCCCGCGACGCTAGTCGTGCTTTGCCACTGGCTGCCCAGTTTTGTAAAAACTCGATTTGCTCCTGAGCAGTACGGGCTAGGGGCACGATCTGGCTCGCTGCCGCCAAGACATCATCTGTGGTAAAGTCTCGATTTTGGCTAAAACCAATATGCATCGCCTCAATCAGAGTTTGCTCAATTTCTGCCCCTGAGAACTCTGGGGTTTCGTAAGCCAAACGCTTGAGGTCGTAGTCTGTCAAGGTTTGGGGGCGCAGCCGTTGCACATGGACCCGGAAAATTGCTTCCCGCTCCGTTTGGGAGGGCAACCCCACAAAGAAAATCTCATCAAATCGGCCCTTACGCAGCATCTCCGGCGGTAAGTGCTCGATCTGGTTGGCAGTGGCCACCACAAACACAGGCGACGTCTTTTCCGCCAGCCAAGTGAGTACTGTGCCAAACACCCGACTGCTGGTTCCCGCATCCCCTCGGCTATCCATGCCACTGAAAGCCCTGTCAATCTCATCAATCCACAGCACACAGGGGGCCAACGCCTCTGCCAAACTCATCATCTGTCGGGTGCGTGATTCCGATTCCCCCACCAGACCACCAAATAGGCGACCCACATCCAACCGCAGCAGCGGCAGATGCCAATGGTGGGCGATCGCTTTTGCTGTTAGAGATTTACCAGTGCCTTGAATACCCGCCAACAGTAAGCCCCGAGGATAGGGCAGGCCATAGTCCCGGGCACGATCGCTAAACGCCCCGCCGCGCCGAATCAGCCAGTCTTTGAGATTGTCGAGACCACCAATATCCGAGATTTGGGCTTGGGTGGGGTAGAAATCTAAAATTTGAGTTTGGCGGATCGACTGCTGCTTTTCCGTCAGCACCAGTTCCACATCCTCCGGTTGAATGCTGCCATGCTGGGCGATTGCCCGCGTCAGCACCCGCCGAACCCGCTCTAGCGAGAGGCCTTGAGCGGAACGGACTAAATCGGCTAGCAGCGCATCGGGTAGTGGGTTATGGGCGAGTAAGCGTTTAATTTCTGTCCGCAACTCAGCCGGGGTAGGTAGCGGAAAATCCACCACTGTGATCACCTCAGCCAACTCGGTGGGAATCACCAAATCGGGTGCCACGATGACAATATTTTTGGGTTGGGCCTTGAGCGATCGCGCTAAGTTGCGGAGTTTCCGCGCCACTGAAATATCGTCGAGAAACCGCTGAAAGTCCCGCAGGACAAAAATGCCAGCGGTATTACTCGGGAGCTTTTCAATATACTCCAACGCTTGCAGGGGGTTGCGCTGTCCCGTTCCCGCATTGTTGGGATTGTCTTGATAGCCCTCTACAAAGTCCCAGACATACACCCCTCGCGGGTTGCCCTGTTGAGCACAGGCCCGAATCGCCACTTCTAGGCGCTCTTCTTCTGGCGTCGCAATGTAGAGCAAGGGATAACAAGCTCGCAGCAGTAGACCCAATTCCTCTTGAAAGCTCATTAATTCATCTCCTCATTACCGCCATTCAGCTGTTGTTTCAAGGCTGCCAATTCTGACCAACGGCTATCGAGCACAGGCGTGGTTTGGGCTAGCGTTGGCTCAACACCTTCGCAGGCATCGCCACAGATCTGCTGCAA
Source organism: Spirulina sp. SIO3F2 (assembly GCA_010672165.1). GTDB lineage: Bacteria > Cyanobacteriota > Cyanobacteriia > Cyanobacteriales > Spirulinaceae > SIO3F2. The sequence continues at coordinate 30,231 of JAAHHN010000041.1, read as the reverse complement.
AGGTGTTGCCAAACTGAGTTGCTCATAGAGCCAGTTAAGGGGGTCAAAGTAGCCTTGGGGGGAAAGGGTTTCACTTAAATCTCCCTGTTGTGAATCGCTACGCTCTTCAGGGTCGGGCGCAGGGTCTTCAAGCCAAATCAGTTCCTGGGTATCCACTTGTAGGCGATGATTGTAATGCTTTAGACAACGATGGCAGACTAAGGTGGCGATCGTCTCAACCGTGGCGTTGACCTCCAAATAGCTTAGGTGATGAATGATGCTCATCTCACCCCGAACTGGGGTTAAGGTTTCGAGACCCTCGATCGCATCATTGACAGTAATTTCAAGTTTTGAGCCAGTTGCCTGACGAATTTGCGGAATATATAAGGGTTTCACCAGTGATTTCCTCCACAGCAAAGCTCGAATTCAAAGGCTTTTCTTCATCAGACCATGTAACGTTAGCCGGATAGCATATCGCTAAAGGTTCAAATCCTCAATGGGCGTCTCGGCCCCTAACGTTTAGCTCACACTCCTATTGGAGTAGCAGGGCTGTTTTATGTTCCTGAAAGAAAAAAGAAAACCCAGAGTTTTTCAGGTAGGGGCTGGGTCTCCCTGCCCCAAACCCACCTAATTCATTGGCAGGATGGTGTTAAAGGTTACGTGGGGGCACGGAAACCAAGCCTGCACTCCGTACAAAGAAAAGATGTGAGGGGTGTAATAAGAGAGGTTTGGACGAGGAAAACTCACCCCTACAAGAAGATTTTTAATTATCCCTTACGCCATTAACCTTCCCCAACCCGCAAGCGCACAAAAATCCGACGGTTGGGCTCAGACCCCCGACTTTCAGTTTCAAGATCTTCAAAAGCTTTGAACATGGTATGGACTTGGCGGCGCTCGGCCGCAGAGAGGGGGGGCATTTCCACTTCTTGACCACTACTGCGCACCTGGGCGATCGCTGTTTCCACCTGCTCATTGAGCACTGTGTGACGCTGTTGACGATAGTCAGCTAAATCTAGGGTATAAGGCTGACGGTCATCCGGTGCAAGGCCCATATTGAGCAACGCATTCGCCAAATACTGCATGGCATCAATCGTCTTGCCGTCTGTCCCAAGCAAGGTTTCAACCTGCCGTGTGGTCAGTTCGTCCGGGACAATTTTGAGCCAACAGGCATCATCAATCTCTGGCATTGTCGAAACTTCAACCGGAGCAGCAATCTGCATCAGGTCTAGAAGTTTCTCTAGCCAAACTTTGCCCCGTTGCTCTGCGTCATTCATCACCAATCTCTCCAAAAAACTATGGGCGCGAACTGACATTGTGGCTGCGCCATTCATACCAGTTTAGCCTGAGGTCTTTTCTTTCTTCTTACGCTTACGCTCAAAGGGCAATTGTTCTTCACGCTTGGCTGCGCGTTTTTCCGCTTTTTCCTGTTCCTCAACCAACTTTTGCAAGTTATCGGGTAGGGGTTCTTTCATCAAAAGGAACGTCTGAACCGTCTGGAAGATGTTGGCAACGACCATATACATCAACACCCCAGACGGCAGCGGAAACACCAGAAACATCCCCGAGAACATGATGGGGGTGATTTTGGTGATCATTTGTTGCTGCTCGCTTTGCTCGGTTTTGGGGCCAGGTTGCGAGTTGGTCAGCTGTTGACTGAAGTAGGTGCTGACCCCGAAAAAGAGCACCATCGCCACGATATCCCAGTGAATCACACCATCATCGCCCCGTGCACCCACACGCCCAAGGGCCTTGATGAACAGGAAGCCTTCATCCGCAGCTAAACCCGGAATCGTACCTTGCAGGGTCACGTTACCAGGGGCGATCGCTCGCACCATACCTTGATCATCCACATCAACTAAACCTTCGCCTTTGGTGACGGTCCAATGGGGCTGGGCTTTGGTGTTTGGAAAATTCTCAATTAAGCTCGCCAAGGTGATGCCTTCAGGAGTGGCAAACTGAACTTGGGTCTCATCCCCCACACCAATATTGTTACCACTAGGGATAGTGGCAGCTAAGGAATAGTGATTATCGGTCGTTAGATAGATATTTTGGGGCTTCGTAGCATAGGGTTGGAGCTGAACGACAGCCGCTTGCTCCTGGGGCAAAATTTGCAAATCTACGGTGTAGTTGATGTCCGTGAACGGTGAACCCCGCAACGTTGTAAAGAGCGCCCAAAGGATCGGTAATTGAAAGACGAGAGGGAGGCAGCCTGCTAAAGGATTGCCATATTCTTTATAAATATCGCCCATCGCCTCCTGGAGCTTTTGTTTGTCGTCTTTGTAGCGCTCCTGTACCTCCTTCATCCGCTTTTGCATCATCGGCTGGGCAATCCGAGTGCGACGCATGTTGCGAATCGAGCCAGCGCTCAGGGGAAAAACCGCAAAACGAATCACCAGGGTCAAGGCAATAATCGCAAAGCCGTAGCTGGGCACAATCCCGTGGAAAAAGTCCAGGATTGGCAACATGATGTTTGTGGAAATAAATCCGATACCTAAGTCCATACGTTTTGAGCGTAAAAGCGGGGTGAATGAGCGAGATGTAAAAGGTTCAACACAGTTGGTGAGCAGTTGGGCGATTGCCGGATCGCCTCCAAAGCGCTATTGGGCTAGATCTTGATCGTCTCAAGTGGCACACCAGTTTTGGCGGCGGCTCGCTCGGCAATGTAGTCACTGATGGCACGATAGCGGGGGATGGCTCGCATTTCAAGACGATTCCCATCTCGTAAAGTGAGGACAATATCGCCCCAAAGACCAACGCCCCGAGCAACGCTAGCAATCTTGACCACTTCTGAATAGATGATGTCGGTACGATCGCGCCCTTGCCAACCCCCAGTAACCGAAACGCGGCGATCGGTAATCCGATAACGTAGCCATAACGCTCGAACAATTGCCCCCACTGTCAAGGGCAAGCAAATTACCGTAAATCCCAACAAAATATTGAGGATCAAATCCCCAATATGGGGCCCACCTTCAAAAAATGGCGTTTCCTTAATGCCCATTCCAGACCTCAGCCTTTGTCAATAACTGTTTCAATTCTCGCAAAAAATGTTCACATTCGCACTCCAAAATCCCAGGCTTGACGCCGATGACAATTTGGACATTGGTTGCTAACTCTGGTAGAAGCGGATGCAGGGCGGCGCGAATCTGACGCTTGAGGCGATTGCGTACCACCGCTTTTTTGCTGATACGCTTCCCGACGGCTATGCCAATCTGAATCGGGCAAGGGGTAGCGTTCGCCACCCAAAAACAACGGAGCACCAAATAGCGCCCCGTGTAACGACGACCGCGTTCATAGACTTGCTGAAAATGCCGCCAATGCTTCAGTCGATAGGGTTTAGGCAGTCCCATATAGAATGGTTCAACAGAGTCTGACCGATTATGTCTACAAAATCTATTCCGTCAGAGAGCAAGCTCAGTTTCAGGACTGGCTCTGCTGGAGAAAACATCTAAACGGCGAGCTGATGTCTACCCTTGCTGCGACGGGAGCGAATCACTCGCTGTCCGTTTTTTGTGCGCATCCGGGCACGAAATCCAGATTTGCGCTTTTGTTTCCGTTTGCTTCCCCCAAATGTCCGCTGACTCACGGCCGGCCTCCTTCAATTCCTAGTAATAATCAATAATTAAAAACACAGTCTCCCACTATATCACGTTCCTTTCCTGCTGCCCTGCGGTGGGTTGCTTGGCTTATAGGTTTGGCTAAACCAGACAGGACGCGATCGCCTTCCCGAGCAGTAATGGGCCAAGAATCGGAATTGGAAGGAAAATACCGGACATCGCCGATACAAAGGCAGCATCAAACCAAGCAAATTGACTGCCCCACGCTTTAAGTAAGAACCAGAGGCAAAATAATAAGCCGTAGGCGAAGGAGATAAGTTGGGACGACAACTCAATCGGGCTAGTGGGGTGCTCTTTGAGAGAATGCCTCGTAACGAAATACTCTAACCTCTATCCATAATCAATGCTCACCGAAACCAATCAGCGCTCTATTCAACGCTTGGCTCGCCTTAGCGATCTTATTTTTGCAGTCGCCATGACCGTTATGGCACTAACATTTGAGACGATCCCACCAGAAGATCTCAGTGCTCAACAGGTGACTGACCTTTTGCAGGCACAGTTACCCAGCCTGGGAACCTATGCCCTAACCTTTATTGTGATCGCATTTTATTGGACGTCTCATCTGCATCAGTTCAAGCATTACCAACGCACGGATACGGTACATCTCTGGCTGACGTTGCTCTCGCTGTTGTTTGTGGTGCTGCTGCCCTATGCCAATGCGTTGAGTAATGGGTATGATACGGTGTTTGCGGTGCAGGTGTTTTATAGTTTGGTGGCAGCAGGTGTAGGTGTGTTTTCTACCGCAGCTTGGATGTATGCAACCCAAAATCGACGGCTGGTTAGCGAGGATTTAGAAGATTTAACCATTCGTGGAGTGCGCCAAGAAAGTTATGTGGAGCCGTTGGTTTCTGTGCTGGCGATCGCTGGAGCTTTAATCCATCCGTGGGGCTGGGCGGCAACGTTTTTGTTGATTCCAGTGATTTTGGTGGTGCAGAGCAAGCTGAACACAAATTAGTTAGAATGAACCAGAGCCAAGGTGTTGTTCAGTGAGTTTTGCATTTTGAATACGTTCGGAGACCCAGATGGTACAGACTCCCCCCAAACCCATAGTTGTCCCCACCTTAGCCCTCAATCTGCCCCCTGCGTTGCGCCTGATCGTCACGCCTGAGCAGTTTGAGGCGCTTGCTGCTAGCAACCGAGAGTTACGCTTAGAACGCACTGCCCAAGGAGAACTGATTGTGAATCCCCCCACAGGTTGGCAAACTGGTGAACGGAATAGTGGTATTTCTGGTGAGCTATATCTTTGGTGGCGTAATGCGGGAGAACCGGGGAAAGTATTTGAGTCTTCCACAGGCTTTAAGTTACCAAATGGAGCGAATCGATCGCCGGATGCGTCTTGGGTGAGTCAGGCGCGTTGGGATGCGCTTACACCAGAGCAAAAGGGGACGTTTGCTGAAATTTGCCCTGATTTTGTGGTGGAGTTGCGCTCGGAGTCGGATACGGTCAAGGGGTTGCAAGCCAAGATGGCGGAGTATTTGGCAAATGGGGCGCAGTTGGGTTGGTTATTGAATCCGAAAAAACGAACAGTGGAAGTTTATCGACCCGATAAGGCGGTGGAGATTTTGGAGAATCCAGCAACGGTTTCAGGGGAACCTGTTCTATCGGGTTTTGTGTTGGATTTAAAGCGAGTTTGGGGTTAGTTAACAACACAAAAAATTCAAAGATTATTCAGCTTTGATCGACCTTCAAGTGCCCTGTATTATTATGTCAATGCTTTTATTACTTCATAAGGATGACGCCTTAATCCAACTAGGTTAAGGCCAGCAATGTAGCGATCGCGGGAAGCAGTTCTGCACAGGCTTCAACCAATTGGGCAGCATCGGGCAGGCTGGCAGCGGTGCCTCTGAGAATTTTTATGGACGTTTTAGCGGCTTTTTGGAGGGCATTGTCTTGGGGTTGACGCCCGACTTCGGCAAGCAGTTTGACTTGCTCTAGGGCTTCGACTTTATCATCATCCGTCAATTCCGCTTCTGCTTCGATCGCGGCCTGTAATTGAGACAGCAGTTCTTTAAGTCCGGGTTTTTCGGGTTCAAGAGCATCGGCTAGCTGATTGATGGTATTGGTAACAGTACCGCTGATTTCACCCATTGCGACACCCGTCATAGCCAGATCTTTAGCAGCCGCTACCCCACTCACATTGCCGCCCACATCACTGACATTGATATTCCCTTTATTTTCAGTCATGGTGTAGTCTCCTTCAGTGTAAGTTTGGACATAATATTTGGGTTGAGCGAGGGCATTTTCTAAGAGCTTTTCGAGGCTACGAATCCGCGAGTCTTTCTCTTCAATACTTCTTAATAGGGCTTGCCGGGCGTTGCGCGTCAATGACTGCACATTATTATAATTCTCAAAATATTCAGCAGCAAGCTGATCTGGATCAGACCCCTCAGCAATTTTCGCTTGCAGACGGACTCGTTCTTGACTTCGTCCTTGTAAGGTCAGGAGTTCTAAATTGGCTTCAGGATTCTTGGCTGCTAACTGCTGAAATGCAATAGCGATCGCGGTGGGGTCAATAGATTCATGGTGGAAGAAATCCAAGGTTCTAAATTGACGGCCGATCGCGCGAATATCAATATATTGAGTTTGATAAAGATCAAGGGTTTTGAGAAAGGGAGCAACAAAGTCTGAGAAATCTCCGGGTCTGAATTGTTCATTTTTGTTGTCTGGTTTCCGGTGGGGGTCAAGATTATCTTGAGTCGGCAGGCGAGTGTAGATAAAGTCACAGTTGATATGGTCGAGCCGGGTATTGCTTGAAATGCCCCAGCTCTCAATCACCGCACCAGTCAGACAAGCTGAGGTGAGATCAACTTCATGGAGTTGGGTTTTGGCGAGTTTTGCACCGCTCAGGTTAGCCCGACGTAACGTGGAACCGCTCAAGTCCGCACCAATGAAACTCGCCCCTTCTAGATTCGCGTCTTCTAAATGCAGTCCACGCAGGTTTAAATAATCAAACTGTTGATTTTGACCATTTTTGGTGCGCACAAGATTCTGCACCCTCGGATTTTCAAGATAAGTATTTTCTAAGCGGGCAGACTCTAATCCTTTGGCCATAAACCAATTCGTTCGCGTTAGCGTGGCTGCTCTTAAGTCAACATTGCTCAAGGTTGCATTGGAGAAGTCTGCGGCGGTCAGATCTGCCCCACGGAAGCTGGTTGCAGCTTTTGTGATCAGGACTTGGGCTAAAAACCGAATCACACGATACCGCCGTACACCAGCCATTGACCACCAGCCCACATAGCCCCCAATTGTCGTCGAAGACACACCAACGAACGCCGCGATCGGGTAGCCCCATATTTCTCTAACGCCAAACAGGACACCGAAGCTAATCCCAATACTGACAACAATCAAGATCAATGTTCTGGGGAACACGAGCTTGATGGCTCTGGCCAGCGCTGTGGCAATGGATGTATTAATCACGCCAGCCATTGAGCTAGCAATGGCTAACACGGTGAATTGTGCATCTGTTGCTAAATGCACAGAGGCATCTGGGACAATTGCCATGATGGCAATAAGCACAGCAACAATTGCTTCAGCGATCACGACTAAGGTTAGACCCAAGCCTTGAAGGAGTGTAACCGCCAGACAGAACAATAGGATGATGAGTGCTGCAACACCGAAAAATAGGTTTGCATCTTGATCAAATAAGAGATTACTGATAAACGCACCTGAGTAGCCAGAGACTAAGCCTGCAAGTAAGCCTAATATGAAGATAACGAGCCATAAACCAATTTTCCCGAACTTTGAAAGACCCGCTTGAGCATTGTTGAAATTTGCACCGCTGAGATCTTGACCACTTAAATCCAGCCCTTGGATATTGGCATTGGCAAAATCAAGTTTTTGTGGCTTACTTCTCATAACCATTGAGGTATCTAACATCTTTCATGATTTAGCCACCGCATTTCCATCTTAAAATCCTGCGAATTGCTGCGATTCTACACATGGCCAATGTCTCATGACGTGATGCTGAATCATCTCTTACGCTACGTGTTGAGCCTGCTGGGCCTCCAGCCGAAACACACCAATTATATGGAATAAAAGATCGAATTACTGATTCTATTTTTAATACTTTTCCAGCAGTCTCTTTATGTTTTTTTGAACAATAGTTGATTCTAGAGATCCAATTTCCTGCATTGCCTTGACAGCAGCAGCACGAACATATATGAGTTGATATTCATCGAGGAATATTCCTGAAAGTGCAGGTATCGCTTCTTCTGCATCAGCGCCCATATGACCAAGCTCTCTGATCGTAGCCCGACGCACTTGCCAGTCCTCATCATTAAGGGCAAGTAGCAAAGCAGGAACAACCTCTTTCCCAAAAGACTCCCTATGATGACCGAGTAACCTAATCGCCGAAATTCGTACATTTGAATCGCCATTGGCAATCACTTCAATCAATGCTGATATTGACTCTGGACTAATATTTTCAAGTGCCCTAGCCGCAGCATATTGTAATGATGAAGGTGATGGAGATGGAGATGGCATCACTCGGAAACCATGATTTCTCGATGACTCGGCAGCAGACTGTAACAATAAATCTTCATCTTTCAGCACCTCGATCAGTGCAGGTGCTGCTTCTATCGCCTCTGGGCCAATATCGCCCAAGATTTCAATCGCAGCCAACCGCAACCCTAAATCTTCATCTTTAAGTATCTCAATTAACGTGGGTATTTCTTCTACTGCCCCTAAGCCTATTTCTCCAAGTGCCCTAGCCACAACAGACCGTAACGATGAATATGGAGTCAATAGCCCTACCTGGATGTTGAGATTCCCCTGAGCCTCAGCAGCAGACTGTGCTGCTGAATCCTCATCTCTCAGCACCTCGATCAACGTAGGGACTGCATCTCTTGCCTCTGGGCCAATTTCTCCAAGTGCCCAAGCCGCAGTAGATCGTAACGATGAGGGCGAGAACCATGAGTGAAAAATAGATGACCTTGTCTGGATGTTGAGATTCCCCTGAGCCTCAGCAGCAGACTGTGATGATAAGTCCTTATTTCTCAGCACCGCGATCAATGCAGGAACCGCATCTCTTGCCTCTGGGCCAATTTCTCCAAGTGCCCTAGCTACAGCAAACTGTACTGACAAATCTTCATCTTCAAGTGCCTCAACCAACACAGGAACCGCATCTCTTGCCTCTGGGCCAATTTCTCCAAGGATCTCAGCAGCGGCAGACCGTGTCAATGAATATTCATCTTCAAACACCTCGATCAATGCAGGAACTACTTCTCTTACCCTTGGGCCAATGTTTGCTAGGGTTGTAGCAACACTAGAACGTACTGACCAATCCTCATCATCAAGTGCTTCAATTAATTCGGGTACTGCTTCTATCGCCTCTGGGCCAATATCATCCAGTGCCTCAGCAGCAGCAAATCGTACCCATGAATCCTCATCTTTGAGAGCTTCGATCAATGCTGATACCACTTCTATCGCCTCTGGGTCAATGTTTCCCAACGCCCTAGCAGCAGTAGAGCGTGCCCGTGGCTCTTCATCTTTCAGGGCTGCAATCAACATGGGTACTGTTTCTATCGCCTCTGGGCCAATACGTCCAAGTGCTTCAGCAGCAGCAGAGCGTGCCCATGAATTTTCGCCGCCAAGCACCTCGATCAGCGCAGGTATCGCTTCTGAGCCGATGTTTCCCAGTTCCCTAGCAACGACAGATCGTGACCATTGATTTTCGTCTTCAAGCGCCTCAATCAACACAGGTATCACTTCTATTGCTTCCGGGCCAATTTTCTCAAGTGCATCAGCAGCAGCATCTCGTACCCATGACCTCTCATCGATAAGCGCCTTGCCCAGCGCTGGCACTGCTTCTCTTGCCCCTGAACCAATATTCCCCAATGCCTCAGCCGCCTCAGAGTGTGCCCATGATTCCTCATCTTCAAGCACCACAATCAGCGCGGGTACTGCTACTGCTGCCCTTGACCCAAAATTACCGAGTGCCTCAGCCGCAGCCTCTTGTACCCGTGACTCTTCATCTGTAAGTGCCTCAATCAATGCGGGTATTGCTTCTATCGCCCCTGCACCAATATCACCCAGCGCCTTAGCAACAGCATCTCGCACCAATGAATCCTCATCTGTAAGTGCCTCAACCAACGCGGGTACTGCTGCTGCTGCCCCTGGCCCAATATTACCCAGCGCCTCAGCAGCAGCATCTCTCACCCGTGAATCCTCATCTGTAAGTGCCTCAATCAGCGCGGGTACTGCTCCTAACGCCTCTGGGCCAATACTGCGCAGTTCTCTAAAAGCACTCAGCCGTACCCACAAATCCTCATCATCAAGCGTCTCGATCAACGCTGGTATCACTTCTATCGCCTCTGGGCCAATACTGCCCAGTGCCCTGACAGCAGTAGACCGAACTGATGGACTCTTGTTTTGAAGTGCGTCAAGCAATGTGGGGATTGCTTCTGAACCGATCAGACTCAGGCCTCTTGCAGCTCCTCGTGAATTGTGCTCCCTTAGAGCGATTGAGAGATGTATCGTCCAACTTTCAAGATCCGTGCCCAATTGATTCAAGGTATTGGCAATAAAATCATTTTTCTCATTCCCTTGCTCTAAAAGTTCTCCATGGTTATAACAGTGATTCGTATAAATCGAGCCAAGCAAATTAGGCAACGCGGGTAATGCTGATGTCCCAATTTCTCCAAGTGCAGCAATGATCAGTAGTTGAACACTATCATCAACTCTTAAATCAGGATTATTACCATAAAAATCATTGCGATCGCTCAAAACCTCAGCTAAAGCAGGCACAGATTCATTACCACAAGCCACGATCGCATCAAATGCCGCCGGATTGGCTGTCTCAATTAAATTCCCAATATATCCTCTGATCTCCAGTTCAGAACAACCCCACCAGACCCGTTCTGAATGCTGCTCAGAAAACAGCTGAACCGCCCCTTCAGTTACAGAAGACTCCTGCAACGCTTGAGACGGCGAAATTGACAGCAGAACTTGGATTGCGCTCCACGACAGACAAGCCACAGTATATTTTACGGTTCTAAAACATGACATCGCTGACCTACAAACCTGAAAAATCGATACAACTACAGATTTGCGACGAGTATAACAGAATGATTCTCATCCAAAATCGCTGGGCACTCAGTGGAATCAAGTGGCGGGCAAGATGCCCGCACTACAAGTGGCACGAAAAAACCGTAGCAGGTGTCTCCCCTGCCTCATGAATAATCCAGGCTAGAACTTCCTCCCCAGGAATTTCTTCCTTCCCTGCCTCCGGGCAGGGATTTTTATTGCTACCCAATCAAGACCCGACAAAACCGACAATTAAGCCCCGACATTTCCGACAGACGGGGCTAGGGTGACTTCGAGAGGATGAAGTTAAGGCGAATTGCAACCGTGAAACGCCCTCTGCGCCAACCGCTCAACCCGACGAAGATGATACTCGAACGCTTTTGCTCTGCCCTTGCACTAACGGTTATCCTCTCCTTCTATTGTGATGTGGTGCAAGCGGAAATTATTCCGGAATTGGAAACTCAAGCCGTTGCGACTTCATCAACCGTAGGGCGGGCATTGCCCACAAAATCCGAGTTTCAGCCAAATGGAGAAGCGTTAAATCCGGCCACTGCTTCAGAATTGCCGAAACTCCGCGATCGCTGGGCTGCCCGCTTCCAAACTGGAACTGAACTCGGTGAAAGTAGTGCTTTTGGTGAAGTCTCTGTCTTTATCCCCTTTAGCCAAGTTCCTGGCGAAAGTACTTTCTTCTTTGAAGGTCAAATGCGCCTGTTTACCCATGATGCAGCCTATGGTGGCAATGCCAGGATCGGCTATCGCCAGTTTGATGCTGCCAGTGATTTGGTTTGGGGCGGTTATGTGGGAGTGGATCAGCACCGGACAGAGTTTCGGAATACGTTCTGGCAACTGGGTTTGGGGGCAGAGGTGTTGGCGAAGGACTGGGAAGCACGGTTTAACGCCTATCTACCCTTGGGAGATGCCCGCCAAGAAATCGTGCCCCTGCGACGGGGCGAATTCTCGGGCTATCAGCTCTTGATCACCCGCACTGCCGAGGTGGCGATGACGGGCTTTGACCTCGAAGCAGGCTACAAGTTTCTGGATTGGGACGGGGGTCAGCTCTACGGCTATCTCAACCCCTATTTCCTCTCAGCGCAAGGGGCAGGTTCGTTTGTCGGGGTGCGGGGGCGGCTGTTGGCGGAGTTTGGCGATCGCTACCAGGCGGGTCTGGCTATTTCCTCCGATGGTAACTTCGGTACAAATATTAGTTTTCAAATTGCGGCGTTGCTGGGTGGGCGATCGCCCCGCAACCCTGACGAATCAACGTTAACTCGACTCGGCCAACCCGTGCGGCGACAAAACACGATCGCCATCGATCGCCAAGACATCACCAAACCTGCGATCAACCCAGATACAGGCGAAGAATACCGCTTTATCCATGTCACCGACGGGGCAACTGGGGGCAATGGCACGGTAGAAAATCCGTTTGGTGAAGTGACCAGTGCCACTGCGATCGCTGCCACCGCAGGCAATGACATTGTGTATGTGGACGCGGGCGATCGCTCCGGTATGAATGGCTTCACAATTCCCGACCAGGTGCGGGTGCTCTCAACGGGTGTGAGCCACTTTGCGGATCTCAAAACCCAGGTTGCGGGGTTGAGTGATGCCCCGTTCACGTTCCAGTTACCGGGTTCGGGCACAGGCACATTGCCCCTGATTGAAAGCACGATAACGATGGGCAATAGCACCACCGTCTCAGGGTTTGAGATTCAACCGCCCTCTCGAAATCGGGGCGTGGATGCGATCGATGTGAGCGACGTTACGATTGACCGCAATCAAATCACAACTACAAGCAGCGATGCCCATGGCATTTTCGTCCAGGCGACGAAGGGCACAGTCAGCAATGCCACGATCTCAGACAACACCGTTGCCACTTCAGGCGGTGAAGTTTATAGCATTTACGCCTTAGCCAATAGTAGCAGTACGCTTCGCCAGACAACAATTTCAGGCAATACCGTGACAGTTGGAGGGGGTGAGTCAACCGGGATTGATCTCCGTGCCCATGGGGGCACAATCAGCAATACCACAGTAGCGAATAACAGTATTTCAACAACTCAAAACTTCAGCGATGGCATTTTCACCTTAGCCTTCAACAATGGCACGATCAACAACACGACTCTATCAGGTAACACTGTTTCAATTGCTGGTGACAATAGTGATGGAATGGATGTGCGTGCGAGTACGGGTGGGATAGTGAGCAATACCACGATCGTGAATAATGCCATTGCCACAACAGGCAATCGCTCTAATGCCATTAGTCTTTACAGTTCTAATGGCACTGCGATTAGACACGCCACGATTCGTCATAATTCGATTTCTACAGTCGGGACACAGTCTAATGGAATTTATGCCTATATCGATTTTGGCAGTAGTGTAAATGACATCACCATAGCCAGTAATTCTATTGCCACCACCAATAACCAGGCTCAGGGGATTTATCTTTATACCTACTATGCGATCGGGCTCGATAGGGTAACGATATCCAGTAATACGATTGCCACCACAGGGAGTAACGCTCACGGCATTTTTGTTTCGGCTTACGGCACCTCAGTCAATAATACAAGCATTACCAATAATACTGTTTCCACTGTCGGTAATGGTGCAAATGGCATTAACATGCGGATCAGGAAGAATGGCTTGCTCAATACCACCACCATATCCAGTAATACTGTTTCAACTTTGGGAGAAGAAGCGGTGGGTATTCAGGCTTATGCCAATCAAGGCACAATCAATAACACAACCATATCCAGTAATTCCGTTACAGTTTCAGGGGCAGAAGCTCCTGGTATTCAGATAATGGCAAGGAGTGGAGGAACGATCAATTATGTTGATATGTTGGGTAACACCGTTTCTACATCGGGGAGTTTATCTGATGGAATTACTGCACTAATAAACAGTGGAGGGACGCTTAATAATGCAAAAATTACTAATAATTCAATTCAACAAGCAGGACAGCATAGTATTTTAGTCGGAACGCTTTTTAATGCGTCGAGTACTCTCTGTATTGCTGATTTCAGTGGGAATACTAGCCGAAGACCGAATGTCTTTGGTGGTGGTGGGAATGATCTGAATTTGACGGTATTTACAGGTTCAACGGTGAGCTTTGTGGATTTTGCCAATGTGGGGGCAAATAATACAGGGTTTGATGATATTTCTGGGTCGCCAACGAGTACGCCGAGTGGCTGTCCATAGGGATAAAATTCTTCTCTTGAATCGATCTAGAATTCCGATTTCAATGCCCCCAAAAAGTGCAGTGAACCCGACCCACCTCCCCCTGTCGGGGACTCCTCCCAAGAGGAGATGTGTGACCCAAAATCCCCTCTTGGAAGGGGCGGTCAAGCGCAGCGCAGACCGGGGTGGGTCGGGTTTAGGCCACCATCGCAGAGATCTCACAATAACAATAAAACCCTTATCCCAGCCGCTTGCGGCGTCACTCCCCTTACGAAGGGGGGAAGGTCTGGTGAACGCTTGCAACCCTCTGTGTGGTGGACTGACACGAATTTCCCAAGACCCAAAATCCCCCCGGCTGCGCCGACCCCCTTAGCAAGGGGGTTTTGTTTTATCCATATATTCCCAAAAAAGTCAAGACCTAGAGTGTCGGAATTTTACCCGACAATCGCCCCGCCCAAGACCCGACAAAACCGACAGACTTCGGTGGGGTCGATTTCGCATGATGAAAGTGAGCTTCAGGAAAGCCCATACAACCCCTCCAAGCTCATTTCCATCTCCACGCACGAGGCACAGCATCATGGCAACGCTACTCGACCCCACCAATGGTCTTTGGGAATTAATTACCACCGAAGATCTGACGATCAATATTGACAAGTTACTCGCCAATAACGCCAGTAGCGATACCTCTCTGGGCTACTACTTCACCAATGACAGCGGCACGGTGCTTGAAGGCAAGGTGATTTTTGCCGAGGTGAGTGAGCATAGTGGGGAAGGGACGCGAATTACCATTCCCAGCAGCAGTTTACCCACCGGAGCAACCAAGCTCGGCTTTTTCTTGATTGAGAATGGCGCAACGTTGAATAGCGGTTTGAAGGACGGCGATCGCCTCACCCACAACAGCACCAACAACACCTTCCTCAAAAACGGCACTGCCCTCTCCGGCGCGATCGACTATTCCAGCCAGACGAGTAAAGCCCAGCTCTCGAATACAGGTCAGCACAGCTGGGATGAAAATGGCGATAGCACCTTTGGCGATCTGAGTTACCAATTGCATGTGTTGAGCGGTGCGGAACAGGAATTTGTCATTGGCGACGCTCAGGCAACGGGTCTTAATGCCTTTACCCCCCAAGATGGCGGTTGGAATAGTTTCGATCGCAATCCTCGGCATTTAGCAGATGTGAATGGGGATGGGTATGCCGATATTGTCGGCTTCGGTGAAAGTCACACCAGCGTTGCGCTCTCCAACGGCGATGGCACGTTTCAAAGTCTGAAAACCGCCACAACAGAATTTACGGTGAATGATGGCTGGCAAAGTTTTGACCGCAACGCTCGACAGCTAGCGGATGTGAATGGGGATGGCAAGGCTGATATTGTCGGTTTTGCTGAACATGATGTGGTCGTTGCGATCGCCAACAGCGACGGCACATTTCAATCGTCTCAAGCGGCTGGCCTCAATGCCTTTACCCCCCAGGATGGCGGCTGGAATAGTTTCGATCGCAATTCTCGGCATTTAGCAGATATTGATGGGGATGGAGATGCTGATATTGTCGGCTTTGCGGAAAATGATGTGGTCATTGCCCTCTCCAACGGCGACGGCACATTTCAATCACTGCAAGCGACCGGCCTCAATGCTTTTACCCCCCAAGATGGCGGCTGGAATAGTTTCGATCGCAATTCTCGGCATTTAGCAGATATTGATGGAGATGGAGATGCTGATATTGTTGGCTTTGCGGAAAATGATGTGGTCATTGCCCTCTCCAACGGCAACGGCACATTCCAATCACTGCAAGCGACCGGCCTTAATGCCTTTACCCCCCAAGATGGCGACTGGACCAGTTTCGATCGCTTGCCCCGACAGTTAGCGGATGTGAATGGGGATGGCAAGGCTGATATTGTTGGCTTTGGTGAAAGTGAGACCAGCATTGCTTTTTCCAATGGCGATGGCACATTTCAAAGTCTGAAAACCGCCACCACAAAATTCACGATTAATGATAACTGGGGAAGTTTTGACCGCAATTCTCGACAGTTAGCGGATGTGGATGGGGATGGGTATGCCGATATTGTCGGCTTTGCGGAAAATGATGTGGTTGTTGCCCTCAGCAATAAAGACCTTCAAGTCAGTCTGTTAGACTCACCCCAATGGCAATCGGATATGGTTGCGCTTTCCGAGCAGCTCGACAATCAAGTGGTTCAGCATTCGGGCGTTGAAACAACTGCCGATCTGAGTGATCCGCTTCAACTGTCAGTCTACGCCATCCAAAATACGGTTAATTATCAATTGAGGCAAGAAGCTGGAATCGATGATCTGATTAGCACGGGATTAGCCGCCAATGATGCGTTTGGTTATGCTAAAGCGCTAGTCGCGCCAAGCACAACTAATCTCAGAAATTCTTTCTCACCAACTATGGCTGCGGTTGCATTTGGGGGACAAATTTTGAGTGTGGCCTTTAATGGCGCAGGGATTACATCGTACTTGGGAGATAACAGAGCGTATCTAGGCGATTTTAGTTTAGGTGACACCTGGTACGGACAAGCTGGAACGGTTTTAGCAAATGCCACCATTAATACTGTTATGACCTATCCCATGCTTGCTCCCAGTCTGCTCAAAAGTACGTCTACTCTGTTGAAATATGCGGTGAATAATGTGATTAGCGGCGTAGAAACTTTGGTTAATGGCAATGTTGAATATGGTGACATTCCCATTGAGGGGCATACCTTTAAATCTTATGAACTGTATACAGGAGATAACGCCGCCAACACCCAAGTTTCTAACTTAAACGGTGTGTTTGGCTATGGAGGCAATGATATTCTGCAAGGCGCTGAAGTGATTCATGGTGGAGAGGGTGATGATGTTCTTTATGGCTTTAAATTGCGTCCGACTGCCTGGATAGAGGAACCGAACAACACACTTAAAGTATATAAATCCTATAACGTTTCAATGGTTGCTGATGCCAATACTATCCTCACAGAAGTCAAAGGCGGTGCAGGCAATGACATGATTTTGAGCGATCGCGCCACCTTAATTGATGGGGGCAGCGGCAATGACTATATCCAAAGCTCGATTGGAACGTCCAAGATTAATGGTGGTGCAGGGGATGACACCATTGAGGTTTCTACCTTCTTAAATACGCCAATTAATACTGGGACTGAGTTAAAAAATGTCTACGATCACGATCAGGCTAAGAGCACCATTGTCTATGCCACCACTCGCATAGTTAGTCCATCTGGGGCTATGGATAAGAGTAACGTCAGACAACCCGG
Source organism: Spirulina sp. SIO3F2 (assembly GCA_010672165.1). Lineage (GTDB taxonomy): Bacteria > Cyanobacteriota > Cyanobacteriia > Cyanobacteriales > Spirulinaceae > SIO3F2. The sequence goes on along the minus strand of JAAHHN010000041.1, from coordinate 13,186 downwards.
AGTCAACACGCTCTATTCCAGCGACAACGATATTGCAGATAATCCCCAACTTCAGATTAATCATGAAGCTGATTTATTTGAAAAAGAACATGCCATCCACGGCGGTGCAGGCAACGACAATCTAATTTTCCGGATGCACAATCCAGGTGGAACCCATGCCTATAACGATCTGTATATTGATGATGTCAATGGCAAAATGACGATGGGTTCAAACTGGTGGTACACCTCTGGCATTGAGCATTATGTCGTTCAAGGCAATAGCAGTAATAACAACCTTACTTCTGAGCTTGAAGGCACCCTGCTCGGTGGCGCAGGCAACGACATCCTCACAGGCACTAGCAAATCTGTCACCCTTGACGGTGGCTCCGGCAATGATACGCTCACCGGCAGCAGCCAAGATGACATACTAATGGGCGGTGCAGGCAATGACACCCTCTCCGGCGGCGGTGGTGTTGATGTGCTCCTCGGCGGTGCAGGCAATGATACCCTCACCGGGGGCAGTGGCGCAGATGTCTTTGTGTTGGGTTCTGGCAGCAACACGATCACCGACTTCCTCTCCGGCACTGACAAGATCGTGATCGACACCAGTGACTTTGGCAATCTCGACGACAGCGATCTCGACGACTTCTCCATTGGTAGCAGCACCATATCCTACAACGGCACACAGATTGCCTCCACCAACGGCAGCGCGATTGGTACCGATGATGTGGTCTTTGATAACTATTGGGTGGCTGATCCGACGCCTGCGGTGGTGTAGGGCGAAATCCCCCCATATCCCAGCCGCTGGCGGCGTCACCCCCCTTACCGAGACGCTTTTACGGCTTCCCGCAGGGCAGGAGGGAAGGGGGGAGTATGGGTCTGGTGACCGCTGGCAATCTTCCATACGGTGGACTGACACAAATTTCCCTAGGCCCGCGATCCCCCCGGCTGCGCCGACCCCCTTGGTAAGGGGGGTTCTCATTGCACACCTTTTCAAAAAAGTCAATCTTCAGACTGTCTGGAAAATTACCCGACAATAACTCCGCCCAAGGCCAGACAAAACCGACAGACTTCGGCAGGGTCAATTTCGCATGATAAGTACAAGCCTGAAATGCAGGCGATTGAAGACTTGTGAGATTTTGTCCATGTCCTTGACTCCCCTCCAACAAACCCTGGTTTCTCTCTTGGCACTCACCTGTCTGGGAGTTCCCTCAACGGCCCTCGCCCAATCAATCACCGCTGCCCCCGATGGCACAGGGACTCAAGTCACCATTGAGGGCAACACCTATCAGATTCACGGCGGCACTCAAGCCGGGGCAAACCTCTTCCATTCCTTCCAGGACTTTGGCTTGACGGCTGATGAGGTGGGAAACTTCCTGAGCAATCCGACAGTAAGCAATATTTTCGGGCGAGTGGTTGGCGGGAATCCCTCGATTATTGATGGTTTAATTCAAGCCAATCCAAACCTATATCTGATGAATCCAGCGGGGATTGTGTTTGGAGCCAATGCCCAGCTCAATGTGGGGGGCGATTTCTTGGCGACCACCGCTAACCAAATTTGCTTTGAGCATGGGTGTTTCAATGCTGCGGGGGTGAATCATTTCAATACATTGATCGGCAATCCAACAACGCTTGGTTTCTTGCAAACCCAATCAGGCGGGTTAGTGAATGCAGGAACATTGGCAGTCCAGAAAGGAAAATCGATCCATCTCAGCGGCGGAACCGTGGTGAACTTGGGGGAAGTGGTGGCAGCAGGAGGGAACGTGGCGATCGCGGCCATTCCCGGTGAGCGGCGCGTTCGTCTGAACCAAGCAGGCCATTTATTGCACTTAGAGGTCACTGATGCGGTTCTCACGGAGGGTATTGAACTGCTGGCCATCCCGGCGCTCTTAACTGCTGCACCCATCAGCATGGATAAGGTGATTCAGCCTGGGGCGATCGCGTTGGGGGGGACGCTCCAAGGTGAACAGATTGACCTCTACGCCGCGGGGCAGGTTACACCCAACGATACGGCAGTTATTCAAGGCGATACCCGAGTGATCCGCTTTTCTGAGTCCGGAGAAAATCCGGATCAGGCCGTGTTTATCGATCGCCGCGTAGACAGTCCTGAAGAGTTGCTCTATGGTGCAGCGGCGGGAACCGTAAGCCAAACTATTGAGCCGGATGAAAACGGGATTTCAGTGATCAGTGAGCAGTTAGCAGAGATCAGTGATGTGGTTGGCAATCTCGAATCGATCGCTATTGTTGCAGAGGGAAATCAAGGGGATTTTTGGTTGGGGAGTGAGTGGATTCGTGCTGAGAACATGGCAAATCATGTGGCACAGTTGCAAACCTGGAGTGAGGCACTCACAGAGAATGCAGATCTCCTGCTTTACAGTTGCTTTACAGCTTTGGGCGCAACGGGTGAGATGTTGGTTGCTAGCATTGCAGACTTAACTGGAGCAGATGTGGCTGCCTCAGTCAATGCTACCAGTAGCCACCGCTATGGCGGGGATTGGCAGTTAGAACACCAGACAGGAGCCATTGAAGCGGAGAGTCCCTTCACCACCGCAACCTTGGCGAACTGGAACGGTAAACTAAAGACCATTACTATCGATAGCCTCACGGATGATGGCACAGGAACCACCCTGCGGGATGCCTTTAATCTCGCCAAAGCAGGTGACCTCATTACCTTTGGCACGGTTGGAACCGTCACCTTAACCAATGGGGTGATTAACTGGACAACCGATGACCTGACCTTAGCGGGGAATGGCGCAACGGTGAGTGGGAATCAGGTGACACGGGTTTTTGAGATCGCGGCGAATAATGCGATTGTCAACAATCTCACCATCCGCGATGGCCAATCGAGTGGCGCAGCGGGGATTAACCATGTCAGCGGGTCACTCACCCTGAATAACGTCACAATCACGAACAATTCCGCCCAATGGGGCGGTGGGCTGGCGACCCAAGGACGGCTCACCCTGAATAACGCCACCGTTGCCAACAATACTGCGTCAGTTCATGCCGGGGGCATGATCAGTTCAGGGAGTGGCACAACGCTGACCTTGAACCATTCCAACGTGACGGGCAACCAGGCGGCGGGAAATGGCGGGGGCATTCGGGGTTACGACTCGACAGTGACGGTCAATCACTCTGTGATTGCGAATAACTCCGGCACAACAGCAGGGGGGATTTGGATGGATACAGGGTCAGTCACCCTCAACCATACGACCGTCACCGGGAACACCGCTGCTGAAGGGGGCGGCATCTTAAGCAACAGCGGTCAAATTACGCTGAATCATGCCACCCTAAGCGGGAATTCGGTGACAGATTGGGGCGGGGCAGTGTTTAACCGGTATGGCACCGTCTCCGTGAACCAGTCCAGCATTACAGGCAATACCGCAGGCCAAACCAGCGGGGGTATTGGTAGCCGAACCGGGAATATTACGTTGGTCAACAGTATAGTGAGCCAAAATTCAGCCGGACGGCATCACGGGGGTCTGGGCACTGGAGGAAATCTGACGATCGCTAACGGCCAGATTGCCGACAATACCGCTGGTATTGACTTTGATGATCTGGGGGCCAATGGCCATCTCTCGATCCAGACGACCAATCCCCTGGATTTGGACGTGGATCTCCAGGGAACCGCGGCCATTCAGTCGGGTGGATCGGTCACATTAACGGGGAACATCAACACGAATGGTAATGACCTCACGATCGCGGCGGGTCAAGATCTCACGCTCAACTCCACCGTCAGCACCTTTAGCAATGGGGATGGCGGCAATCTAACCCTCGAAGCGGGGGGGAATATCAATACCCGGAATCTGATCACGGCCTCAATTGGCTCTGGTAATGGAGGGAATATTGCCCTGACCAGTCGTGACGGTGAGATTCAGGTGGGAGGCGGGGGTTTAATCAACACGATCGCGGCTAATGGCAATGCGGGCAATGTCTTGCTCAAAGCCCCCCAAAAAATCACGGCAGGGCTAATCAATACCGAAGCGATCGCGGGCCAAGGAGGCAACGTTACCTTGACAAGCGAGGGCATGGTGCAACTGCAAGGCGCCTTAGACCCAGCAGACAGCGGGTTTAACAATTTTGCCGCCAGCATTTCCAGTGCCGGGGCAACAGGTGGCGGCGCGATCGCCATTCAGCACGGTGGCCAGGGCGTTATTCCCTTTGTAATTGGGGATGCCAGCCGCAATGGCACAGCGGCCGCGATCACCGCTGGCAACAACGCCACCCTGCTCCCTGAGCAATCATTTTTTGCAACTATCAACCACAACGGTATTCAAATTAGCAGTAATGGTTTAAGTGCAGACATCAACAGCGTTATTGCTGGTGCAACCCCGAAAAATGAATTTCTGGATACAGCAGGCCTGATTGAGCGGATTGGCCACCAAGCCGGAGGAAGAACCCTATTTCATCCAGAAGGGTACTTCACCTGGGATCTCCCGGCAGAAAAAGCCCTGGGCGGCTCATTACTAGACAACGAAATTCTGCAACAGTTCATCAAGCTCGATCGCTTTATTGCCCAAAGCTATAGCGTGTTTGAAACTGCTACCGCAGAGGTTGCGATCGAAGAGCAGAGTGGTCATGCCAAAGACGAAGATGAAAGCCAGACCGAAACGGTGGCCAATATTCACGAGACGTTTAAACAAATCGAAGCCCAAACTGGGACGACCTCGGCTCTGATTTATCTGGTGAGTAACCCCGAGGCGCTGGAATTGATTGTCGTGACACCGGACAACCATCTGCGCCGTCAGGTCATCCCAGAAGCCGATCGCAACCGTCTGCGTCGAGAGATTCGTACCTTCCGCCGTCGTCTCACCGCCCAGCGGCAGGACTATTTAAAATCCGCCCAACAGCTCTATGATTGGCTGATTCGACCGATTGAGAGCACGGTTAGCAATCTCAATATCGATACCCTTGTTTTTTCCTTGGGCGAAGGCCTCCGCGCCCTTCCCCTAGCAGCCTTACACGATGGTGACCAATTTCTGATTGAGCGCTATAGTCTGGGTCAAATTCCGAGCCTGAGCTTAACCGATAGCCGCTATCAATCCTTGCAGCAGGCAACCGTGCTGGCAATGGGAGCCTCTCGCTTCGCTCACCTAGACCCGTTGCCAGCCGTGCCCAATGAGTTGGCAATGGTGACGGCCATCCAGCCGGGTGAGCAATATTTGGATACGGCCTTCACCTGGGAGAACTTAGTCGCCCAAAGTCGTCAGCGCAATTTTGAAGTGGTGCATCTGGCCACCCATGCGGCGTTTCAGCCGGGTCATGCCCTGGACTCCTATATTCAACTCTGGGGCGAAGAGCAGATCACCGTAGAACGCTTGCGAGAACTCCGCTGGTACGATGACCCCACGGTAGAGTTACTGGTGCTCAGTGCCTGCCAAACGGCTTTAGGAGACGCCCATGCTGAGTTGGGGTTTGCGGGGTCAGCGGTACAATCCGGTGTGAAATCAGTGTTGGCCAGTTTATGGTCGGTCTCTGATGTGGGGACAATGAGCTTGATGAGTGAGTTTTATCAGCAGTTGAGCGATCGCGCCGTCACGATCAAGGCTGAAGCACTCCGCCAAGCCCAATTGGCAATGCTCCGGGGCGAAACTGATCTGGGCCAACATCCCGAGATTCGTGCCATCCTACCAACGGCTCTCCCCCTTGAATCTGGAGCTAATTTTTCCCATCCCTACTATTGGAGCGCGTTTACGTTGGTAGGTAGTCCGTGGTGAGTCAGCGTCGGACAACTGTCAGTCTACGACCTAACCAAACCGACAATCAAATGTTAACTAGCGACACGCCCTAGTGTTCTGTCAGCTCTATTTTTGTGTGTTGTCTATCGATATCACTGTTGCCGAGTAAGTGATGTGGAAACGAAAAACTCACAGTTTTAAGCTTGACGCTGCACTAGTACAGAACGGCAGAAATAAGCCATCCATTCAAAATTCACAGAATGCCTGTTGTACAAGCACTTTGAACTCTGAACTCCGCCTCGCGGTACTAGGGACTGTCATCAGTTAGACTTGAAACTCTTGCTATGACTGATTTACTGCCCCTTCCCCTGTTGTTTGGGTCGGGCGCTCTATCCCTTGTCCCGTCAGATTTCTGATTCTAATTGACGACACACTCTAAATTAATCCAACAAATCCAAAATCTTCTCAAACTCAAACTCTCTCACCCAACCCGCTAATGTTTGCGCCAACTCTCCCTGCGACTCTGGAATTTCTGCAACCACCTTAGAAACCTGCGCAATATCTAAATCCAACGCTGCGGATTGCAATCGTGCAATCCATTCCTCTGGCATCGTGGCGAGTGCGGCTTGGATATCAAAAGCTTCCCCCTCAACTGCATCCACAGACACAGAAGTATCATCATCAGCATAAACATACTGCAACCCCAGATGCTTTGCCATCACCTCAAAAATCGTATCCTCTCGAAACGGTTTGCGCACAAAATCATCACAGCCTGCTGAGAGAATAATTGCCTTTTCTTCCTCTAAAACACTTGCCGTCACTGCAATAATCGCCGTGGCATTCCCCTTCGTCGTCGCCTTGATCCGTTTTGTCGCCTCATAACCATCCAAAATGGGCATTCGCATATCCATCCAAATCAGATGAGGCTCCCAGTCTTGCCAAACCGCGATCGCGTCCTCCCCATCTTCTGCCTCTTTGAGCAGTAAACCCAACGGACTCAAAAGCTGTACCAAGAGCTTCCGATTCACTGGATTATCATCCACGACTAGAATGCGATATTGACTCTGGCCAGGGGCAAGGCTCAGCACCTTGCGCTTGGGTTGCACCACGACAATTTGAGCTGGATTGCCTTGAGCCACAGGAATGGCAAATTTAAACGTTGTCCCCACTCCCACTGCACTTTCAACCGTGATGTTACCGCCCAGCAATTGCACAAATTTTTGGCTAATTGCGAGTCCTAATCCCGTTCCTTCTTGGGATTCTTGACCCGACTGGGTTTGGGTAAAGGCATCAAATAAAGTGGTGAGTTCTTCGGTTGCAATGCCTACGCCTTGATCTTCCACTTCCACTCCAAGCTGATATTTTGTGTCAGTTTCACTGGGCAGCGATTGGGCATTCATGCGCACAAAAATAGTTCCTGCTGGGGTGAACTTGACCGCGTTACTGAGTAGATTAATTAACACCTGACGGAGTTTAACCTCGTCGGTTTGAACATATTGAGGCACGGCAGGGCTATGGGTGATCTGTAAGGTTAAACCCTTTTGTTCCGTGCGCATGGCAAAGAGTTCTGTTAACTCCTCTAAAAAAAGATGCAAATCAAAATCATTGGGATTCAATGTTGTTTTACCCGCTTCAATTTTGGAAAGAGCCAGAACATTATTAATCAACTTGAGGAGATATTCTCCACTGCGGTGAATAATCGTGAAATTTTCTTGGCTTTCGGATGAGAGAGATGGCGATCGCAGACTCAACTGAGAAAACCCCAAAATTGCATTTAACGGCGTCCGCAGTTCATGACTCATATTGGCAATAAAAGTGCTTTTCGCCCGATTAGCCACTTCAGCCCGTTCTTTGGCATGGGCAAGCTCTGCTGTGCGTTCCGTAACCCGTTGTTCCAAGGTCGTAAATGAGAATTGCAGTTGTGTGGCCATGTTATTAAATGACTGTGCCAGTTCTCCAAGCTCATCGGTGCGTTCTAAATCGACGTTTTTGTCCCATTCCCCCTGCGCAATATCTTTAGCCGCATTGTTGAGTTTAAAAATTGGGTTTGTAACCCAACGAGTCGTGAGAATACCCAGGGCGATCGCGCCGAGGAGCGCCACAAAACTCAACGCAATTGTATTGCGCGTATTGGCATAAATCTCTCCCATAAAATCAGCTTCTGGAATAACTGTGACCACTAGCCAATCTAGACCATACTCATTTTGCCAAGGGGTGATGCTCAGGTTTTGCCGTGCGCCTGCTAGCTTAAACGTGAATGCTTGCGGGGTTTGAATTTGTTTGAAATCGCCAAATGTTGTTTGTAAATATTGAGAGGTTCCTTGAATAATGGGATTGGGCCCCTCTAAGGTACTGATACGCTCGACTGCTTCACCGATGACCTTCACCGGCAAATCATCACTCGAATTTGCGACTAACAAACCTTCTCGATCGATCACAAAGGTTTGGGCTTGGGGACTGACTTCGAGGTCGCGGACAAAGCTAGCCAGATTATCTAAACTAAAGCCGATGGAAAACCAGCCCAAAATTTCATCATTGACATCTCTGACCGAGGCGATAATCCCTGTCATTAACACACCTGGAAAATCCTCAATAGGGTTAATATCAACCCAAAGCGGTTGATCGGATTGAAAAACTTGTTGAATATCCTGACGCCAGAGTGAGAGATCTAACGGATATTGTGCTAAGAGTTGGGTGCGTTGCCAACGAGAATCAGACAAGTAGCGATAATTCTCACCCCTCATCGTTCCCACCTCGGTCTCACTTGTGCCAAACGTTTGGTCATCACCGACAAATTGATCAATGATATAGTTGCGCTGACCCTGTTCATCTGGTAATAGGGTTACAGAAGACCCAATGCCAGTTTTCAAGATATACAAAAAACTGGTGAATGGCGATCGCTCTAGTTGCTGACCAAAAAATAAATCGGTGCGATCAATATCATTGAGATCAATCACATTCATAGCGATCGCATCTCGATTGGCTTTGACTAACTCAATCGGCTTTTCAAGAAAATTTTCCAGATGCTCAATCACTCGGGCATTGGCTTCCCGATTTAACTGGCTCACCAGTTGCGTCACAGCCTGCTGACTATTTTGAAACGAGAGATAACCCACCAGCCCCACGGTCAAGGTGATGAGCAGCACAAAGGGGACAACAAAGATTGTGCGGAGCGGGACTTGGGTGAAAAATCGCATAGGGTGTTTTCTGCCAGGAGGAGATCAAAATTATTCCCCAGAGACTATAACTCTCAACATAGATGGAGTTGATGTATCGTATCCCTATCCTAACAACTCCTAAGCTGCTAACTCACTCCAAACAAAAAGGGGGATATCATGAACCAACTCTAGAACTGAAAACAGCTCTTTTTCTGGTTCGCTTAGGGGTTGATTCTTGGCAGTGAGATAATGCGCCATCAGCAAATTGTAGAGTTGAACGACCATTGAGCGAGCTTGCAGCTCATTGGTTCTTTCATTTTGGAGGATATGGGCAAGGTTCCGGAAATGGTCAGTACCTGTATTTTTTTCGCGTTCGTATGAGAAAAAATCATTGACTAAACGCATACAAAGATGAACGATTTCAATGCAGTACTTCCACTTTTCGAGATGCGTTGTTTTTACATCCAAACTTGAGACCAGCAAGATGAAAACAGGCTTTAGCATACAGCTTGCAGATGCTTCAGCAAGATGCCCTGAAAGTTGGGCACGGGTATGGATAGAGGGTAAGTGGCAAGTGCGAATTGATTTACCGAACTCTTGGCAGAACAATCGCTTTAAATCTTGAGAGATTAGCTTTTGCTGTTGGGCAGTCTCAAGCTTTTGATGTAATTGCTCCAATAACTCGACCAACTTATCGATTAATGAATTTGCGGATGTTTCTTCTGCAAATTTGCTATCAAAGAGAGGGGTTTGTGTCGCTATCGATTTGATATCTGTCTTCAGCTCTATGATGGTCTTTTCTTCGAGCAAATAGTTGACAATTGCATCGCACTTCTGTCTATATGGCAAGCCATGCTTGTGGGTGCCTGGAAAGTCTTGTACAAAGACAATTATGGTTAAGTAAATCAGAATTAAATCAGAGATTATTTCTGATCTGATTTTGGTGCTGGGTTCTGTTGATAAAAACTTGATCAGCAACCCCAATTCCATAATCCGCTTCTTGGAGAGTAGTTTACCCGCAGAACGATGGGCATAGTGATAAAAGCTGCCAATCTCATCCATTGCAGAACGCTCAAAGCGATTAACATAGAAGAATCTGGATGAAAATTCTTGTTCACTGCTTGAGAGCAGCGGTAATTCAAAGCCGCGGACTTGATTGATATTAGATATGAGTAGGTTGAATTCCTCAACAGATATGATAGGATGATCATCCTGATCTGGGAAAAGACAAATAGTTTTCTCAAGCGATCGCAAGCAATCAAACATAAGCACTATTCCTTATAAAGTAGATGATCAATGCGCCTTGACTGACAGGTTAGAACTTTTTTCTCATAAAGAAAAGCATTATAAATTGTCAATCAAGGATGAGTCTGATGTGACAAAAACGAGAGTATACAACTCAAAATCCTGAGCACTGAGTCTAAAATTGATTATTTCAAAGCGGAAGCAGGCATATTTTGTTGATGATAAACGTCGGCAGCAGAGGTTTCAATTCCATCAGGATGAAAAATGTGGTTGGGATCAAGTCTAGATTTGAGCGCAAGAAATTCATCGTACTTTGGATAAATTTGCCGCAGAATCTCTCGATTCATCGGTGGTTGATATCCTTCTAGGTAGGGTTTTCCACCCAAATCAATGACTTGCTCAAATAAGCGATCGGCTAATTTTGTCCTATCTTTTTTCTCAGATTCGTCCAGACCCCAGTACGTGATAAACAGCCCAAAGTAAACATTGAAATCATCACTCTGATCATTTTTCCGTAAAGGCAAAAAGGAGTGATGCTGTCCATCCATATTGAGCGAATATGCCATGTCATAAATACAGATAGCTGATTGTGGATCATCCAACAAGGGAATGAGTTCTGGCAATAATTTTTTGAACGCAGAAAATGCAATACAATAGGAGTTTAATAGCCAGCCTTCTGTGAGCATGGTTGGAACAGTATAGCCCACGGGAATAATCGGACGGTTATGTTTCCATCGAGAGAGATGAGCTAACCGCAAGGGAGTACTGTTTTCCCCAAGGATTTCGTCAAACTCTTGGTTAAAGGAGGCGATATCATTGTCATCTTTGCTATCTCTCCCCGCATGATATGCCAACTTTAAGATCCCATCACTCATATATAGATCACCAAAAAAGTAATTCCATTTGCGATCATGGGTTTGTTGAACCAGAGCAATTAAGTGGTCGAGATCGTTGAGCGCGATCGAATCAAAACGAAGATAAACTTCTTTCCTCGGAATCGTTCGGATCTGTGTGGAAAGGATAACGCCCAATTGCCCCTGTCCGCCTAAGACGGCTGAGAAAATTTCTGGATGCATTTTAGGTGAACAGTCTAATATTTCACCTTGGGCCGTTAACAATTCTAGGCTAACCACATGATCAGCTAAAAATCCGTACTCTGTGGAATTGAATCCCAATCCACCCGCAGAAAGATAGCCACCAACAGTCAGCCCTAGCTGATCACCAAAAACAGGCAGCATTCTTCGATGCTTAGCAATAAACCTTGCCAGTTGATGCAATGTAGCAAACGCACTTACTTTTACAACCGCTTCATCAACCATTGCAAAGGTGGAGGGAATGCCTTTAAGCAAAACACGTAAGCCTCCCGGTTGAGCTAAGGTAACACCTCGGGAAGAATGGGTTGAGCCACAAAGATGAATTGGCGTTTTGGTAGTATTAGCTTCTTTGATTATCTGTTGTAATTCTTCAATGCTGGAGACTCGAACAACATTTTGAGCACCTTTATGGTGCAAGTTGCCAAAATCCCACTCGCTCCGAAACGTATGTTTTTTGGGGTAAAATGTATCGTAGAAAAGACTCGGGAAGAGCTTATTAAAAACGATTGCGTAAATTAAGCTGAGTAAAGCGATACTGATCTGGAAATAATCGATGAGTGATAACGTTCTCTTGCCCGATCCAGAATAGCAATCGACAAGGTATTCAAAATCAAATACCTTACGTAAGCGGTCAAAAAATTCGCTAATTTTGCTCATGCTCTATCGTGTTTGAGGATGTTTCTAAATCACTTTCGGCTTTAAAGCGTAAGGATAGCAGAAACCGCAAAGGTAGGAGCAGCCAATGTCTAAAATCCATCAAATAGGCTGTGGGTTCAGCTACTGCACCTAACCGGGTTTTAATGTCTTCTGAAGTCGGCCCCATATCCACTGCTTGGCAGCCAATGCTTTCAGCAAAAGGAATAACTACAAAGTCAACTTGAAAATAGCCATGTACTGGACGCGATAGCACAGGGTCAACACCACCTGTCCTGAGCAGCAAGCGATCGCCAGTCCGGAGGGCCAAACAAAACGCGGCTAATTCTCCTTCCACCTCAATGCCAACAATCCAGCGGCGATCGCTGGGTAATGTATGGAGTTTCGCCAGCAGTTCTGGCCCCACATGCACCGGATGTTGTAGGCTATCGGCATTGTTTTGCACCGTCAGTTGGTACAGCCGATTTAAGGTCTCAGCATCAGGTAGAGCTGTGGTGAAAATTTCGGCACGTCCGTTACGTTTGAGCAGCCTGCGCTCTAGATAGCTGATCTTATGGCGGCGAAATGGCGGTAGGCTATTCTTCCAGCCACCGGAGGGGAGCTGAAGCACATAGCTAGAAATAAATGGCACATAAGGGATGTCGCTGTCTTTTGCCTCCGGCCAGTCTGGCAAAACCCTCGCCGCAAACAAGGGAACGTCCAAGTCTTGCCGGGTTTTTTGCAATACGGCCCGCCACAACACAAGTCGCCGCTCTGGGGTGGTATCGGGTGAAACGATAAAACCCGGTAAATGTAGCAGCGGCAGTTCACAAAACGCAATATCTAACTCAAAAGGATGCCAACCCATCTTGGCCAGTATTTGAGCAAAGCGAGCGACACCTGGACTGATATATTCGGCTAAGTTAACCTGGCGAATCAGATAAACCGAAACGAAGGCTTCAGGGTTTTCTGAGCTGCCCAAATACCATGCATAATTCTCCACTCGTCCAGCAGAGGTCTGTGCAACCAACGCACACCAAGAATGCACCAGATCAGGGCCAGGGATATTCTTGGCCCATTCTGGCAGTGGCATTTCCGCTGTCCATTCGGCGATATGCGGATCTTCTTGTTTCATTAATGATGCTCAACCTGCTAGATCAAAAATATTTCGTCTTCAGACGAAACTATAGCATTAGCAAGCGATCGTCATAAAATAACGCCACCGAAATTATAGCCTTTTCCACAAATATGAGGTACAGCTATATTGGTAGAAAGTGAATAGAGGTAAGCGATGAAGGCATATTCGCTAGATTTCCGTAAAAAGATAATAGATACGTGGCAAAGTACAGGCATGTCCCAAAGAAACATAGCCAAGCGTTTTGACGTTACGCTGAGTTTTGTG
>JAAHHN010000409.1 GCA_010672165.1 Spirulina sp. SIO3F2 | reverse complement strand
TTCTAATTCTGAGCCTGTACCCGCTATGGCTTCTCGCTCTGGGCATCAGCTTCGCTCTGAACGTCTTGAATTTCAGGTCTACTCTTCTGCCTACTCCCCTGACTGAATCTTTTGTCAGTCAATCAGGCCTTGACATCGCCCCCTGTCTGGTTAAGCAACTTCAAAGAGTGGGTTCTTCTTTGGGTTTTCCAACTGTAGTTGAGTTACTCAGAAAAGCAGGTGCTTCAGAAAGAGGATTACGGGAAATTGAGCTAATCCATGCGGTGAAGCAAGAGCATGTGGATAGCGTGAGAGAACTCATTCGGTTGGGGGCAAGCTTTAATCATTGGATTGATGGCATGAATGCCTTAGAGCTTGCAGTGGAAAAAAACAATCTCGATAGCATTGAAATTTTTATTGAAGCAGGAGCAGATGCCACCTTACTCAGTTAATCTCATCAGCTACAGGGAATCACACTATTCTTGTGAGTTCAACGTTGCTAACACCTGCAATAACTCCCGCTCAAACATCACCTTTGCTCGGTTGGTTTTACCGCCGATATAGCAGCGATCGCCCACCTGGAGCGCCCAAACCTGAGAATGGGAAAAATAACTCATCACCACCCCAATCATCAGCAATCCAAACCCCAGATAAACCAAAGGAACACCTGGATCAGCCTTAATCTGTAACCCCGTACTGCCGATCACCTTTACGATCTTTAAAGTCACATCGCCCAGCTTCATACCCATCCCCTCCCGCAACGGGCCAAGGGGATTCCCTGACTTGTCATAGAGCAGCACCAAACCCTGTAAATCTCGCGCAATCAATGAAACGCCTTCACTCAGATCCGGCTTAAGCGGAACCCACGTGCCCCAAAATTGACCTGGCCCCTCAATATCCAGTGGACGCATAGGGAGCTGCAAGATTGGGCTGTTGTTGAGCTGAATTTGCACTCCCGCAATGCCCCAACTGGTTTGGTAGAGCGTCACCCCCTGGTAGCGCAGGGGATGATTCACCGAGATGGTACGGCGATCGCGTTCTTGACCCGCTACATCTACAATTGAGAGATCCGAATAAAACTGGTCAATATTGCCATCGGGTAAATAGTCAATCCAAAAGCGGTTAACCTGCACCTGCCAGTCTTTGGGAACTTGGAACTGAGCGAACGGCCCTGCATCCAAGATGTTGCGCACTGCGGCCACGCCACCGTTAGGGATCGACTCTTGGGCTAAAAACCCTGTCAACGCACCCACGACACCTCCTGCCAAAATCAGCAGTAGGCTAATATGCACCACAATCGGCCCAATCCGCCCCGCCAAACCTTTGCGGGCATAGAACTTCTCGCCCTCGGTGAAGGTTTTGTAACCTCGCTGGGCAAACAGAGCAGTGAGCTGGTCGGCTGTGGTGGGGACTTCTGCACTCAAAGCTAGTTTCTTAAACGTCTCCGGTTTTTCGTAATAGCGCCAGCGACGAGCCGCTTTGAGCGTTGGCAATTGACGAGTAAAGCTACAGGCGGTGAGACTGGCCGCTAGCAAAACCAATAGGGTCAGAAACCACCAAGTTCGATAAACATGGTCTAAACCCAAAAGACCAATGACTCGCCAGGTCAAAAAGCCAAACAGTGCTGGGTGCTCCGGATAGTTGGTTTGATAAAAGCCAATGGAGCGACCTTGCTCGATCACCGTGCCGCTGATGCTAAACAGGGCAATGAGTAGGAGTAGGGCGATCGCTAAACGCAAATCTGTCAATATTTTGATCACACGACGCCACACCATAAATCATTCTCAAAAACATTCTCAGTCCACAGCTATCCGGCTGAGACCTGCCCATCCATCATGTCATATCGGGGATGGGGTGTTGGGTATCAGGTGTCGGGGTTGAAATCTTGAGAGGGAATGTGAACCTTAAAACTCTAAAACCGCCAGCTTGTTCGGA
>JAAHHN010000408.1 GCA_010672165.1 Spirulina sp. SIO3F2 | reverse complement strand
TGGTACTCTTTAGCTATCATTTTGTTTGGATAGGTCACTTGCACTAATATTGACCTATCTTTTTTTGCCTCCTTAGTCTATATTCCTTGCTACACAAAGCTTTTGACCCTCTTTGTCACCCTCTCAGTATCCAAGCAACGGCAACCTATTACATCAATGCGATCAAAACGGTTCAACCCCAAGGCCCTTATCATCTTGTTGGTGTCTCTTTTGGCGGTCTCGTTGCCTATGAAATTGCCCAGCAAATCCGCCAACAGGGAGACACGGTCAGCTTACTGGGTTTATTAGATAGTTACTGTCCGGTTCAGTTTCAACGCTACCGCCTCCAGCGGATGCAGCGGCATTTTAATAACTTCCGCAAGCAGGGTGTGCGGTATGGGTTGAATAAATCTCAGCGATTGTGGCACAGGCTTCAAGGCAAGCTGATGAACAACGCCACAGATGTTGTTCCCCAAGCCAATGGGCGATCGAATAGCTGGAACCGGCAAGAACAAGAAGCCTACGAGCTTCTCCAACCTGAAATGCAGGGGGATGTTAACTGCAACTATGAATTTATCCCCTATCCTGGCGAAATCGAACTGTTTCGCTCTCAAGACGACCCCGATCCCAAGCTCAATTGGCGGCAGTTAGCAGAACAAGGGCTGCTCATCCACGATATCCCTGGTGATCATTTAGGTATGCTGCGTGACCCCAATGTGCAGATGATTGCGCAACGGTTGCAAGTCAAGCTCAGTACATAGCTGCTTCCGTCCATAGAGCCCCTACAAGCTGGTCTTGGGTGAAATAGGATAAAGCTCTTGCATCGATTACTTTGGCTAGTTGCCAAAGGCCTGCGCTATGGTTTTTCTCTCATTGAGAATCTATAGCGCATTTATCTTATTTACAAAGTGTCTATTCACAAAATGTTAAACTGCCACATTTCCTAAGAAACGTAAATATAACGCTACATTTTCAAAGAAACGTAAATATACTGAGACATGATGCGATATCGCATCGATATTATCTCGTAATCATTTAACTAATGACCACAACGATCCAAAGCCAGCAAAGCGCTTCCACCTGGGAACGCTTTTGCCAGTGGATCACCAGCACCAACAACCGCATCTACGTCGGTTGGTTCGGTGTTCTGATGATTCCCACGCTTCTAACTGCCACCATTTGCTACATCATCGCCTTCATCGCTGCTCCTGCTGTGGACATCGATGGGATTCGTGAGCCCGTAGCTGGTTCCTTGATCTACGGCAACAACATCATCTCTGGTGCGGTTGTGCCCTCCTCTAACGCCATCGGCTTGCACTTCTACCCCATTTGGGAAGCGGCTTCCCTCGATGAGTGGTTGTACAACGGTGGTCCTTACCAGCTCGTCATCTTCCACTTCCTCATCGGCATCTTCTGCTGGATGGGTCGTCAGTGGGAGCTGAGCTACCGCCTCGGCATGCGTCCTTGGATCTGTGTTGCATACTCTGCACCCGTATCCGCTGCGACTGCTGTCTTCCTCATCTACCCCATGGGTCAAGGTTCCTTCTCCGATGGCATGCCCCTCGGTATTTCTGGTACCTTCAACTTCATGATCGTGTTCCAAGCTGAGCACAACATCCTCATGCACCCCTTCCATATGTTGGGTGTGGCAGGTGTGTTCGGTGGCGCTTTGTTCTCCGCAATGCACGGTTCTCTCGTAACCTCTTCCTTGGTTCGTGAAACCACCGAGAACGAGTCCCTGAACTACGGTTACAAGTTCGGTCAAGAAGAAGAGACCTACAACATCGTTGCAGCTCACGGCTACTTCGGTCGTCTCATCTTCCAATACGCGTCTTTCAACAACTCCCGCGCTTTGCACTTCTTCTTGGGTGCATGGCCCGTGGTCGGCATCTGGTTCACCGCTTTGGGTGTGTCCACGATGGCGTTCAACCTCAATGGTTTCAACTTCAACCAGTCCGTGCTGGA
>JAAHHN010000407.1 GCA_010672165.1 Spirulina sp. SIO3F2 | reverse complement strand
GACTTCGATGGCGACGGTGCCCTCACCGTCTTTGACTTCCTCGAGTTCCAGAATGAGTTTGATCTCGGATGTCCAGCGATGCCAACCACGCTCAATCTGGCCGGCGTGCCGCTTGATGCGTATCCGTACTTCGAAGCGACCCGCGCGTTCAATACGGGCGATACGGTGTACTTGGCCATCGACCCGGATCGCTTCCCCGGAATCTTGGGAGCGAGCGGTGACATCTATATTGTCGCGAGTAAGACCGAGGATGAGTGGGCCAGCGACCCATCGCTTACCGACGTTCGCGGCATGCCTCAGGCGCACACCTTCAATGCCACATCGATCGAGAGTGCCACAGTTGCTCTTGTCAGTAGTGAGTCGCTCGCTTCGGCCAACGGCCTGAACATCTCAACCGGTTACGACATCGTGGTGGACCTCGATGGTAACGGCGAACTTGGTGAAGGTGATTTTATTGATGGCCTGGGCGCACGAGCGGCCGATCGAAACGGCTTCGGTGTCTTTACAAGCTTGGCTGACCCTGGACCGCTCACGCCAGTTATCGTTGATTCGTTCAGTTCCGAGGGCGAGTTGCGTCTAAATTACCCGGCCGAACTATCCGACGCTGGCCCACTCCCGATCGTGATCATCATCCATGGTGGCGGACACGATTACCGTTGGTACGACTATCTCCAGAACCACCTTTCCAGTTGGGGATGGGTCAGCATCAGCATCTCGAATGACTTCAGCGGATCGGGCCAACACGTGTTGCGACAGACCGATGCGCTCATTGCTGAGCAGAGCACCATCGCTGGTGGGGTGCTCAACGGACTCATTGACAGCTCACGCATCGTGTGGGTCGGCCATAGCCTCGGAGGACGCGAGGTCAACATCGCTGCCGAACAACTCCATCGCGGCTTGATCATCCCCAACAACTACACAATCGATGACATCACCCTCGCGAGCGCGATCGCCGCCAATAGCAGCGGCAGCTTCGGCTTCCAAGCCGACCCGGGGCCGATCAACTTCCACATGATCTGGGGATCCTCTGATGGAGATATCAGCGGCGGGCCAGGGTCACAAACGAACGCGTTTCGAAATTATGATCGGGCGCGCGGGTTCAAGCACTCGACCTACGTTCACGGCGCCGATCACAATGACTTCAACTGCTGCGGATTTAACAATTTTATTTGAGGTGTTTGATGACAAACACATTGTGGTAACCCTGGCGGGCATGTGCATCCTTGATTTTTGCTTTGAAAAAATTGTTTGCAAATCCGATCTTCTAAAGAATGAAATGTTATGACACTGATGCGCCCCTGTGAGCTCAATCGTTGAAAGGCTTGCTCTAAAGAATCTTCAAAGGCTTGCAGTTCATCGTTGACAGCAATACGAATCGCTTGAAAGGTACGTTTCGCCGGGTGTGGTCCTGTTCTTCTTGCTGCAGCTGGTATAGCCTCCTTAATTAATTCCACCAGCTGAAACGTTGTCTCAATGGGTTCAGTGGAACGAGCTTCAATAATTCGACGAGCGATTTTCCTGGAGAATTTCTCTTCCCCGTAACGATAGATGATCTTGGCAATTTCTTCTTCTTCCCACTTATTCACCACATCGTAGGCACTTAATGTACTGCTTTGATCCATGCGCATATCAAGGGGTGCATTGTGATTATAGCTAAATCCTCTTTCAGCTTCATCTAATTGTGGAGAGGATACCCCCAAGTCATACAAAAAGCCATCTGCTTTTTCAATGTTCAAATCATCTAAGATCTGGTGGATATGCCTAAAATTACTCTTATATAAGGTGACTCTATCCATATAAGGTTTCATCAATTCTTCTGCATTTTGAAGAGCTTTATCGTCTTGGTCTATACAGATTAAACGACCTGAAGAGCTTAGTTTTGACGCGATAAGAGAGCTATGCCCAGCACCTCCTAAGGTACAATCCACATAGATTCCGTTCTCACGGATGTTCAATCCATTTAC
>JAAHHN010000406.1 GCA_010672165.1 Spirulina sp. SIO3F2 | reverse complement strand
TCCCACGGGGGCACAATGATTGCCCCCGTGGGTTGCTGGGGGAGCAGTACTGTTGGATAACCTCTATCTCAAGCCAAAGCGATTGGCAGCAGCGAAGAGTAGTTCTTGAACAGAATTAAAGTTAAAGTTGACCGCAGTCGTCAATCATCACTTTTTGCGAGGTTTTGCCGCTCCGAGACCCTAACTTCTCAATTGCTCGCACCACATCCATCCCTGCGGTCACTTTGCCGAATACCACATGCTTTCCATCAAGCCAGGGGGTCAAGGCTGTTGTGATGAAAAACTGGGAGCCATTGGTATTGGGTCCCGCGTTAGCCATGGACAACAGACCCACTTCTTTATGCTTGAGTTTAAAGTTTTCATCCTTAAAGGTGCGTCCGTAAATAGACTTGCCCCCTGTGCCGTTGTGATTGGTAAAATCACCACCCTGGCACATAAAATCTGGAATTACGCGATGGAAGCTGCTGCCTTTGTAGCCAAAGCCCGGTTCGTTGGTGCAAAGCTGGCGAAAGTTTTCCGCAGTTTCTGGCACAACATCCGCAAAGAGTTCAAACTCAATCCGGCCCAAAGAATCGCCATCAGCAGACATATCAAAAAAAACGGTGGGGTTGGACATTTGCAATTACTCTCCTAGAGATAGAATGTTGGATTTGCAGTCAAACCCGTGAATTCTAGCATGGGTGACTATACAACCCAGTGAACTTGTAGGATTTAATACCGAATTTCAAACCCCGTTAAGCCCTGGCTAGATTCATAGCTTGTCTCTATATCCCGCACGATCGCGGCGGCTGGCCCGGTATAGCACCAATTAATCATCTGTTCCACCCGCCATTTCTCCCCTTCAAAGACCGCCTCCACTCGACCGTCGGGCAAATTGCGTACCCAGCCCTGGAGAAATAGGGTTTTTGCTTTCGTTGCGGTTGAAAAACGATAACCCACTCCTTGAACACGTCCGGTGATCAGAACATGTGCTTGGATGAAGTCAGTCGAAAACGCGTCCTGATTCATAAATATTAAATCTTTATTAAAAAATATATCCCTAAGCCTACGGTATGCAGCTTTGGTCTGTTGGCAGAGAGACGCGATCGAGTAACTTAACTTAACAATTGGTGAGTCTACCACCCCCCCCCAAAAAAAAAGAACATTAGTTCTAAAAAAGGGGTGCATAGATGCAATAAAACCTCAGCACCTGAATAAATCTGGAGAACAAGGGGTCTTTTATCACTTTTTATCTATTTCGCTTCTGAGTCAGAAATTGCATAGTTGTACATAAGCCCACCAACTACACAACAATCATGATTTCAAGCTCCTCTACTCCCAACTTTTCCCGGATTATTCTTGCAGGTTTAACCGGCACATTTATCGCGGCTGTAGCAATGCCCAGTTTTGCCAATGGTTACCCTACCGATATGTATAGTGGTGGCTCAGCATCGTTTATCGATGACACAGATGAAGACGATTCAAATGAAGACATTTTGGTTCCCTTTAACCCTAATCGGGATGTAGTACCGATTGGTGGTGATTTGCCAATTATTATTACCGAGGAAACAGAGTCAACGACAGTTCCAGAACCGACGACGACATTTGCCTTACTAGCAGCCGGAGCAATTATCTTTAAAGCGCTCAAACGTTCCAACTAACTCAGTACAGGAAAAAAGCTATAAATTGTAGGCTGGGTTGACGCAGGAAACCCAAAACCACTAATGCTTTAAGCGATCGTGTTGGGTTGCTCTGCGAGAAGCAAGCTACGTTATCACTCAGCCCAACCTACGAATTCATGAGAGTTTTAGAGTAATCCAAGAAAAAAATCATCCATTAAGGTAGATGAGGAAAAGGAGCAAGTATAAGGTTATTGAATGACATCACTACCCAATCCACTAACGGATTCCCTGAAAAAACTATTGCAAGAGACAGCCAAGCAACTGAGAGGAAGCCAAAGACGCCAATACATGGCGAAAGTGGTCAAAGAACTAGGAGCAGGGGGTCAAAGACGA
>JAAHHN010000405.1 GCA_010672165.1 Spirulina sp. SIO3F2 | reverse complement strand
TTCTAATTCTGAGCCTGTACCCGCTATGGCTTCTCGCTCTGGGCATCAGCTTCGCTCTGAACGTCTTGAATTTCAGGTCTACTCTTCTGCCTACTCCCCTGACTGAATCTTTTGTCAGTCAATCAGGTAGAGAGGTGTGTTTCCTTCCTTAAAGGGGAATGGATGACGCGCCTTGGGGGTCATGCTACTGTGGCTCTGGGATCAGCACGCTTTAACCGCGCAGTGCTACCCCTAGAACCAACGGTGGTGAGATAGAGAATGACTGTTAAACGTTTAGCTTTGATTTTGGCGACGGTGCTGGTGGCTGCCCGCTTGCTGTTTTCGCTCTTAGGGAGCTTGCAAGAGCCGCAGGTGCAGAGTCGAATTGAACTGTACCAAACGGATCTAGTGCTTACGGCAGCGGAGTGGGAATCGCCCGAGGAACTGGGTTTTTCCACTGAGCAGATTTTGGGGGCTGATCCCTATGCTGCTGCTCAACGACAATATCAGGCAGCGGACAACGAGACGACAGCCAATATTGAACGCTTAGAAAGCCAGCTTAAAGCCGTTTTGCTCCTCGACAATGTACCAGCTGCTGAGCAAACCCAACGCGCCATCGACCAAGAAACTCAATTTCATTACCAACTCCAGCTCAAGATTGGTCTGTTGCAGGCGATCGCAGGCAACACCGAACCTGCCCTGTTTGCCTGGCAGCGGATTCCAGCAACCGATCCAGTCGCGCCCACAGCTCAACTCCTCAGTCAGTTGTGGCAAGACCAACTGCCTGAGGAGACCTTGGTGCAAACCGTTGAACAGGTGCAGACGCAGCTAATGGGCTGGTTCCAACGCCAGGTCTTGAGTCAGTTGTTTACCATCGCAGATGCGCCTGGTGATCTAAATAAATTGCATAATTTGGAGCAGCAGGCTGCTGAGACTGCCCTGATCAAATTGGGTATCGTGAGTGCCCTACCTGCCCTTGGCGGTCTGATCGGTGTGGGCACATTACTCTTTTTGTTGGGTCAATGGGCATTTAAGCGTCAAGACTCGTTGCTGGGCGCACCGTTGGCAATGTGGGACACCCCTTGGGACTGGGAAACTACAGGTTTGGTGATTGTCGGTGGCTTTTTCTTTTTTAGTCAGATTTTTCTGGCTACAGTGCTCCCGATTGTGGTGCAGATTTTGGGGGTGAATCCCGCAGCCCTCGCTTTACGGGGTAAAGCACTCTACATTTTGGTAAGCTACATTCTTATGACTGCGGGGGGCTTGACAATTCTGATCTCCACTGTCAAACCCTTCCGCCCCTTACCTAAGGGCTGGTTTGATACGACTATAGCGAGTCGCTGGCCCCTATGGGGCATTGGGGGCTATTGGGTGGCTATTCCTTTGGTGTTGCTGGTCTCATTGCTCAATCAACAGCTTTGGCAGGGCCAGGGGGGCGGTAACCCGATTATTCTGCTGGCTCTCGAAGCCAAAGACCCGATCGCGCTTTTGATTTTTTGGAGTACTGCCGCGATTGCGGCTCCTGTGTTTGAGGAGATTATGTTTCGGGGATTTTTGCTCCCGTCCCTTACACGCTACCTCCCCACTTGGGGGGCTATTGGTGTGACCAGTCTGGTGTTTGCGATCGCTCACCTCAGCTTAGCCGAACTCCTACCATTGGCAGTGTTGGGTTGTATTTTAGGGTTTGTTTATGGGCGATCGCGCAATTTGCTCGCCTGTATTTTGCTCCATAGTTTATGGAATAGCGGCACGTTAGTAAGTTTATTTGTCTTGGGAAGTTAATGAGTTTGATTTTGTATGCTTCATGGTAAACAACCGATGAGCCCTACTATTGAATAATCGGCGTTGCATAATTGCGAGAGGAAATCGCCCTCTTCCCCGGTCCTTCTGTCTAAGCTAATCCTGTAGGGGTTTTAAAGAGTCATGTGTATTGAGGCATCGAAGATGCTCAGATAGATAGAGAGCGGGAAGGGTTGTGGAAGTTAAACTGTGCCTGACAGTGAGCAGGAGTAAGCACAACAG
>JAAHHN010000404.1 GCA_010672165.1 Spirulina sp. SIO3F2 | reverse complement strand
AAAGAGTACTCGATCGAGGACTAGGCGGCATCAGCGGCATTTCCTAATCTTAGCTTTAGTAGTTAGTAAGCCGGAGATCACCAATGTCCCAATATGCCCATCCTGAAGTTTTAGTGACGACGCAATGGTTGATGGATCATCTCAATGATCCAGCCGTGCGGGTCGTGGAAGTGGATATGAGTTCTGACCTCTATGCCGATAACCATATTCCGGGGGCGATCTTCTGGAATGTCTTTGCAGATTTGCTCTCGCCTGACCACAGCATCAACCTCGACCCTGCGGCGATGGCTCGTCTGCTGGCGCGATCGGGCATTTCCCCTGATACCACTGTGGTTGCCTATGGCAGCTATCCGGGTACAGGAGCCTGGATCTTTTGGTTGCTGCAACTCTTTGGCCATGACAATGTGTATGTTCTCAACGGCGGGCATCAGAAATGGTTGGCTGAAGATCGCCCCGTCACATCGGAGTTGTCTCATTTTGCCACCACCCAGCACCCTGTACCACTTCCTGATGGCAGTTTGCGGGTTTCGCAGGCAGAGATTCAAGCGGCTCTAGGGCAGTCGGATTCCGTGTTGCTCGATGTGCGTACGGCGCCAGAGTATCAGGGCGAAATCTTTCTGCTGAAGCCACCGGAAGGCTTGGAGCGCAGCGGCCATATTCCCGGTGCTGTGCATCTTGAGCATACGTTGACGCTCAATGAAGATGGCACGTTTAAATCCGCAGCAGCGTTACACAATCTCTATAGCAGCCAGGGGATTACGGCAGAGAAAACGATCTTTCCCTACTGTGCGATCGGCGCACGCTCTGCCTATACCTGGTTTGTGTTGACGCATTTGCTGGGTTATCCCAACGTGCGAAATTATGATGGCTCCTGGAATGAGTGGAGCCGTTTACCCCACACAGCGATCGAGCAGTAAGCGTACGCTCAACAATAACGCTCCATCGCAGTCAGGATGCCCACGCTACGGGATCAAGGAGCGTAGGCATCTTTATTGGTGTGAACTTAAGCTCAAACGCGCGATCAAAAAGTCCACGTAACTCACTAAATCTTGGGCGGGATCAACAGCAAATTCTCGCCCCAAAAACACGGTTAAGCTCACGGTTGATAATCGCCGTACTGCGGTCAAAATCGGGTTGATAATCCATTCGCTGCGGGCTTTTTCGTTGCCTTGGGCAAGGGCGATCGGACGGTAGGTCTGCATCTCAGAAATAACTCATATGCGTCCAAAAAATAAATATTTTCTTAAGAGGATTCGTTTTAATTAAAAGCATACTATGACAGTTATCCATGTTACAATCAATTATCTCGGTAGTACACAAAAATCTCAGGATTTAGGTAAGATTCGTTAAAAATTTTCCAGCGGCTCTTATATTATCAATTCCTTAAAGCTAGTACCTTAAGAGGTGATTGGCAAAGTTCATTTCGCTTGAGTTCAAGGTCATAATGGCAACAAAATTGATTCGACTGGAAGATAACACTCTGGTGGAGATTGAAGTCTCCGAAGGTGAGACCCGTCAAATCTCAGGTGGTTTTGCGGACAAAGTCAAAGCAAGCATCAATCAAGTTGATGAGCTTATAATTACGACATGCCGACCTGTTATTTCCGCATGGAAAGAACTCAATAAGGAAATGTACATTGATCAAGCCGAAGTGGAAATTGGTCTAGCCTTTGAGGGAGAGGGGAATCTATATATAACCAAGTCAAAGGCAAGCGCAAATTTAACCTTTAAATTGGTTCTCAAACCCAAGAAATAGTACCCATGAGTTTTAGTATCCAGGATTCAATCGTATTCGTAACTGGGGATGACAAGAACTATTATGGGACAGGTTTTGTCATTTACCATGAAAACAACAGCACATATATAGCCTTTTCCACAAATATGAGGTACAGCTATATTGGTAGAAAGTGAATAGAGGTAAGCGATGAAGGCATATTCGCTAGATTTCCGTAAAAAGATAATAGATACGTGGCAAAGTACAGGCATGTCCCAAAGAAACATAGCCAAGCGTTTTGACGTTACGCTGAGTTTTGTG
>JAAHHN010000403.1 GCA_010672165.1 Spirulina sp. SIO3F2 | reverse complement strand
TTGACCAGGTTCTGTCTGACCCAGGCTTGATTACGGGTAACGACTTCCTGGTTTCTCTGGGCTTCTTCAAGTACCTGAATTACTGTGGCGGTGCTCATGGTTTGGTTGGGTTGAAGTGGACGAGCGCTTGACAATGGCGCTGGGGAAAAGCTGGGGAATGGGGATTAGCAATCCTCGCCAATCATCACTTTCTGCTCAAGGATGGCGATCTCACGGGGGGTCTTATCCACGCCTTGTTCCTGGAGCATGGCAACGGTGTTCACTCGCCCACGGGTTCCAGATGCCCAATAGCCGTCACCGCAGTAGCACCGCCCCTGTACCCCTTCAATAGCTTCTTGCCATTCAGCACAGGTGCAAGTGACAACGGAGGCGACAGCGCTCTCAGCGTTAAGGAAGCGTTGGTCAGATGTAGAGGAAAACCAACTATCGGCATACTTCCAAACACAGCCCAGGTGTAATTCACCATCGGCAGAGAAGACAGCCTGCATTTTGCGGGGGTTAACAATGCCGTGTTTTGAGGAGCGGGTGCAGACTTGGACGAATTCTTGTTGCTCGGGGGTGAGGGATTTGAATTCCTTGATTTTCTGTGTGAAGAGTTCCCGTTCGATGCGGGTTTGGCCGCCGTTAACAAACTGGATTACAACGATGTCGCCGTCGAGGTAGATTTCCTCAATGTCGTCAGCGGTGTAGGTGGTGGTCTCGAAGCAGTCCCAGGTGACGACTTGGGCGGTGAGGGCTTTGTCGCGGGGGGTGAGGGGGATTGCTGTTGTGGGGGCGGCGGGAACTGGGGTGAGATTGGGGTTTGGTATAGTAGAGGTCATTGGTTTGTACCCTTCGGGTATGAATGTTTGATTTACAAAGGGCGCTCGCTGTCCGTGGAAAGATTGGCGATCGCCTTTTGTTTTGCGGTTTAGTGCTAACACCTTAATACTATGCAATTAGTTAGTACTTGTCAAGTAGTTAATACTAATTAATTGTGTTAACATATGAGTGTAATCTAGAGGGCATGAATATGAAGGAGCTACGAGAGCGCGTAGACAAGCGCCCAGAACAGATCGCCGTTGAACTCGGTGTAGCAGTTTCTACTGTCCATAATTGGGATCAGTTGCGCACAGTCCCCCGCATGACGCCAGCAGGGATAGCTAATGTCATGCGGGTTTACCGCTGCACACTTGATGAGTTAGTTGAGGCAGAAGAGGCAAGGGAGGCGGCCAATGTTAAATCCTAAAACCCTCAACCTCTCAACCCTGCCATCTGTGGCATTAAGCGATCGCTGTCAACTCCCACTCATCCCTGGCACAATGTGTACTCGCTACTTTCTTGAAGGCTGGGGGCGGCGAGTGCAATATTCGGTGTTTGAATGCTTTTTGGATTTGTCGCGGATGCAAAATCTCTATGAAGCGGTTAAGAAATATGTGGATTTAGAGGTGGATAATGTCCGCTTCTATTATCTCTCTGAGCAAGCTGTGGCTAGAGTTCTAACCCTCGGCAGCCCACCCCCCGAACCGCCGCCATCGGTTTACATCATTTAACGTTTGGCTGGACTTGATTGGTCTTGTTTCTTACTCTGAATTCCAGCTTCCTCCATAGGTCGCATGATCGCTGAAACCCTCATTCTTTCGTTGACCTCCGTCGATGCCTTGCCCAGCAAGGGGTTGAAGGGTCTCGATCCGGGGCTCGGCATGATGCATTTGGGCTTTACAACCCCCCTCTGGAGATTTGATGGCTGTGTTCAGCTCTGGGCAAGGCTCCTGAGACGGACTCCCTACCGATGGGCTTAAATCGGATTAGTTGGAAACTTGGATACTCACCGACGTCGAGGGGTTCGACCAACTCCTGATCCCTACCGATGGGCTTAAATCGGATTAGTTGGAAACGATTGTGACGTATGTGGTGAGAGCGTCAGGCTCATCGCTGAAGCCCTACCGATGGGCTTAAATCGGATTAGTTGGAAACGATCGGGGCATTGTAAAGGCTTTTCTACAGCTTCTCGACGTCCCTACCGATGGGCTTAAATCGGATTAGTTGGAAACAAAGTACAAATGT
>JAAHHN010000402.1 GCA_010672165.1 Spirulina sp. SIO3F2 | reverse complement strand
TTTATCCGGACTATGACATTCCCCCCTATTATGATTCGCTGATTGGCAAGTTGATTGTGTGGGGACCCGATCGCCCGACGGCAATTAAACGGATGAAACGGGCACTTCATGAATGCGCGATCACAGGTATCCCAACAACGATCGCTTTTCATCAGCAGATTCTAGATACCCCTGCATTTAAGCAGGGCGAAATTTACACCAATTTCATTGCTGAACATATGAATTTATAGGGTGTTGATTGCTGATAGAAGGCGCTCGTGGATTTTATTCCTCTGAGTACAGGACAAAAAATAAAAAAAATAAAGCGTCGTCTGAAATCCTTATGATTCTGTAGGTTGTAGGTTGGTTTGAAGCATGGATGCTGTCGGCGAAACACAAGGAACTTTACAAAGCAGTGAGTGAATGCATAAGCAGAGACAACTCCAGATTTACCCCACCCCCTGAATGGTAAGTATGATTGTGCGTTGAGTCTCAATGATTTAGATTTTGCTGCACCCATCATTTCAGTAGTGGAAGTCAAAAAGAGTAGTTTATCCGCAGGGCCAGGGCAATGTGTGGCTGAGATGTATGGGACGTTGCAGCAGTTTGAGCAAGAGAAGGTTTATGGCATTATCACTGATGGTGAGGTCTGGTCATTTTTGCGGCTCCAAGATCAGGTTCTCTCGGCTCATCAGCATCATTCTCATATCAGTACTGTGGCAGATATTATCGATCGCGTGGGTTATATTGCCGAGCAGTTTAAACAGTTGGAGACTGATGGGTGATTTTCATAAATTCGCTTTATAAAGCTATCGTAATTTATTCACTTTTATGGGTACTCATGCGGATAGAAAAGCTTTAATCTGCGCAATCCGAGCAGGAGACGTTGACCGTGTTTGTGATCTCCTGGACTCCGGATTTTCACCAGATACAGTTGATGAGAATAATATTCCTGGATTAGCGATCGCGGCACAGCTAGGTCATACGGCGATCGTAGAAGTCTTGCTGGCAGCGGGCGTTAGTTTGTATAACCAACCGATTTGGGAGCCCAAAGAAATTAATGGTGAATGGGGTGGTTGGACTACACCAGTCTACATGGCAGTTTGGGCAGCGGCTGTTGCTGAACAGTTGGATGTCATTCAGGTGCTAAAGTCTGTCATAGCTCAATCCTTTATATTTATTGTGATTGATGTTTGTAGGCAAGGCAATCTTGAGGTTTTAAAGACTTTGATAGAGTTTATTGAGGTAGAACAACTTAGTGAGTTCAATAGCATTATTGAAGATAGTCCACTATTAGCTGCTGCTGCCCATGGGAATTTAGATATTGTCAAATTTTTAGTGGGTTTGGGTGTTGAAGTTGACCAATGGGGAAAAGGTAAAAACCCTCTGATGAGTGCGGCCTATACAGGTCAAATCGCAGTCTATAACTATCTTTACCCCCTAGTTTCTGAAGAAACTCAAGACTATGCAGCAAATGCACTCAAGGAAACACTGAAGCATCAAGAACGAGCACGTCGAACTGATGTGGAGAATCTGATTGATAGTGCAATGTTGGGCCAGCTCGAAATTGTCCAAAGCAAAATCAAACGAGGTGTGGAGCTTGACGCGATCGGTACAAATAACAAGACTGCCTTGATGTACGCAGCTTCCTATGGTCATGTCCCCATCGTGGAAGCGTTACTGGATGCAGGAGCCAATCCTGCAATTTTGAGTGATGAGGGTAAAGCTTCCCAAACAGCACTCATGATGGTGGCCAGTAGCTATTTTGCTGGCGATCGAGATGCGGTCGTCCGACTTTTTTCCTTGGCCGGTGCGAATCTTGATTTTCAAGATAGTGAAGGGTTAACCGCCCTGATTTATGCTGCATTGTGTGCCTACACTGACGCAGTAGCAGCGTTGATTGACTGTGGTGCGAATCTTGATATTCGAGATCGACAGGGTAATACCGCCCTCATGTATGCCCAAAGCCGATATTATGACAGCCTTGACACTGATTGACTGACAAAACTTGTTTGAGAAGAAATTGAAAGGCAGATGCAGAAAGGGATACAGAGAATTCAGAAGAGGGAGCCAGTCCTCTAGAATTGAGTTACCACAACAAAACCCTGGAGAACTGT
>JAAHHN010000401.1 GCA_010672165.1 Spirulina sp. SIO3F2 | reverse complement strand
CAAATCAGGCTGATGGCTTTGTAAACGATTGATCGCCCGTTCGCCATCAATCGCGGTAGCGACAGTGTATCCTACATTGCGTAAGGTCTCACTGATAACCAACAAATTGTCGGGGTTATCATCAACAAGCCAGGGGTTAAGACCCTTTGGCGCGGCTATACTAAACTTCATCACTTGCTCGAAGGGGCTCAACTGGCTCCCAATCGCTAGATGGGGCAAGCCTTTCACTGACTTCTGCCTAATGGATAGCTCCCAAGAGAGGATTTCTAGCCTAAAATCTCTCCTTCCATCCATCTTCCGCAGACTAAACTCTGAACTTTGAACTCTGAACTCTGAACTCTAAAACCATGACCTCTGTACGCGTTTCTTCCAACGATTCCCGCTACGGGCAAGACATTGCGATTCGGCAATTTCAGCTTACGGCGGATGAACCCCCGAGTATCGGCGGCGATGATACTGGCCCTGCTCCCTACGAATGGATCTTGGCTGGACTGGGCTCTTGCAAAGCAATCACGCTCAAGATGTACGCTGAGCGCAAAGGCTGGCATCTGGAATCGGTCTCGGTGGATGTAACCTATGACAGCGCCATTGACCCTGATACGATTCATACTCAGCTTACGCTGGAGGGGGAGCTTGATAAGGCCCAACGGGAACGACTGCGGGAGATTAGCGATCGCTGCCCTGTCCACAAACTCTTAAGCCGTCCCCTCAATATCCAGACCCAGCTTGCTGAATAGGAGTCCAATACCTATTGTTATTTGCCAACCCCTCTCGCGGCCAATATCATCCCAACGCCTTCAACAGCGCTTCACCCATGCCCTTGCAGCCCACTGCCGTCATGCCGTCCGACCAAATATCACCCGTGCGGTAGCCTTGATCCAGCACCGTGGTGACGGCGGTTTCCAGAGCGGTCGCTGCCGCTGGTTGATCGAGGGCATAGCGCAGCATCATCGCTGCACTGAGCACTTGTGCCATCGGGTTGGCTTTATCTTGGCCCGCAATATCGGGAGCAGAACCATGCACGGGTTCAAAGACCCCAGGTTTGCCCGGTTCGCCCAAGCTGGCCGAGGGCAACATACCGATACTGCCGGTGAGCATTGCGGCGGCATCGGAGAGGATATCGCCGAAGAGGTTGCCGGTGACGATCGTGTCGAACTGCTTGGGGGCACGCACAAGCTGCATGGCGGCATTATCCACATAGAGGTGGCTCAATGT
This sequence comes from Spirulina sp. SIO3F2, assembly GCA_010672165.1. Lineage (GTDB taxonomy): Bacteria > Cyanobacteriota > Cyanobacteriia > Cyanobacteriales > Spirulinaceae > SIO3F2. The sequence goes on along the minus strand of JAAHHN010000401.1, from coordinate 895 downwards.
GACCTCAGGGTAGTCGGTTGCCAGGGCAATGGCACGATCGCGCCACAACTGGGACACATCCAAAACGTTCGCCTTATCCACAGAGCACAACTGACCTCGCCGCTTCTTCGCGGTCTCAAAACCCACTTTCACAATCCGGTCAATCTCAGAGCGAGTATAAGCCATCGTATTCACGCCCCGCTGCTCGCCTGTTTCGCTACTAAACAGACCCTTGGGTTGCCCAAAATAAATACCGCCCGTAAGTTCCCGCACGACCATAATATCTACCCCTTCGACTACCTCTCGTTTGAGGGTGGAGGCTTCCACCAGTTGGGGCAAGATCGTGGCGGGGCGGAGATTGGCAAAGAGTTCAAGTCCTGAGCGCAGACCCAACAAGCCGGTTTCGGGCCGTTGGTGGCGGGGCAATTTATCCCATTTGTAACCACCAATTGCAGCCAACAAGACCGCATCACTAGCCCGACAAGTAGTAAGGGTTTCCTCAGGCAAAGGCTTTCCCGTTTGATCAATCGCCGAGCCACCAATCAGGGCTTCGGTAAACTCAAACTGGAGGTCAAAGCGGGGCGCGATCGCTTGGAGTACCTCCACCGTCACCGCCATAATTTCGGGGCCAATGCCATCACCGGGGAGAAGTGTAATGCGGTATTGCTGGGTCATAGGTTGCGCGATCACGAAATTTGACAGCATTCATAATATCGCGGTTCGGATCGCGCCAAACGGATGCACTTACACCCCGTAATAAAGCTTGAGAGATCCCCTCTTCCCCCCTTCGTAAGCTAACCTTGTAGGGGTTTTGCAGACCCCCCTCACAGCAAGGATCTTGCGAACGCACTTTTGAGGGCTAAACCGCTGAACCCTAGCAAAATCAAGGGAGCGATTTGAAACCCCTACAGGATTA
>JAAHHN010000400.1 GCA_010672165.1 Spirulina sp. SIO3F2 | reverse complement strand
CGCAGCCAAGAAGACCGTCACTGTCCGGAAGGGGCTGCTGTAGAGGTCGCTGGTGCTGTAACCCACGAAGACCGAGAGTTCACTCACAAAGCCGCTCATACCAGGAAGCGCCAGGGAAGCCAAAGCTCCCATTGTGAACAAGGCAAACACCTTCGGCATCACCTGAGAAATACCGCCCATCTCATCCATAAACAGGGTATGGGTGCGATCGTAGGTAACACCAGTGAGGAAGAAGAGCACCGCCGCAATCAACCCGTGGGAGAGCATCTGTAACATTGCACCGCTGATTCCGAGGTCAGAGAAGGAGGCAATGCCCAAAAGCACAAAGCCCATATGGGAAACAGAAGAATAAGCCAGACGACGTTTCATATTGGGCTGACCCAAAGCATTGAACGCGCCGTAGACGATATTGACCACCCCAAGGGCAATCAGCACTGGGGCAAACTGCACATGGGCATCGGGCAACATTTCCATGTTGAACCGAATCAGACCGTAAGCGCCCATCTTGAGCAGCACCCCAGCCAGAATCATCGAGACGGGGGCAGAGGCTTCACCGTGAGCATCCGGTAGCCAAGTATGGAGCGGGAAGATCGCCAGCTTCACCCCAAAGGCAATGAGTAGCCCTGCATAGAGCAGCGTTTCCATCACCATTGGATAATGCCGAGCTGCCAATTCGGTCATATCGAAGGTGAGTGCGCCATCACCGTAGAAGGCCATCGCCAGCGCGGCGACCAAAATAAAGATCGAAGCTGCGGCAGTGTAGAGCAAAAACTTGGTAGCTGCGTAGCGTCGCTTTTTACCGCCCCAGATTGAGACGAGAAGATAAACCGGAACCAGTTCCAGTTCCCACATGATGAACAACAGCATCATGTCTTGGGCGACGAAGACGCCGATCTGAGCAGCGTACAAGAGCAGAATAAGGCCGTAGAAGAGGCGGGGTTTGCGATCGACTTGCCAAGCCGCAAACAAAGAGAGGGTGGTGACAAAGCCCGCTAACAGCACGAGAGGCATTGAAAGGCCGTCAACAGCAACAGACCAGCTCAGGCCAATCTGCGGTATCCAGTCATAATGCTCGACGAGCTGTAAACCGGACTGGTGCGGGTCATATTCTGTCCAAAAGGCATAGCACATTAGAACAAAGTCCAAAACGCCAACCCCAAAGGCATACCACCGCAGTTGCTTGCCGTCTTTATCCGGCACTATCGGAACTAAACTGGCTGCAACCAACGGCAGAAGAATGAGGATGGTCAGCCAGGGAATTTGATCCATGAACATGATTTGTAGAGAGGAGAGTGGGTGATAGGTATTTATACCTATGGTCGTTATCCAACTTCCATTGTAATTCTACTTTACATACTTTTACAAAACTTTATAATGCGAAGATCTTATCGCCCCTATAGGGGGATGATAATCTTCCCGAATGCGTTGAGACTTAACGGCTCTTGTACTTGTAGCCCCCAGCCCGCCGCTTGCCAGCCCATCACTTGATCAGGACGACGCCACAGCTCCAAGTGCTCGATGGGGGGATCAGCCCAGAAAGTGCGATCGCCCTGCCCCAGCAGCCCCGAACTCCAATGGGTGAAATAGTCATGACTGACACGCACGGTGGGGAATGAGCCGGCGAGCGGTACACCCCAACCATCCCAAGCCCAGAGACTTAGAACTTGGCCCCCCTGCTGTTGCCAATGGTGTGCGGCAAAGACCGCGCCCACAACCCCAGCACTAAAGCCCATAAACAGCAGCGGTTCGGTTCGGTCACAATGATGACAGACAAAGTTGGCGATCGCGGGGCCGTTGTAAGGGGCGATCGTCTCAGGAATCACCAAACATGAATAACTGTGAAGCGGTGTAAATCGTCTCCGAAAACTTTCTGTAACTTCCGGGGGGTGAATGCCTGGGCACAATACGATGACCATCAAATCCCTCTCCTCAAATTAATATTCCCGTGGTCACTACTCCTGATTATTCTGTCTCGAAAACCAACCATGCTGCCGGGAGCGATCGCGTTGCGGTGCTCCTGATGGGCTATGGCGAAGTCGAACGCTATGAAGACTTTGCCAACTATAACGAGCAGGCGTTGAACTTGCTCACGGCGAAGTTTGCACCTGTGCCCCTATGGCTTTATCCACCGCTGGCGAAGTTGCTAGCCATTTTTGACTTTCCTGGCAGGGTGACAGAAGGGGTCAGAAAGTAGAGAGGGCAAGCGATATAGCTCGCCGACCTTTATTGTAAAAGGTGCTCCAACGACGGTTGATTTGCAAAAGTTGCTGAACAGTTTTGTTGCACAAT
>JAAHHN010000040.1 GCA_010672165.1 Spirulina sp. SIO3F2 | reverse complement strand
CGGGGTTGCATCGATCGCGGTCTCAACGCCATTCCCCTCAACCTTGTTTTCAACCACCTCATCCTTAGCCATATCCTTAGTTGCTGAGGAGGGAGCCCAGAAGGTTTGGGTAAAGGTTTGCAATTGAGTATCCCAACCCAACAAGGCAGCCAATGCGCCTAGCACCAAGAGCAGTGGCAAAATCGCTAACCACAATGACCCCTTAAACTGGGGCATTGGGATTTTGTTGAGACTCAAGCCCGTTTTGCTAGGAGGCTTAAACGCGATCGTCTCGTTTGCTGGAGTTGGAGTTGTTTCTGTTGCTAACTCTGCGTCCAGGAGCGTTTCATCGGCAAAAGGCGATTCCAATTCTGTGGATTTCACCTTGGCTTGTGGAGCAGAGGCTTTAGGGGCAGGGGGTTTGGCGGGCGCGATTTTAGTGGAGGCAGGCGCTAAGCGAGGGCGGTTCTCACTGGTTTTAAGCTTGAGATCCGCTTGATCTTGGAGATCGATCGTGGGCAAATCTAGGACTTCTGGCACGCGAACACTGTTAGCATGTTGCGCGATCGCTTGCTGCATCCAAGTCTCATACTTCTCATCAATCAGCCGCTGGCGGAGCTTCGCATCAAATTGAGCGGGCAAATAGCGCTCCAGGCGCACAATCACCACCCATTGATCCACTCGGAACGGAGGGGACACCTGGCCCGGTTGGCTGATCCGCAGCATATGAGAGAGCTTAGGGTGCAGGTTGTAGAGTTCCAGGGGCCCGACCAATCCATTAGTGCGAGCTTCTGGGCCTTGGGAATATTGAGTTGCAACTTCCCCAAAGTTAGTCTCACCCTCCCGCAGCCGGAAATACAGTTCCTGGATAATCTCTAGATTGTCAGTTTGAATCAATGAAAACAACACCTGATCGTAGCGCTCTTGGTGTTGTAAAAACTCAGCCTCAACCTGATCAGACCAGTTGGCAGTTTTAAACTTTTCGAGTTTGAGATGGCGGGGAATCAGCCGCTCGACTTGGGCTGGCGGTAAGCTCCGATACTGCGGAAGTTGAGACATTTCCCGGAAGGCGCTCTCCAACTCTTCAGTTGTGCAATCCACGGTCGCCGTGATTTGTTCGACGATTAATTCCCGCAAAAGATGGGGAAGAACTTGAGGTGAGGTCAACAGCGCACAGATATCTTCTGCACCTAAACGTTGATCCGCAACCTGGAGGACGGCACTCATGGCTAATTGGGGGGCTAAGGGTGGGGAAGGCGAGATTTGCTAACTATTCTAGGCCCTCTTTCCCGAAAACGCTTTGGTCATTTTGCGGGGACTCCGTTTCCAGCTTGAAGTTCTACAGACGACAGCGCTAAAAACAGTTAGCATAACAGTGCAGAATTAAGCAGAATCTGCACTTTGAGAGCACTTACGCGTTTGCACTGAAGATGAGCATAGCTGACGAGATCCCCCCGGCTGCGCCGACCCCCTTTATAAGGGGGTTTCAGACCTCACAAATTTTTTCACTAAGCGTTATCCCAGCCGCTAGCGGCGTCACCCCCCTTACTAAGGGGGGAAGGGGGGATCGAGAGTTTGGATGTAGCGTAAGCAGTTTGAAAGGTGTAAGGCTGGGCTTTATTGACTCAGCGCATTCAAGTTGGGAGGGCATCAGCAATGTATGGCAATGGTAACGGAAACGGGAATGGCAATGGTAACGGCAACGGTAACGGTAACGGTAAACGTAATGGTAATGGCAACGGCAACGGGGCGAAGCGACAACCTGCTGAACGTAAGATTCTCTCCCAACCCCTAGCCCTGCCCCCGCTCCCCAATGGCGGCTCTACCCAAGCTGCTGTGCAGGCGACTGAAGCACCTCTGGCTGTGCGATCGCCTGATCCCAAAGCGTCAGCTTTAGTGTATCCAGAGTCAGATCAATCAGTGGTGTTGCGCCAATCCCCCCGTTGGTCGCGTTGGATTCTCTGGACAGTGGTGGGGGTGGTCACGTTCGGTGTCGGCTGGGCCTGCATTGCGGAGATTGAACAGGTGGCTGAAGCAACGGGTCAGCTCAAACCCCAAGCCACCGTTAAGGAAGTGCAGGCGCCAGTTGATGGGGTAGTGCAAGAAGTTTTGGTTGAAGAAGGAGATGCTGTCGCTGCTGGTCAGGTCTTGATGAAGTTTGACTCGACCAATGCAGGGGCAGAGTTAAAGTCTGCCTTGGCTGTGAAAAAGGCCCTGACGGAAGAGACCCAGCTTTATCGTAGTTTGCTTAGTTCTGGCGATCCCCAAGCCCTGCGATCGGCGATCGTTGAACTCAAATTACCGCCTGATATTCTCCGTCTGACCCAAAATCGCCAAGAAATCTTAGCAGAGAATCAATATTACCAAGCTCAGCTTAGCGGTCAAGGCACTGACAATCTGGATACGTTAGCGCAGGCTCGTTTGAGGGCAGCTAATGCTGAGTTACGCTCTCGGCAACGGGCTGCTCAACTGGAGATTGACCAACTTGAAAAGCAACTGCGGCAAACTGAGTTGCAACTCAAGAATGAGCAGAATGCCAAAGCCACGGCTGAGCGGAATCTGACCCAGATGCGGGCTAGAAATAGTAATTCGATCGCCAGTGCCCATGAAACGCTGATGCTTGAAGAAGAGGTGTTAGCGAAAATGAAGCCGATCGCAAAAGAAGGGGCGATCGCCCAAGTTCAATACGCCCGACAACGTCAGGCCACCAATGAAGCAGCGGCGGCCTTGGATGAACTCGAACGGAATGCCCGCATTGAAGAAGCGGAGCAAATCCAGACCATTGCCACCCATAACTCCGAGATGGCTCGATTTCAGCAGGAGATGAATCGCCTGAAAATTGATATGGCTCAAGGCCAGGCGGAGCTTGCCAATACCACCTCCGGCACGGCGAAGGAGGTGCGGGATGCGATCGCCAGCAACACCAAACGCCTCGCAGAGATTGATAGTCAGCTTGGTCAAGCGGTTCTGAAAGTGATTGTGGATAATGAAAAGCGGATCAAAGAACTCGATAGCCAAATCAGTCAACTGCGCCAAACCCTGCAATATCAAGAGGTGCGGGCTGCGGTGGATGGGACAGTATTTGACCTTCAAGCCTATAACGGCTTTGTGGCGCGACCCAGTGAAGCCTTGCTCTCAATTGTGCCCAACGATGATCTGGTGGCGGAGGTCTTTGTGACAAACCAAGATATTGGTTTTGTAGCGCCGGATCAGCGGGCTGATGTGCGGATTGATTCCTTCCCGTTTAGCGAGTTTAGTGATGTGAAAGGTCAGGTTCTTTCGGTTAGCTCTGATGCCTTGCCCCCGGATGAGGTGTATCAATATTTCCGTTTTCCGGTCAAAGTGAGTCTTGATAAACAGTTTTTAGAGCATGAAAATCGCGCGATCGAATTGCAATCGGGCATGTCGGTCAGCGTAAATATCAAAATCCGTGAGGATCGGAAAGTGATTAGTCTCTTTATTGAGATGTTTGATAAACAAGTGGATAACCTGAAGAAAGTGCGATGAAAGGCAGTGGTTCTAGCCTCAGCTTGGGCTTTATTCTGTTGGTTTTAGCCGTAGCGCTGCTCTTTGGTGCACAACACAAAAATCAAGAAGTCTCGCTGATTCGGAATGCACCATTAGTGACGATCGCGGAAGCCTTGAAAGCGCCAACGGGTCTGGTAGCGGTGCGGGGCATTGCCCACAGCGAGGCCGATGCGTCCTTGAGGGCGAAAGCCTCGGGGCGACCTTGCCTTTACTGTGATCTAACAGTGTGGCAAGAGGCTTGGGTTTGGGATGATGATGATGAGAATCCAGGGGAAGTGAAGGAGCAACGGCGGGTGGTGCATGCGGTGGACACCGTGCCATTTCGGCTTGAAGATGCCACGGGTAGCATTCGGGTGAATCCGCGTCATGCGGATATGGATAAGCTGGTGGTGACGTTGGATCAATATGAGCCGCTGAAGCAGTCGGAGCATTTGGCGCGGGTCAAAACGCGTTCTGACCCTCATACAGATTGGTCATCAGAAGGGAAGATTACTGGCTACCGCTACAAAGAGATAATCCTGCCACCGGAGCGCACGATCTTTGTGGTGGGGCAAGTCCAACTCCGACAGCCTGAACAAGATGAGCTGGAGTTGCGAGCCCAGTCATCCAAAAATCCGGAGTTGTTGATTTCAATGCGATCGCGGGATGAGGCCGTCTCAAGTCTCAGCAGTCAAGCATCGTTCTCGTTCTTGGGCGCGATTGTGTTGGGGGGGGCTGGATTGTTGTGTTTAGGATATGGCGCGATCGGTGGGTTGAATTAGCGCGATTGTAGCCCTACGCTTCTCCCAATATCCCCAAACTTAATCGCAGTGCTAGTTCTCCCTCGTCAAAATTGAGACTTGGATCGCAGGGTCTGCGCTGTTTATTGACATACACAAAATCACACACAATATCCTTTAACTGTTCTGTGGCATTCATGGCCCAATCGGCTGGCTGAATTGTAGCGCCCGTCAAGGTTGTTCTCTGCAATGTTGCCCCCAAGAGCTTTACATTTAAGATCAACGCATTACTCAGATCAGCGTCATCAAAACTTGCTCCAGTTAAGTCAGATTCAATAAGATGGCTATCTTCTAGATAACTCCCTTTCAGACTTGCGCCCTGCAAATTTGAACACACAAAATTACACCCTTCTAGATAGGCCCGCTCAAAGTTCGCGTCATTAAGGTCTGCATGGTTGATATCCGCAGCGAATAAATTAGCTTTGCTCAAATCAGCTTTGGGGAGTTTGACGCCATCAAGGTCTGTATGGCTCAAATCTACGCCGCGTAAATCAAGTGCTTCCCCTCCCTTATTGATTAATCGCCAAACTAAGCGCCACTTATCATCCATCTGTGTCTTATCATCAATCAGCGTTCTTTTGAAAGAAACTAAGCGTAAGTTTGCAGTTTGTAAATTCGCCCCTCTCAAATCAGCATCTGCAAAGTTCGCCCACAATAGCTCAGCATCTTGAAGATTGGCATAGCATAAATTCGTCTGCTTAAAATTTACCCGAGTCAAAATTGCGCCTGCTAAATTAGCTCCCGTTAAGTCAGCCTGACTCAAGTCAGCTCGGCTCAAGTCAGCACCACTGAGATCGCTCCCTCTAAGATCTGCCTGTTTGAGGTCTGCATGTTGGAGGGACTTATCTCCACAGCGCAGTGACTCTAAATTCTTCTGCTCTATCATGTCTTTACATCACTTGTGACACCTTATCTAGGATACTTATGCAGTCGTGTTATCCACGAGGAAACAGAATTTGCACGCTTTGATCTCTTTCGATTACAGAATGGCAAGATTCCAGCGCTATGGATTAGCCAAGAAGTTGTGCCACCCAAATAAAAATGGGTTAATGGCGGTAAGTTTTAAGTGATTGGATTGTCGGCCAATTATTCACGGCTTCAAGCTGTAGTGCCAACTGAATCAATGTCGCCTCATCGGCTGGCTTGCCCACAATTTGGATGCCAATGGGTAAGCCCTGTTCATCTTGCAATGCTGGGAGTGCGATCGCGGGTAGTCCTGTGGCATTGGCTAACGGACAAGGCGCAATCCAATGAATAATCTGCTCTAAGGTCTCCTCAAACGGCAGATTTTCCAACGCCCCAATCTTAAGGGGGCTGTGGAGATGCACAGGGAGCAACAGCGCATCATATTGCTCAAAAAAGCCCACTAGCTGCCGGGCCGCGATCTGCATCTGTTGGATCGCACCAAAGTAACGTTGCAATGACCCCGCCTGCTGACCCAACCATTGGGCGATCGGACTCAGGATTTCTAATGGTAAACCAGAGGCACAAACGCTGGCTTGCCAGATGACTTTAAAGGGGTCTTGCAAAGCAGCAACATCCAGAGCGCTGGGTTCGAGGTGATGACCCAAGGATTCAAGTTGCTGAACTGTTTGAGCCACTGCTGCCTGGCAAATGGGAGCGGCTTGGCCAATGGGAGAAATTGTGTCACTCCAAGCAATTTTCAACGGCCGCAGCTCTTCCCCACGCAACTGGGCATAAGGCTGTTCTGGCGAGGGTAACCAAAATGGATCGCCCGTGACATAGCCTGAAATGATATCCAACAGCGCTGCCGCATCCGCCACCGTGCGGGTAAGCATGCCATTTGTAGAAATACTGCCGGGATGGTAGCCCAGCGGCGCATGGGTCACGCGACCCCGAGCAGGCTTTAAGCCCACCAACCCACAACAGGAGGCGGGTGTCCGAATCGAGCCGCCCCCATCGGAGCCTTGAGCCACCGCACAAAAGCCCGCCGCCACCGCCGCCGCCGCACCACCACTAGAGCCACCGGAGGTATAAGCCCGGTTCCACGGGTTACGAGTGGGCGGGAAACCCGGTGCTTCAGTGGTGGGGAACAGTCCCAACTCACAGGTGGCTGTTTTGCCTAGAAGGGTAAAGCCCGCCGCCCGTAGTCGTTGCACCATACCATCGTCTACCGGCCCTGGATTCTCCCGTAAAGCTGCCACACCCAGCGAAAAAGGCACACCAGCCATGGCGTTGAGGTCTTTGATGGCAGTAGGAACACCAAAGAACGGAGGCAGATGCTCGGGTTTTTGGGCGAGTTGTTCAGTTTTAGTTTGGGCTTCAGCGATCGCTGCCTCTGCCAACACCGTAAAAAAACTCCCGATCGCGCCATCCTGCGCCGCGATCCGCTCTAGGCATAGTTGCGTGAGTTCCAGCGGCGACAGCTCACCTTGGCGAATCCATTGGGCTTGCTCGATGGCCGAGGCAAAAGCGATCGCGGTTTTATCCATATACTGAACTCCGAAGCAGCTGGGTGTTGGGTGCTGGGTATTGGGTTTCGTTCTACACCCCACCCCCTACACCCTAAACCCTATCAAAACCAACACCAACGCTGTCCCCCATAAACAAAAAATCCCTGCCGCTCCAGCCAAGGGTTGCTGCCCTCGCCCCACCCACCAGACGGGAGCGCGATCGCTATAGGTCATGATCTTCGCTTCATCTAAGCAAGTCAACCCCCAAATCCAGCCCGCGTGGAGACCGATTGCTAAGGATAAATCTCCCCCGGCTGCTAGTCGTGCGAGCACTAACACCATACCCATCAGCCAGAGGCCAGCAAGTTGACTTTGGGTTTGGTCGCGCTCCCAAAGTAGGTGCGAAGCGGCAAATAGAGCACTGGTGAGAATTGTCACTGTGCCAAAGGGTGCATCCTTCTGGAGCAGGGTGACAAATAGACCGCGAAAGAGGACTTCTTCGGTGAGGCTGATCCAGAGGGCTAGAAGCAAGATGGTGGGGAGGAGTTGCAGCAGAGGCGATCGCTGTTCAGGATGCCATTGCACCCATCCCAAACGCGTCTCTAGAGCAAAGACGATCGCTAATCCCAGCACGCCCAGACCCAAGCCTAAACTTATTGCACCAATAAACGTGCTATGCCAGCGCAAGCCTAGTTCTGGCAAAGTGTAACTGCCAAACTGCATCACACCCCAGATCAGTGGGGGGATGAGGAGATAGAGGCTGGCCAGCAGAGACAGTTTATATGGCGTCATCAAAGCTTGGCCGGGTCGCCAGCCTAGGGCAAGGGCGATCAGGGCAGCAATGGGCAGCCAGGCGAGGAGCCAAGTGGTGACAAAGGCGAGGAGTTGTGTCCAACCGGGTAGGATTTGCCAAAATGAGATCAATACACTGGGGGTCATAAATATAGAGAACTGATTTGAGTCATCAAGCGATCCCCCTTAAGTCAAGGGCAGTAGCAGATCAATCGGCAATGTAATCCGGAATTCTGTGCCCTGATTCAATTCTGAAAAGACCTCAAGCTGCCCATCATGCTTTTGGATAATTTGATAGCAAATTCCTAAACCGAGACCTGTACCTTTGCCCACAGGCTTAGTGGTGAAAAACGGATCAAAGATCTTGGCTTGAAGCTCAGGCGGAATTCCTGGCCCTGTGTCTTGGAAAGAAATTTGCACTTGCTCATCTGCGATCGCCCGCGTCGTAATGGTCAGCCGTTGTGTGGGTGAATTGGCCTCTTCCATGGCATCGAGCGCATTAACAATAATGTTGGTAAACACCTGATTGATCTGGGCAGGATAGCATTGAACTGGGGGCAATGAACCGTAATCCCTAACGATCGCACAACCACTTTTAAGGCGATTACCTAAGATTAGCAGCGTGCTCTCCAAACCTTCATGGAGATCCACGGCTTTAATCGCCGCCTCATCCAACCGGGAAAAATTCCGCATCGCACTGACAATATCCCGCACTCGGACAACTCCCACCCCCATGGATTCTAGGAGTTTATTAATATCCCCCAAAACAAACTCCAACTCCATATCCTCCGCCTTCGCCGCAATTTCTGGTGTGGGCTCATAGCTTTGCTCATAGAGTTGTATAAGGTCGCAGAGGTCTTGCAAATATTGCTGGAGATGGAAGAGATTTCCATAAACAAAGTTGATGGGATTATTGATTTCATGGGCGATCCCCGCCACCATTTGCCCCAGGCTTGACATCTTCTCGGTTTGGATCAGCTGAGCTTGGGTGTCCTGAAGCTGACGGAGGGCAGTCTCAAGATCGCGGGTTCGGGAGCGGACATGCTGCTCTAAGGTGGTTTTATCAGCCCGGAGGGATTCATTTAGCGCCATGATTTCTGTATTCGCGGCATGCAGGGCCTGTTCCGCCTGCTGACGCTGGCGAATTTCATGGCGCAACTGGCGGGTAGTTTGCTTCAGAAGGTGCGATCGCTGCTCTAGTTCCCAGCTATATTGCACCCCTTGAGACACCTCCCGCAGTAGCTCAATCACCACCTGCTGAGACCCCGAAAAATATTCCTCCACTCCTAACCAGGGCAGGGGTTTGAGTAGCCCCGGACTGGTATAAACAATCCGGAATTGGCCATCGGCTTGGACTTGGCCAATGCGACATTCTTTCTGGAGGTGATGGTTTGTTTCACAGGTCACGGGCCCACCGGGTGCATCCCATCGCTGATGGTAGGCTGCCTGGCGTACAGCATCGGTGCTAATTGTACCCGCAGCCTCAACCGCTTGTTTCCAGAGATAAACCTGTGTATAGGCCGCTTCAATGGGGTCACTGGTGACGCGATCGGCTCCGTAGCGCTGCTGAAACCGTTGGACAAACTGTTGGTTTTGGGGCATTTCCAAACTCTGGAAATAGCTCCAACAGGCATAATGCCCCACTGCTGATGCGCCAATGCGTTTGAGTTCCGCTTCAGCCACACTCACCGCCATAATCGGCATTTGAGTAGGGGTAATTCCAGCCCTTTGACAATGCTCATAAAACGCCAGATTGCTATCGCCATTGAGGGTGCTGAAAATGGCCTCTGGCTGAACGCTTTGGATTTGTTTGACAATGGTCTCGAATGCGTTTGAGCCAAGCGGTACATAGTCTTCGCCTGCGCAAACCCCTTGCGTTTGCTTGAGTTGACCCTTGATGATTTTGTTGGCTACACGTGGGAAGACATAATCTGACCCGACCAGATAAATCCGCCGCCGACCCTGAGCCAACAGCCAATTGAGGGCAGGTTCAACCTGTTGGTTGGGGCAAGAGCCCGTGTAAAACACACAGGGCGACCCTTCTAAACCTTCATACTGCACCGGATACCAGAGGAGGATATTACGGGCTTCAAAAACAGGCAAAACAGCCTTACGGCAAAGGGATGTCCAACAGCCAAAGACCGTGGCGACTTGATCCATTTCAACGAGCTGTTGGGCCATGCGGTGGAACTGTTCTGGATTAGAGGCTCCATCTTGCAAAATCGGTTCGAGTTCACAGCCAAGCACCCCCCCTGCCTGATTGATTTCGGCGATCGCCATTAGCGTTACATCCACCAGTGGTGTTTCGCTTAAGGCCATGGTGCCTGTCAAAGAATGAAGGATGCCAACCCGGATTTTCTGATTGTGGGGGCGGAGAGGGATCATGGAATTGAAGAGGGTCTGAAGCGTAAAAGGAAAATCCTTGAAGAAGAGGCACAACCAACATCTGGATCGAGGAGAGCACGGTTTTGTGCGGTTCTAAGCCCAAACAGATTGAGATGTGTCGTTTTGGAATACGGTAAAGGCCATCCCCTTGTGGTTACTCTAAACCCCGCTGGGTTATTTCCCTGCCCAAAACCCCAGGTTTCAAAATAGATGCAGTCTAATTAAATTGTACTGATATTTTTTGACAATGCACATGGACTGAGCATAAATCTTCTCCAAGCAAATCTATCAACGCAGCTTTAAGCAGAATTTCAGGAGATTTCGGATAGGAAAATCTAGCACTAGAGACTGCCATCAATTGAATCTCTGCATATTGCTGTCGCGGGATTCATCGCCCTAACTCACTTTTTAGATCGTGAGATCGTTCAGGTCATCGCTATCGCCTATTCCTTAAAGAGTTTAGTCTCATTTAATGATACGTCCTAAAACATATCATTTCTTTTTGGAGGTTAGTTGCCTCAAGTAGCACAGTCTTAATAGATTGACTCGCTTTTCCTAAATACACAGTTATGCTCACGTAAGCAGAACTGCAATGATTTTGGCAATCAGGTTCAATGTTTTTTGTATCAAAAACTACATTTTTTGCAATCAACTCAAACAAAATATTTGCGTCACATCTCAATTTTAGAGCTTATGTCATTAGAGGATCTCAATTCATCGAGATCCTCTAGGTGAACTACAATTGCTTTTGAATTCGGAACAGTTATATCAAAAATCGAACTTCAGTTTTTCTTATTCTGGTACTTATTCACTAGCAAGTCCTGATATTTATCAAATCACAGCTATCATTTCAATTTTTTCTCAAGGGATTTTAGCTGAGATCGCTGATTCAGGTGTTGGAGGTCTATTTCTTGATATCGCAGAGCGACTGGCTCAACTTCAGACTGAAGAACCCCAATTTTTACTCTTTATTCATCAAGTCTTATCCTTGACTAAAGAATTTGAAGGTGAATAGCTCCAAGCATTACTGAATTAGCATAGAGAAGATCGAAATGGCCGCAATAGCAATTAAACATTACTTACACTCATAAAAGTGATCTTTAATGAAAATTATGATAATTTGTATAGACAAATACCAATACAGAAGAATACCCAAGTACCACTATTCTTTAGCATTAGCTTCTTCTCTGATTGTCCTGAATATCGCTCAAATTCATTGAAAAAGAATAGCCCAACAGAAATGCAGACCATTTGATATCCAACAAAGCCAGGAATATGAACCTCCCCAAACTGCCCAAATTGATGATGCTCAGGGGGGTGCAGTCTCGCCTCAGTTCTTCACTTAAGTCCCAGTCGGTAAGGCTTTTGGCGAGCTTATTTGTCATGGTGCTGCTATTGACGCTTTCCCTCCCCGGTTGCATTGGGCAGAACGCTCCCACTAAAACCTTGCAAATCGGTATTACCCAATGGCCAGGATTCGATGTAGCCATCTATGCAAAGGAGGCTGGCTTATTTGAGAAACGCGGCTTAGATGTGGAATTTGTCCGTTTCGACAATCAGCAAGATTCTTCTCGTGCAGTTCTACGTGGGCGACTGGATGCAGCCTTTACCGCCCTCTGGGATATTCTGCAATCCACGCCTGGCGAAGATCAACCGGCCTTTATTATGGTGACCAATGTTTCAGCGGGAGCAGATGGGATTGTTACACAACCAGAGTTTAAATCTCTTGAAGCCCTTAAAGATAAGCAAGTGGGTGTCAAGCTCGGAACAGTCAACCATTTGATCTGGCTTGAAGCGTTGGATAAATATCAAATTGATCCCCAGACGATTGAAATTCAAGATGTCTCCAATGAAATTGCTGCTCAAATGATGAGTGAAGGCAAGCTGGATGGAGCAGTGTTATGGGAACCACTATTGGGAGAAATAGCAGAAGAAATCCAGGGCAACATTCCCTACACAACTAAGGATCTCGACAGTTTGGTCATTGATGGTTTGATCTCAAGCGTCTCAACGGTGCAGGCTAAACAAGCGGAATTCAAACAATTTGTTTTAGCTTGGTTTGATTTAATGCATCTGTTAGAGGTTGATCCTAAACCAGTCTTTGAACTGGTGGGTCAACAACTCGATATTAGCCCAGAGGATTTTGCCAATGACTATGCGGGACTTGAAAAAGGGGACATTGAAATGAACCGGGCAATGTTCCAAGCGGACGGTCGTTTGCCAGAAGCAATGCTCTCTATGGGTGAACTCTTTGAGGCTGATCCACGACATGGACGGGTGATTCGAGACGATATTCAAATTAATGCAGAAGCTGTCAATCAGGCTATTGAAATATGGAAACCCTAACTTGCTCAGAGTCAAGCCAATTAAAGCGATCGCGCCGTCATCGGCTATCTAAGCAACTGCTACTCGGTTTAGGCTTGGCTTTAATAACTGTGGGGGTAGCGACGCTGGGCATCAACTACAAGCTAGTTCGTGGCAGTTTGAAAGCACAGGTGCAAAATCGCGCTCAAGCCATCGCTGAAAGTTTACTCTACAGCACAGAAGGGTTAATTGAGCAACAAAATCCAGCCCTGCTGCGACGAGTCATCCAGAACTATGCCACTTTACCTGCTGTTGTCGAAATTGCCATCATTGATCCAGAAGGAATTGCCCTAGTGCATACCAATGGCAGCAAGAAATTAGAAGGTCAGTCCTATCTCAGCGCCTATCCAGCTCTGGCAGCAGCATTGGAACAAACAGCAAATACTGGCATCGAAACAAGCCTTCAGACGGTTCATGAGAAGAAGCCAGTGGTTGTTGAAGTGATTCCCTTTAGTGATTCTTTGTTTGAGCGTGCCGAACGTCGTGGTCTGGTGGTGGCTATTCTGGACTTAGCGGAAATGAAGCAGGAAGCTTGGCGATCGCTTTCGACTTCAACCGCGACATTATTGTTGGGAAATGCAGTCATGCTCCTGATTATGGCAGGGTTGATTCGCTCAATTGTGTTGCGTCCACTTCAGCAGTTGAACGATGCAGTTGAACATAGCCAAAGAACTGGTGAGCTATTTACAGTTCCAGCACTCTCTACCCAAGAAATTGGTTTTTTAGCTGACACCTTAGAAAGTGCGTTCTGTCAACTCGAACAGGCTAAAGAGAGCGCGGATGCTGCCAACAAAGCCAAAAGTGAGTTTTTGGCTAATATGAGTCATGAACTACGCACGCCTCTCAATGGAATTCTGGGTTATGCTCAAATTTTTCAACGAGATAAGCATCTCAACTCTCAGCAGAAAGATGGGATTAATGTTATTCATCAATGTGGGCAACACCTCCTCACTCTAATTAATGATATTCTCGACCTGAGCAAAATTGAAGCTCAGAGAATGGAACTTGCACCTAACGATATCCACTTGCCTACATTCTTACAAGGAATCAATGAGATGTGTGGCATTCGTGCGGAACAAAAAGGGATTTCCTTTACCTATCAAGCTTCAAACCAGCTTCCAGTGGGCATCTATGCTGACGAAAAACGGTTACGCCAAATCTTGATTAATCTTTTGGGCAATGCCATTGCGTTTACTGAGAAAGGAGGGGTGATTTTCAGAGTAGAGGTGTTGGAACAGTCTAATCAGCAGGTGGAAAGCTTGCCTACCCAAACGTTGGGTTTTCATATTCAGGATACTGGTGTTGGTATTAGTCCAGAACACCTTGAAATGATTTTTCTGCCTTTTGAGCAAAGTGGTAGTGAAGCCCAGCGTGCCCAGGGAACAGGCCTCGGGCTGGCGATTACCAAGAAGATTCTGGAAATGATGGATTCAACAATAAACATCATCAGCGAAGTGAATGTTGGCAGCACTTTTAGTTTTGAACTCACTGTACCCGTTGTTTCCGCTAGCGATCGTATCCTTAAGCTGGACAATTGCAAAAGCAATATTGTGGGTTATTCTGGCATACAACAAAAAATCCTCGTCGTTGACGATAATGAGCAATCCCGCGCTATTATTCGTGAGTTCCTCTCATCTTTGGGCTTTAATATTTCTGAAGCCAGCAATGGACAAGAAGGTTTAGAACGGGCGATTGAATGCCAGCCTAATGCGATGATTGCTGATTTAGTGATGCCAATCATGGATGGCTTTGAAATGATCCGTCGGGTGCGAGCATACCCTCAGCCTCAAGTTGAAAGCATGAAAATCATTGCTTGCTCTGCGAGTGCCTACGAGACAGATCAAAAGAAGAGTGTAAAAGCGGGTTGTAATGATTTTCTTTCCAAGCCGATCGAAACCCAAGAACTGCTTGATAAGCTCCAGGCTCTACTGGATTTAGAATGGATTCACGAACACACTGATAGTGATACATCTTCAGCTAAAACGAATAGTGAAACGTTCGTCATCCCATCAGAAAAACTTCAAAAACAATCTACACTGATCTTGCCATCTCAAAAAGCTTTAGCTGAACTCTACGAGCTAGCAAGTGGCGGGTTATTTTTTGAGATTGAGGAACAGATGGCCCGGCTTGTCGCTAATGATGAACAGCTTCGTCCTTTCAGTCGTCAAGTTCTACATCTTACTCAGGAGTTTGAGGGCGAGAAGTTGCAAGAATTTATCGCCCCTTATTTGGCAAATCAATATTTCTGAATCCAATCTAATGGATGCATTTTTTTATACTTTTGCAAGTCAATATTTTTTGAAAATCCAAAATAATTATGGAAGCTCAAGCCCACAAACTGACTGCCGATCCCATTCTTGTTGTTGATGATAATCCCAATAATCTCAAAGTTCTCTCTCAAGCCTTACGCAGTGAAGGTTGGAAAGTTTCTATAGCCAAGAATGGTGAAATTGCCCTTAAACAAGTTCAACATACGCCACCCTCTTTAATCCTATTAGATGTCATGATGCCAGAAATGGATGGTTTTGAAACGTGTCAAGCACTCAAAGCCAATCCAAAAACGATGGATATTCCGATCATTTTTATGACCGCGCTTGCTGAGACAGTTGATAAAGTAAAGGGATTATCGCTAGGTGCAGTTGACTATATTACAAAGCCCTTTCAGATGGAGGAAGTTCTGGCACGGTTAAATATTCATTATAAAGTTAGAACATTGACACATCAATTGGAGTTACAAAATCAGCAACTCGATCAAAAGGTTAAAAGCCGGACTGAAGAATTAGAAGTTTCTCTTCAGGAACTCCAAAAAACTCAACTCCAGTTGGTTCAAAATGAAAAGATGGCAACACTTGGTCAGATGCTGTCTGGCATTGCTCACGAAATCAATAATCCGCTGGGTTTTATTGATGGCAATGTCAATATTCTTCAAGAATATCTTGAAACGTTATTTCAAGCCCTTCGACTTTATCAAGAAGAATATCCTGATTCTACTGTCGAATTCAAGCAGAAAACCGAAGAATTAGGTCTTGAATTCCTCTTTGAGGATATCCCTGAACTCTTTGAATCGATGGAGGCTGGTATTCAAAGAATACGTACTCTGAGTACCTCTCTCCGTGTTTTCTCCCGTTCGGATACTGTCACCAAGGTGGGTTTTAATATTCACGAAGGAATCGACAGTACACTTGTTATCCTCAAGTATAAACTTAAAGGTAACGATCAACGCCCTGCCATTGAGGTTTCTAAAGTATATGGTCAAATCCCATCAATCCATTGCTTTCCCGGACAACTCAACCAAGTTTTCATGAATATCATTGCTAATGCAATTGATGCCTTAGATGAGCAGAGCAGAAAATACTCCTTTCAAGAAATTCAACAGAATCCGAATCGTATTATTATCCAAACTGAATTAGATCAGAAGGGTGAGCGAGTCATGATCCGTATTGCTGATAATGGAACTGGCATGACAGAAGATATTAAGCAAAAGATCTTTGATGCTGCATTTACAACGAAAGCCGTTGGTAAAGGAACAGGTTTGGGCTTATCAATTGCACATCAAATCATCACAGAAGCACACAAAGGAACATTGACCTGTACATCCGAAGCTGGCCAAGGCACAGAATTTACATTAGGCTTACCACTCTCATGATTGCTAGCATCAATTTGGTTTAATCTGAAGGCTCCTGATGATTAGGTTTGTAGCAGGAGGGATATAGGTATGGGCTGACTCCCTTAGCCCCAGCGCTGTTGCACCTGCTCAAACACTTGAGGCAAATAGGTGATCGGGTTGTGAACTTGGCGGAGATGCCAGCTATAGGTGAGCAGATAGCGCCCAAGGCGGCCTGGATGGGGTCGAAAATAACGGTTGTAGGCGATACTGGCGTAGAGACGGCTGCGATACATGCTGACTGGACGGCGGGTCAGAATTGTGCAATCAGCATAATGCTCCACATACGCACCAGGGATTGAGCGGCTTTTAAAACCCTGTTGATATAGGTAGGCACCAAATTCTAGATAGCTAGCATTATAGTCGCCAAAATCTTCTAGGAGTCGAAAACCGCGATCGAACACGTCCCGAGGATAGATTGTCGAGCCATCAGCAATGCCCCAATTGTCATCCGGGTTGGTGATGCCCACCCCCACCCCTGAGGGACTCAGTTGATTGGCCCGCTCCACATGAGCATAGAATTCACCATCAATAAAGCCCCGTTCGCCTGTTGTCCAAATCGCTTGGGGTTCCTGCTCCAGAGCTGTCCAGCATTTCTCCAGATGCCCCGCTGGCCAGATATGATCATCATCCATCGTGTGAATATGGGTGCCGGTGCATTGGGTGGCGGCAAAGTTCCGATTGGGATACATGCCTCGCACAGGAGCGAGTAGATAGCGGCAGTCCCAGCGGTGGGCAAGATCTGCGATCGCTCCGGCATAGTCCGGATCAGAGTTATCAGAAATCAGCACTTCATCAGGCTGGTGGCTCTGGGCTCGGATGCTCGCTAGGGCACGATTGAGCGATTCCGGGCGATTGCGTGTGATCAGGGCAACGCTAAGTTTGAGGGGCACGATAGAAAAGAGTTACACAATGATAGGGAGGCTATCCGTACATCATCGTAATCGAGCCAAGGCAGCTTGGTATGTGTCTAGGGTTTGGGCTGCGATCGTCTTCCAGTTAAAGCGTTGGGCCACCGTTTGGGCTTGGTGGCAGAGTTGAGTATAGTCTGCGGGGGGTAGGTGCAAAATTTTCAGGATCTGTTGAGCCAGGACTTGGGGCTGGCCGATGGGCACCAGACAAGCAGGATTAAACCCCTGCAACAGGGTTTTTGGACCCCCGGCCGCATAGGAAACGGTGGGGATTCCCGCAGCAAGCTTTTCCAAAATGCCAAAGCCAAAGCCTTCCACATAGGTGGGGAAAACACCCACTGTGGCATTGGTCAGCAATTGGGGAAGCTCTTCACTTTTGTACTGAGGAATCACTTCAATACCAGTGGCTGGACAGTCCTCCGTTTGCAGATCTCGATAGACAATCGCAGGCGCAACCCCTGTGCCCAGCAGTAGAAACTGGGTCTCCGGCCGTTGTCGCCGGATGGTGGTGATAATTTGGGGCCAATCCCGAGCCCCTTTGCGCAAACTCCAAGTGCCGATAAAAACAACTGTGGGAGGCGATCGCCGCATCTCGGGGTTGGCCATCGCCTGGGCTAGCTGAGTCGAACGTTCAGGGCTTAAACCAAAGGGAAAAACATGGCTCTTGGCTTGGGTCTGTAGGTGGCGATCGAGGTAGGCTTTTTCGTCCGGATTGGGCAGGTTGAGCAGATCGCTGGTTTGGTAGCTGCGCCAACACCGCTGGGACTCATGGCGATCGCGCCAGTTGAGCAACTTTTGTAGAAATCGGGTTTTGAGCGGCTGCTCAACAGCGTAATGACGATTGAACAGCGCGTAAAAGGCGTGTAAACCAACCGAGCGAGCGACCAACAATCCGTTGAAGCCCAAGGTTTGTTTGCGAAAGGGCAAGTTGCCCTGGTGGGCATCAATCACATCAAAACGGTGTCCCTGGGCGCGGACAAATGTCCGAGCCTGTTGGGCAAAGGCTGGCCGCATCAAAGTTGCCGCTAGCGGGTAAATTTGAGGAGAGGGTTCTGGAAATGCCTGGTTAAAATCGAACGTTTCAATCTGATGCCCTTGGGCTTGCCATTGTTGAGCTAACTCAAGCTGAACTCTAGCACCGCCCAACTCTGGCTTGAGCGGCATGTGGAGCATAATCAAAATTCGGAGTGATGACATGGTCTGAATTTACGGGTATGCTGCCACAGTGGGCGGATACCTGCGATACTTTACTACAGATAGAAATTGTACAAAATGTGATGGGATGTGCCTTCTAGAGCTGAGCTTTACTCCGTCTAAATTGCTTGTTTAGTAATGACTCAAACCCCTACTCATACTCAAATCAATATTTCAAGTCTGAGTGACAAGCTGTTGCAATTGACAAGTGGTAGCTCCAGTACGGTCAAGCGCCGTCTCGTTGCTTTGGCAAAGCGCTTGGGTAAGGCCTTGGGTGCTCAGGCCTGTTGGATTCAAGGCACGAGTCCGACTCGACCCGAGCAACGGTGCTTCTGGTCGGCATTACCGATTGAGCCAGATTGGGGCGAAACGAGTAGAGTGATTTGGTCATCCTACACCCCCTCTCCCTATCCGACGCTAGCTGGCATCAAAACATTTACCTGTGCCAACGATACAATCGTGAATCTGGCCCACAGCGATTTTGATTGGCAGCCGACTATTCCGCTGGAAAAACTCCATTTGCTCCTCAATACCGCTGCGGTCGTCTACAGCCAACTTCAATTGAGCCAACAACTTCAATATCAACAGTCCATTCACGATATTTTTACGGACTTTAATCAAACCCTTAAATCAACATCCAACCTAGAGGAGTTGTTTTCAGCCACCTTAGAACAACTCGGATCTGTTTTAGCGATTGACCGTAGTTTTATCCTCTTAGCAAAATATCCGAAGCCTATGGGACAATCGTTGCTAACTCAAACCCGTTTTCAGGTTGTGCAACAGTGGCATAAAAACCAGCACCGATCTGAAGAGACGACAGAGAATCTTGTTTTTTTACTGACAGAATCACCGATCTGTTTGCGAGCTTGGGATCAAGTTCCCAAACCTTTGGAAATGGTTCAATTCCAGTCTGTGTCTGATTCAAACAATGTCTGCGATCGCTGGTTAGATTGGGTCAATTTGCCGCAACTCCTCTTAATTCCCTTACTCGGCTCTGCACAGCAGCCTTCAGAACCCAAACCCCTTATTCTCGGGTTTATGGGGTTTCAACGCCAAACGCCCTTACCCTGGTCTGATCACGAGCAAACCCTACTGGATTGGATGAGCAGCCAAATTAGCACAGTGCTGATCCATCGCAATACGCTAGAGCAGGTTCATAGTTTAGTGGATGCCCGCACAGCTCAACTTCACGGTAGTTTGGAAGTGCAAGCGCGGCTTTATGAAAAAACACGACAGCAAGTGGAGCAACTTCAGGAACATCTCACACTCAAAAATGAGTTCCTGGATTCCGTGAGTCATGAGTTGCGTACGCCATTGACCAGTATGAAGGTTGCGATGCGGATGCTGCGTCAAGATAATCTACCACCTGAGCGACAAACTAAATATTTTGAGCTTTTAGAAACAGAATGGCAGCGGGAATACGACTTGATTGAGAATCTACTTCAGTTACAAAAACTTGAATCTTCTGCGAGTTTACTCCCCTTAGCAGAATTTTCGGCTTCAGTGTTTATTGAACGCCTGATTGAACCCTTTGAGCAACGTTGGCAGCCTCAGGGTCTCAATCTTGAGATTCATGTCCCAGCCAATTTAACGCTTTACTCCCATGCAGATAGCCTCGAACGGATTATCAATGAGCTGTTGGTTAATGCCGGGAAATATGCACAACCTCAAACCACGGTTCGCCTGACTGTAATACCCAAAGACAATACAGTTGAGATTGTAGTTCATAATTGGGGCCAGGGCATTAGCCCAGAGATTCAGAGTCGGATTTTTGAGAAGTTTTTTCGGGCAAAAGGCGTGACCCAGCGAGCGATCGCGGGCACAGGTCTGGGGCTAGCAATTGTGAGGGCTCTCCTTAAACATCTCAACGGTACAATCAGGGTCTGGAGTGCGCCCGTGACCGAACAGGAGCTCGGTCAAGCTCAGTTTACGATTACGCTTCCCCACAATTCCATGCCTTCAACAGTTTTGTCTTAAAAAGCTCAATAGATCGCTTTAGAGCATGTTATTAATTAACGTCAGAAGTCTTGTGAGATAAGGGATAAAGCACCCAGCCCCAGCCTTTATAGTACAGAACGGCAGAAATAAGCCATCCATTCAAAACCCACAGAATGTCTGTTGTACAAGCACTTTGAACTTTGAACTCTGAACTTTGAACTCCGCCTCGTGATACTAGGGCACAAGATCACATTCAAACATCTTGTTCGCCATCGGCCCAGCAACCCGATTAATAAACTGTTCGCGCAGCTCAGGATTGTTTTTTAATAACTCGATCGCTTTCTTTTTGAGTGCAGCTTCTTTTTCATCACCGCCTTGGATTGTATCACCAGAGGTAGGTTGCATTTGGGCAACTTCCTCACAAGAGGCAGTTTGATATTTTTCAATCACAAGATTAGCTGCCAATTCCACAAGCTTGTCTTGACTCAGGAAAAGATGACAACCATTCAAAGTCAGGGTCATTGGCACAATACCAATAAGGAATAAATGAATCTTTTTCATGGACTGAGTTTAGGGTCTGGAAATATCAGTAGGAGAGGTTTGGAAATCCTCCCTACGTTAGGGAATAAAGTTACAGTCAAACATTTTGTTGGCAATAACTGGTGCAACTTGATTGAGAAATTGCTCCCGGACTTCAGGGTTGGCTTTTAAGAGTGTGATCGCTTTTTCTTTGAGCGCCGCTTGGGGGTCTGAATCTGATGCAGCAGTACTGGCCGTTGTCGGCTGCATTTGGGATAGCTCCTCACAGGATGCAGTTTGGAATTTTGCAATTACCACACCTGCGATCGCTTCAACCACTTGTTCCTGATTCGGCAGTTGTCCAGGATCAATCGGTAATTCAGGAAACTGGCCATTCCCTGGATTAGGAATTGCGGGAGGATTTGGGGTGGTTGGCAAGCTTGGTGGTTCAGGGGCTGCACCAGGATTGGGGATTGAAGGGGGCTGGGGCTGCTGAACGGACGGTGGGCCAGAGGGCAGTTCTGGTGTGCTGGGGAATGCGGGAGTTGAGGGGGCAGATGGTTCGGGGGCTACACCAGGGTTGGGAATTGAGGGGGGCTGTTGATTGCTAGGCAGTTCCGGTGCGCTGGGCTGCGACGGAGTTGAGGGTGTGGGGGGCTCAGGGGCTGTGCCCGGTTTGGGTGGTGGTGCAGGTTGGAGGAAGGCGTTGGGGGCGATCGCGCCCACGATGGCGATCGCACCTAGGCCCGCCAATAACCCATGGGACTTCTTCATCAACTTTTCCCTTGAATTTAAAAATTTGCTATTTTTTGAATTCTAGGTTGGTTTTTCGGGGTATAGCGTTAACTAAAGGTCACGTTAAGGTGCAAAGGGGTTGCCATCCCTGTGTCGCTCTATAGTCATGAATATTGGTTCATTCACCACCGTGCTCATTCGCTAGACAAACCCCAATCTTATTCATCAAAAGTCTATGAAACGACTGATTTATCTGACTGTTGTGATGATGACCACAGTGCTAATTCTGCTTACCCAAGGCAGAGATTGGGCGTTACCGGGACAAGCTCAGCAGCTAGAACCCACCGAAATTCGCGGCGTTTGGCTGACCAATGTGGATAGTGACATTCTGTTTTCTGAGGCAGCCGTTAAAACGGGGCTCCAACGCTTGGCTGATCATCATTTCAACACCATTTATCCAGCGGCTTGGAGTTGGGGCTATACGCTCTATCCCAGCCAAGTCTGTGCTCGGGAAACAGGCTACCAGCAAGGGTTATATCCTGATTTAGAAGAGCAGGGACGCAATGAAGCGCTAGAAGAAGCTCAGGGCGATCGTGATATGTTGCTCGAAGTGGTTGATACAGCCCATAAGCTGGATTTGGCGGTTATTCCCTGGTTTGAGTTTGGCTTGATGGCCCCTGCGAATTCGCCTCTAGCCCAGCGCCATCCCGAATGGTTGACCCAGAAGCAGGGCGAGTTGCCAGATGTCCAATTACATCTGGAGGGGCGGCATCCGCGAGTGTGGCTGAATCCAGTTCACCCTGAGGTGCAGCAATTCATTCTGGATTTGGTTGCTGAACTGATGGACAACTACCCAGTCGATGGGCTGCAACTGGATGATCACTTCAGTTTGCCCGTGGAATTTGGTTATGACCCCTACACCATCAGCCTCTATCAACAGGAACATCAGGGTCAATCGCCTCCGGCTGATCCTGAGGATGCGGAATGGATGCAGTGGCGAGCGGACAAGATTACGCAGTTGGTCGAGCGCGTTTTTCAGGTGGTGAAGGCCAGACGCCCCCAAGCGGTGCTCTCGGTTTCGCCCAATCCTGCCGAGTGGGCTTACGATCGCCATCTCCAAGATTGGCCACGCTGGCGTCAGATGGGTTTTATTGAAGAGTTGATCGTACAGGTTTATCGCTCGGATCTGTCGCGGTTTCGGGAGGAGTTGCGTGAACCCACCATCCAGGAAGCACAAACCCATATTCCGACGGGAGTGGGTATTTTGAGTGGGTTAAAAAATCGCCCAGTGCCAATATCTCGGATTCGAGAACAGGTTCAGGCGACAAGGGATTTTGAGCTAGCAGGAGTGTCGTTTTTCTTCTATGAAACGTTGTGGTATGAAGCGCCGGGTGAAACGGAGCGCGATCGCGTTATGGGTTGGCAGCAGCTTTTTCCAGAAGCGAGCGATCGAACAGCATTGTGGTAGAAAGCCAATCAGAAAAACTTGACTACAATTTACTTTTTAATGAGTAGCGTATTTTACCCGATTCATCTTTATGCCAGATACAAATAGGAGTCCAAATTACTGCTATGAAGTTGTCAAATTGGTTACGGCAGTCCTGAGCAGATGTCCCTACCTTTCTGGCTAATTCCACAAGCATTCTGCCGATCACAATTACCAGTCTTCTATCGACTTTATCATCATCCTCTTCAGATTCCATCACTACATCCATATAAGTCTCAAGAAGAGTTGCTAATTCATTTTCTATAGCAGGGTCAAACCAAAAGAAATCTTTAGTATGCCAGTAGACTTTTCCGGCTTCAGATCTTTTCAGCCGTTCTAAATTTTCATCAGTTGGCTCAAGAATGAATTTGTTCATTTTGGTTTGTGATTATTCATGACTTGGCAAACCATAGTTCTCAATTTAGCCTTAGTCTAACTCAAATAAATTAGCAAATTCAACCCTGGAATCGTCCGAGCTAACGTCCACAACAACAACGCTATATAACCAATCCCCAACGCCCATTCATACCACACCAAAAACGAAACCCAACCGGGCACGGCTTTATCTCGTAGACGCAAATCGTTAAAGCCGAACTTAAACAAATTATTCAAACTAAAATCATAATAATTCAGCCAACTCCAACGCCGATCGCCCAAAATTGGCACATAACGCTCTCGGAACAGCGGGTATTTGGGCATGATCGGCAACCGGATAATCAGCAAGCGAAACTGTCGCAAAGTCCCTTCTTCCACCAAATAAGTTGTGCGATCTGGTTGAGGGGTCTGGCAGAATCGCCAGACAATCCAAACGGGCAAAGGAATGACCCACAGACTCCACCCCAAAATTGTGGAGAGCGGCGTGGGGGCAACGTACCAGAGGGCGAGAGTGGCGATCGCCACTAGGCCACCGCTACTGCCGAGCATGACGCCCCATTCCCAGCGTGGCAGGGTCTGGTGTTCTGGGGGGCGGAGGCCGCGATCGAGCAGCCAAAATAGCAGCGCAAAAATTGTTACCCCCACAACACCCACAAGCAACACCAAACCAACATTCGTACCGTATTCGCTCAGACTCAGAAGCAGCCCCATCCCCAAACCCGCTAGGACTGTGTCAGGTTCTTGTGCCCATTGCCACCAAGGGGTTCCTCTGAGGTGTTGTTGCACTTGTCGGAGTCGTAGCCGTTCCCGTAACAAGTCCAAACGGTTGGCATCGGCAACTTGTTCTTGACGCCGGAAGTTACGGATCAAGTTGGCGAGGGTGGTTTCGTTGCCCTCTAGGGTGGAAAGCTGAATAATGCTGCCAACCTGACCGCGATCGCCCAGGATTTGAGCTTGGGGAGAACCGAAAACCAGGCCGTTAGCTCGGAGACTGGCGGCGGGTGCAAAGTGGCTATTGCTAAGATCCAACTGCGCCATAAAGGTGGCTTGGTCGAGGTTGAGCTGACCCTTGGGGCCAAACTGGGTATCGCGCCAGGCGGCAGTCTGCTTAAAAACCGCTTCACTTAAATCCAGCACACCCCCCACTTGGCTATAGTTCCAGAGAGCGCGATCGCGCCATTGGCTTTGGTTCCAGTTGCCTCCCGCTGGCCATTGGCTACCGCGCCAGTTGGCAACGCCGTCAAAGGTGGTTTGGCTAAAATCTGGGGTTTGTTCAAACTGGCTAAAGGCAAATGCTGCCCCTTGCTCGAAGTGACTTTGCTGCCAATGGCTTGCGCCCCAAAATCGGGATTGCTCAAATTGGGGCATTTGGGCAAAACGTACCCCTGAAAAATCCAGATCCGCCAGCCAAATACTCTGGTTAGCCTGGAATTCAGACCAAAAGGTCGCGCCCTGCGCCTGCCAGGGTTGCAAAATTAAACTGTGTGCGCTGTCAAATTTGCCCAAGAATTGGGTTTGTTCGCAGCGAAGGTTGAGGCGCAGCAGGTTCCAGGTGGGCAGGTTGGCGAAGTCAGCGCCGTGACCGCTCTCTAGTTCTTCGGTTTCAGCAGTGAGGCTCACAGTGGTAAGCAGGTCTGGGTGGGCTTGGAGGTGTTGCCATTCGGTGGGAGTGAGTTGGGTTTGCAGGAGTTCAGGAACGAGGCGGATGGGAGTGCTAAGGGCTGCGGTGGGCCAGTCGCCTTGGATCACGGAATGGGAGATATTTAGGCGGCGATTGGGGTGGGCGAGGGTGAAGTGACTACGAATTTCGGTGGTGAAGGCTTGGCGCAGGTCGGGGTTTTGTAGGTCGATGACGAAGCCTTGCAGATCGACGGTTTCGGGTGAGGTTTGGGTTTGGATGGCGGTGAAGCGATCGCGCAGTTCCTCAACGGTGAGGGTGGGGAGTTCGGCGGCGGGGGCGGGGGCAGTGGTGAGCAGCCAGCTGAGGAGGAGGGTGAACCAGCCGAGGTAAAGCTTGGTGAGGGGGGAAAGCACCATTTTAAAGACCAGCAATTGCAGTTGAGTTGAGTGGAACACAAGCGCTCATTGGTGAGGCCAGACTACCACGGGGATTGATGGGGGCGATCGCGGCTTAATTTGTTGCGCTCCATGATAATCAGTACAAACTGTTATCTTGAATTTACTTTCAACTGTCCTCCCGTTACAATGCCAGTATTGCCATTCTCTGAGTTCTGATGGTTACGACTGTTCTTAAACCGAAAGTCAAAAACAAGACGCAGCGCCCTAAAAGTGGAGGCAAAGATGATGGGCGATCGCGCCCGGTGTTTACGAGCATCCCCACAGATGCTCCTGCACGTCCGCAGGCTCGCCCGCTTTCCCTGAAAGAACTCAAGCAGGCACTGTATCAAAAGTTTGACGTGACCAACACGGTCGAGTTGCGAAAAGATGGCTGCTTCCGTGGCTTAAGCCACGGTTTGGGCAAGTTCGACTTCCGGTTTAAGGCAACCTGGAAGACCCTGTATCGAGAATTGGTCGGTATTCTGCCAGATGAATACAACCAGCAGGGTTATGGCTGCATCAATGGGATCAATATTTTCAATTACTTCCGACCTTGGCAAGTGTTTGAGATTGATCCAAAAACAACGACTCTGGCAGAGATTCGTCATGCATACCATCGCCTTGCCAAGATATATCACCCGGACAACCCTGAAACAGGAGACAGGGAGATGTTTGAGCGTATTGAGATTATGTATCGCAGCATTACTTTTCGCAGAAAGGGGAAAAAGTAGAGATGTCTCGGTTTCGTCGCCGCGCACATAAGGATAATCCTGTTCAGCGTCATGATTTTTTAATCAAAGAGCAAGATCTCGCAATTGCCTTGGAGCTGGAATGGCGCACATTTGACCAGATGATTGAGCCTTTATTTCAAGCATCTGGGGCTGTTATCGTGTTGGTTGAAGAGCAGCATTTCATCTATCACGATCGCCGCAAACAAATCCGCTTGTTTTCTCAAGCAGGGGTCTTGGCGATCGCCAGTTATCTAGATACGCTGGCAACCTTTAGCTTGCCTGAAACAGCAGTCAGAACGGTCTTAGCGTTATTAGAGCAACAAGAAATCAGAAAAATTGATGCCTCAATTCGCCGCACCATTCTTCAGAACAGCTCATCATTAAGACATCATAATGATCTCCATTGGCTGAGTACGACTGACACCACAAAAATCCTCAAAACAACATCCTCTCGATTGGCTGAAGCACAAGGCGCAATTGAGTTCTCTGGAGAGGCGATGTTGGTTGGGCGGCATATGGCTGAGTTTGAGGGAATCCAATATTTTTCCTTGGCTGGTTTAGTGATGTTGAGCTTGGAACTCAAGCGCAGCCTCAAGTCCCCCGATCGCCAGCGCTATTGTGGACGCATTCCGAAGGTTGCCCCGCCTGTGGTGGAATATCTGGCTCTAGCCCCCGCGCCTTCTCGTCAAGCGATCGAGTCAGCAAAGCGGTTTGCCAAAAAGCGAGATAAGCAAACTTGTCAGATTACGGGGGAGGAGCCGAACAAGTTCAATCGGCTGAAGTTGGCAGCGCATCACCTGTTTGATCAGAATACATACCCGGTGTTGGCGGATGAGCCAATGAATTTGATCACGATCAGTGACGAGCTACATGAGGAGTTTCATCAGTGGTTGGGGGGCAAGGGCAAGTCTTGCACGGTTGATGATTTTATTCAGTTTGTTGAGGCGTTTTATGCGGATGAAAAGTCAGTGATTGTGGTGGAGTTGTTGCAGCGTCGTGAGGTGTTGTTGGAGAAGTTGAGTCGGTATTTGCCGGGGGTGAGTGGGGGTGATGGGTTGTGACCGGGCGATCGCCCGGTCACAACCGAGCCAAACCTTAAGCTTTTGTTGATCTTTCGGTCATTCTAAGATCTGTCTATGCTATTGTGGTTCGCGTGAATTAGTTTGATGTGTCTTTTCAGTGCGAGGTTTGTGATGTCTCAAGAGTGCGATTATCAGCTTATTGACGCCTTTGAAGCCCAAGATCTGGAAGCGTTCAAAGCAGCATTAGCTGCTGGTGCAAACCCAAACCTTATTGTTATGACAGTTGAGGGAGAACGAAGTTTATTCCAAGTTGCTAAGAGATATAGCCTACCTCTGATGAAACATGCCTTGATTGAGGCAGGTGCTGAAATCAGTGATTTGCATGATGAGTTAAGAGCTGTGATCAATGAAGAAGCACTGCATCTTGTGCCGCTATTACTGGCTAAGGGCGCAGACGTAAATGCAACTGATATATCTCCGCTCTACGATGCAGTTGTCACAGGAGACACATCACTTATTCAACTTCTATTGGAAGCAGGCGCTGATCCTAATTTAAGAGCAGGACATGCTAAACCTCTGTTTCGAGCCATTGAGGAGAGTCAGCCTGAAATCGCCTTGCAATTTTTGGCGGCTGGTGCAAACCCAAATGCTGAAAATCATCCTTACAATATACCGACTCCTCCCATTGCTTTTGCTACAGCGTACGGTGAAACCCAAATCGTACAGGCACTTCTTGCCGCAGGCGCTGATGCCAATGTGGAAGTAAAGGTGATCGAATTAGATTCTGGACGAACGACGCAGCAGGGGGCGGATGCCCTACACACAATCAATGCTGCCTACGAGGCACTTGCCAAAGCTACCGAGTCAGGAGATGAAACCGGGGTCAAGAAAGCATTGGATTGTATCACTCAGACCAAGGGGCTTGAGCCAATTCCACTCTTCTATAAAACTTCTGTACTAATCGCTGCTCAGTTTGGTCGTGCGGCAGAACTCACATTACTTCTTGATGCAGGGGCAGATCCACTCCGTAAAGATGCAGAGGGCTTTTCTGCCTATGACTGGGCAGTTCAGAATAATGACCAAACGATGTTGGCGGTTCTAGCGCAGTTTGGCATTGATACTCCACATGTTTCATCAGAAGAACGCTTGCTTAACGCGGCTGAAGTGGGGGATCTAGAACGGGTCAAACAAGCTTTGGCTCAGAAAGCAGATCTTAATGCCCGTGATTTTCGTAAAACAACGAAGAATAAAACGCCCCTGATGCTAGCTGCAATGAATGGCCACGTGGCAATTGTTGAGCATCTACTCCAAATTGGAGCTGATCCCAACTTAAGTGATGTCATTGAACCTATGCCTGAATGGGTCAAGGAACGACGGCTAGATCACATTGAGGAGATAGGGTATCAACTTGGACGCACAAGCTTGATGCTGGCAGCGATTGAAAATCATCTCACCATAGTAAAAGTGCTAATTAAAGGTGGTGCAGATATTTGTTTAATGGATGAATTAGGGTATACCGCCCTCATACTTGCATCTGAACGGGGACATCTAGCTATTGTTCAGTATCTGCTCGATCAAGGTGCAGATATTGAACAGAAAGATCGCAGTGGAAGTACTCCAGTCATGATCGCGATTCATAGAGATCACCAAGAATTAGCTCAGTTTCTACTGGATGCAGGAGCTGATATTCATGGCAAGAACCAGGTTGGCTACACTTGCTTGATCTATGCAGCTCTCAATTGCAATCTACCACTGGTGCAACAGCTATTAGCGCAGCAAGCTGAAGTGAATGTGTTGATTTCTTACTCACGAACCCCCTTAATCTGCGCTGCTAGAGCCGATCGCTGTGTCCAGTTTGAGCGTGGTTCAGAACCTGCTGCTGCACGTCGAGTTGAATACAGAAAAGAAGGAAATACAGCGTGGATTGCACTACCCGATTCACAAATTCTGCCCATTGTCGATGCATTGTTAAACGCTGGTGCTGATCCTAATCTGGCAAATGAAGAGGGGGAAACGGCATTAATGCAAGTTGTTTATGATGCATCTCTACCCGTTATTAAACGTTTTCTAGATGCAGGCGTTCGGCTGGATGTGCGTGATCAGGAAGGTCGAACCGCTCTAGGTTCAGCCAAATTGTATGGACGACAAGATGTTTTGGAACTTCTGCGGGAATATGCAGGCGATCGCGCTGCTGAACTCGAACAGGATATTGAACTGCCGGAAGAAGAGAGCGAATAATAGAGGAACACGACTAATTAATCCACTGAGATCCCCATATCAATGCCAATATAGCCCTTACCCGGCGAGGTGTCTCGGTTGGCGATCGCCGCCTCAGCTCGCCGCTGCTTATCCTGCAATTGCGCCAACTCCGCCTCCAACTCCTGACGACGGGCCGGTTCCAGTTGCTCTTGTAGCTTCGCCTCCCGTGCCGCGATCGCCTGGGCCAACAACGGCAGTTCTAACTGTGCCTCAAAACCCACAGTTCCCGGCGGAAAAGACGGAGCTGAACCAGAACCCGAATCAGAGGCAAACCAGAGATACGCCACAAAAATCACGATAGCCAGCACAAGTAAGCCAATGACGATGAAGAGGTTCATAGATTTTATTCCTTACTGATTGTTGTAACGGCCTGACCTCAAAATATCATGTCTGAGGAAATCGCCATCTACAGCCAATGGCAAGACGAGCCCCTAGAGACCTTTAGATTGAAGCAACTTCTGTGCTTCCACTTCTGCTGCCTTAAAGGTTAAGTTATGCTTAAATCGCTCCAGCGTATCTTGTAAGCTAACAGCCAATTGTTGTTTGAGCTGCTCAAAATTAGTTAATAAATTCAACTGCAAATCCATAATATATTCTGCATCCAACTCATGCTTGGCTTTACGTTGCCCTTGCTGATGATGCAGGGCATGATGAATTAATTTATAGTTAATCAATAACAGCTCACTCACCTCCCGCGATAGGGCTAAAGACTCTGGCATTGAACCCTGATAATAGTCAATATGGGGTAGATGTGCTTGATAACGATACTGACCAATACGATTATGTAAACGTTCTACCACAGCCATCACTTGGTTGAGATTACTAATATCCACCGCTCTGATCAGTAAAACTGCATTTAAATTCTTGGTGGCAAACTCTTGAGCACAGAACCAAGACAATGCTTTAAAAAGCTCTCGATCAATAATCGAAATATTGCCGCCTACTGCATTGAAATCGACAATATCAGATAACTTCAGTTCACTAATATTTCGCTGCGATCGCATCCAGGGTGAAGCATAGAGATAAGTGACGAGTAACTTGAAATTCCGAGACAATTTTTTGGGCAGTTTGACTGGGTTTTGAGGTTGACATCCAACAGCAGAATAAGAACGATTTTGAATCGGTTGAGCTTGAATTGTTGACATCACGAATAAGGGCGGTGGCTTGAACTTCTTTCATCCTAGGTAGCCCCATTGCGGTTGTCAGGGGTAAAAAGTGGCCGATTAGAGAACTCAACCTGATCTTCCCCTCGCCCCAACCCATTAGGAGCTGTCGCCAGTTAGACTTTAAACGCTTGCTATAACTGACTTACAGCCCCTTGTCCTGTTTTGGGGGGTCGGGCGCTCTATCCCTTATCCCATCAGACTTCTGGCGTTAACGGACGACGCACCCTAAAATACAGCAGTACGCCAAGCTGCTTGTTATGACCTCACCGCCGATTCAGTGGTATCCCGGCCACATCGCCAAAGCCGAACGTCAACTCAAAGACCATCTCAGCCGTGTAGATGTGGTCTTTGAAGTGCTCGATGCCCGCATTCCCATCGCTTCACAGCATCCTAATGTGCGGGATTGGCTGGGGGAAAAACCTCGGGTATTGGTGGTTAATCGTATGGATATGATTCCAGATGAGTTGCGATCGCCTTGGCAGGCCTGGTTTGCTCAGCAAGGGGAATATGCCCATTGGACAAATGCCAAGAATGGTAAGGGATTAAAACCGATCTTGAAAGCGGCTCAAGCGGTGGGCGAGAAGGTAAATGAGCGACGCAAAAATCGAGGGATGCGACCCCGAGCTGTGCGGGCGTTGGTGATGGGGCTGCCGAATGTGGGTAAGTCAGCGCTAATCAATCGGATGGTCAAGCGCAAGGCGGTTAAGAGTGCGCGGCGGGCAGGGGTAACGCGGCAGTTGCAATGGGTGCGGATTTCAGAGGCGATCGAGCTATTGGATGCACCGGGAGTTATTCCCTGGCGGCTGGAAGATCAGGCAGATGCCGTAAAGTTAGCCATCTGTGAAGATATTGGTGAGGCGGCTTATGATAATCAGCGGGTGGCGGCGGCGATGGTGGAGCAGTTGGTAAATTTAGGTTCAGAAGGTTGGCTGCGCGATCGCTACAAACTTGATCCGCTAGATTACGATACTGGCGAAGAATATATCTACGACTTGGCCCAAAAGCGTTATCGGGGCGATACGGAGCGGGTGGCGGTCTTTATGCTGAATGATTTTCGGCGAGGCGATTTAGGCGCGATCGCTCTCGAACTACCACCGACTTAAGCATTTTCCCAATACCGTTTTTTTATGCTGTTTGAACACCCCGAAAAGTCTAAGTATTCGTAACTGGAAGTGAGGTCTAATTGCCATGCGATCGCTGCTCCTGAAATGCCGTGGTCATATTTTGCTTATGCATCCCATCAATCATCACTAAAATATTCGCTCACGGGAGAAAAAAATTCTCTTTTTTTCTCTGAAGAGAGTTATTGCGAATGGATTAATATTATAGGCAAAATTGCTACCTTTCACAGGAAATTCACAGTATTCCCCTTACAATAGGGGTATTGCTGACATGTTCATAATGAACATTTTTTGAGAGCACCCGTGTTATTCGGGTGCGATTGGGCCAGCAGTCAAAGTGACTGTTGATGCATCTATAGCAGACAGGGCTTGAGTTAGGGAGAGCTTCATGATGCGCGATCGCATTCTACCAACCACAACAGCGCTTATCGTCTGGGCTGCCACAACACCTATCGCCGTTGGGCAATCTATCACCCCAGCCGCCGACGGCACAGGAACTCTAATTACAACAAACAACGGCACCTATCTCATTGAAGGGGGCAGCTTCTCTAGCGATGGCGCAAACCTGTTCCATAGTTTCCAAGACTTTGGCCTGACATCTGGAGAAATTGCCAATTTTCTGAGTCAACCCCAAGTGCAGAATATTTTGGGGCGTGTGATCGGCGGTAATCCCTCCCAAATCGACGGTTTGATTCAGGTTTTGGGTGGTCATTCCAACTTGTATCTGATGAACCCGGCGGGGCTGGTCTTTGGCCCCAACGCCAGCCTCAATGTACCCGCCGACTTTGTCGCCACCACCGCCACCGGGATCGGCTTTGGTAATGGGCAATGGTTTGAAGCGGTGGGGAGTGCAGACTACACCGCTTTGGTGGGCAACCCCAATCAGTTTGCTTTTGACTTGGCTCAAGGCGGGGCGATCGTCAATGCGGGAGATCTCGCTGTCAGCACTGGCCAACATTTGGGCTTGGTGGCGGATATCGTCATCAACACTGGAGAACTGACTGCGTCAGCTGGGCAAATCACGATCGCGGCCGTGCCCAACAGCAGCTTGGTGAATATTTCTCAGTCGGGTCAGTTGTTGAGCTTGGAAATCGAAGCGCCCCGAGATCTTCAGGGCAATGTGCTATCCATCAATCCCCTGACACTCCCTGCCTTACTGACCGGAGCAGACAACGCAGGTTTAAGCAACTTGGGTCTGGCTGCGGATGCGAATACCGTCACCTTAACCGCAACCGGAACGGAAATTCCGCTAGAAACCCAGACCAGTCTTGTGACCGGGAGCGTCGATGTTTCGGGTGCTCAGGGCGGCGAAATTGCTGTGCTGGGTCAAAATGTCGGCCTGGTGGAGGCAATGCTGGATGCGTCTGGTGCAACAGACGGCGGCACCATTCGGGTGGGGGGTGAATATCACGGTCAGGGCGGGTTGCCGAATGCCACCTATACGGTGGTGGATGCCGCTAGCAGCCTATATGCCGATGCTGGGATCTTCGGTGATGGGGGACGGGTCATTGTCTGGGCAGATCAGAACACCCGCTTTGGCGGGCAGGTCTCGGCGGAGGGGGGGCTGTTTGGCGGAGATGGTGGCTTTATTGAAGTCAGTGGTAAGGAAACCCTGGCATTCACAGGCACAGCTAGCACCTACGCTGCATTTGGTGAAATTGGGCAACTGTTGCTTGACCCCCGCAACATCACAATCACGACTGGCTCAGTAGGGACATTGCCCAGCGGTTTGAGCGATCACTTCTGGGATAATGCTGAAAATGGTGGGGATCAGACGATTGGGGTGGCGGATCTGCGATCGCTTCTGAGCACAAACGATCTCACCCTTGAAGCGAATAAAAACATTACCTGGTCAGCGGGAGCACAACTAGATACCACAGGCTTTGCCGCCGATCGCACCCTAACGCTGCAAGCGAGCGACAATATTGTCTTTAATGAAGCGACACCGATTTTGGCGGGCGGCAACGCCCTGAACCTAAGGTTGATTGCGAATCAAAGCGATAGCCAAGTGTTGGCGCAAGATCCCAGCACCAGCCATCTCTATACCAATGGTGGTGCATTAACCATTCAAGGGCGCAATCAAATCCATCTGGGCCAGATCACGACCAACGGCGGTGCAGTACAGGTGACGAACTCCAATATCACCCAGTTCGGGAATATTGCCACGGCTGGGGGGCTAGTAGATATTGCGATAACAGGCAATAACGCCCTCACCACTGGAATGATTGATTCGGGGGTGGGCAATATTGAGTTAGAAAGTCGCAGTAATCTGACCGTGGGAGCGATCGCCACCACCAGCGGCAACGTCAACCTCAACTCATCAGTGGGTCGCACTGCAACCGATGTGGGGATTCATGCCCAAACCATCACGACCGATACGGGTTCCGTTACCCTCAGCAGTCACAACAATTTGAATGTCGGCACGATCCAAACTAATGGGGGAGCAGTCAATCTCAACAACGCGGCGAGTCGAGAAGCCCCCTTTGCCATTAATACCCAGAACATCACGACTAATGGTGGGGCAGTCAATGTTAATACCCGCAGCACCACCGAACTCGGGAACATCAATACGGCGGGTGGAGCGGTGGATATTTCGTTGTTGGCTAATCGCACGATCACGACGGGAACGATCGCTTCGGGTGCGGGGAATATTGATATTGAAGGGCGCAATAGCGTGACCGTGAGCGCAATAACCACCACCAGTGGCAGCGTTAGCCTCAATTCTGCTGTAGCCCGCTCAGAAACCGATGTGGGGATTCATGCCCAAACCATCACTACGGATACCGGGTCTATTACCCTGAGCAGTCGCAACAACTTAAATGTTGGCAGAATCCAAACCAATGGGGGCGCGGTGAACCTAGCCAACCCTGTCGGTCGAGTCGACCCCTTTGCGATCACTACCCAAGACATCACAACCAATGGTGGAGCAGTCAATCTCAAAACCTTAATCACCACGACCTTGGGGAATCTTTCAACCAGCGGCGGGCAAATTGATCTAGTCAGCGCCAACAATAAAGTTCTCACCACCGGAACCTTGAATTCAGGAGCAGGCAATATCAGCGTTGACGGGCGTAATAACCTGAATTTAGGGAATATCACCACGACTAGCGGCAACGTCACCCTCACTTCAAGCGTGAATCGGGATGCCAGTATTGGCATTAACGCTCAAAACATCACCACTCAAGGCGGTCAGGTGGCGATCGCTAGTCGCAACACGACCAACTTTGGCCATATAACGACTCAGGGCGGTGCAATTGACCTCGACATTCTCCGCAATCGGGTCTTGCAAGGGGGTCGTCTGGATAGTTCTTCGACGGCCGGGAATGGGGGCGCGATCGCTATCGACTCCCGTGGGGCGGTGCTCTTGGCTTTGATTAACGCCCAAGGCAACAGCAACTCCGGTACAGGCGGCGCGATTAACATCACCACCAAACGCGACTTTCGGGTTACAGGTTCCTTTCTTGCCCATGATGGTTCGATCGCCAGTATTTCCAACGTCGGTGGTATAGGTAGCCCCACCGCCAATATTGTGATTGACTATGCCACCCGTAACCCCAGCCCCCGGTTTGATCTGGCGGCCAGCTTTAACACCAGCGGCACTGTTGGGGCAATCACCAATCGGAGCCAAACCCTTCAGCCCACTCAATCTTTCTCCAGCCGTGATTTGGGCACACTCAAGATTCTGGGTTCGGTTGATCCGATTCTCGATCCGGATGAGCCTGTCATCCCCCCCTTCAGCCCCAGTCCCTTTTTTGGTGAGATCGCAACCAGTCCCTCGGGTGATGTTACGCCAGACCCGCTCCCTGAGCCTCTTGAATCTCTAGAAGAACTAGAGGGTTTGAATGTTGTTGATCTCGCTCAAACAACCAGTAGCAGCAGTGACAGTAGCAGTAGTGATGCTGCCAGTTTCAGCGGCAGTGGTGGTGGGGGTAGCTTTGGGAGCGCTGCCGCCGCTTTTGCCCATGCAGAACAGTCATTTGGCAGCGCGTTTAATGCCTACTTTGCTTCCGGTAGTGGAGATGCAGGCGCAAGCGCTGGAGCTAGTGGGTCGGCTGCTGCCAGCGGTGCGGGCGGTGATGTTGCGGCTGGTGGTGTCGGTGCAGCAGGGTCGGCTGGGGCTGCGGGTAGCACAGGAAGCAGTTCTGGATCTGCTAGCGGCAGTGGCGGAACTGGAGGGGCGGCTGGGGCGGCTTCGGTTGGCTTCAATGCAGGAAATAGTAGTGCAGTAAGCGGTAGCGGTACAGCAGGTTCGGCAGCGTCTGGAGGGAGCGCGAGTGCTACCAGTGGGGGCTCTACTGGTTCTGTAGCAAGCAATGGCAGCGCCGGAACTGCGGGGAGCAGTGGTGCTGCGGGGTCTGGCTCAGCAGGAGGGGCAAGTAGTAGTGCAGGGGCGTCCGGTGGCAGTAGTGCTAGTGCTAGTTCTGATTCCGGGGGGGCTAGCAGTAGCACAGGTGCTTCTGGCAGCGCCTCAGGAACATCCGGTGGTAGTGGCTCAGGCAGTTCCAGCTTATCTGGGGGTAGCAGTGCAACCCATGCGGCTGGGAATAGTGCGAGTTCCGGTTCCGGGGGAGCGAGCAATAGTGCAGGCACTTCCGGCAGCGCCTCAGGAATGTCTGGCGATAATGGCTCAGCAGGCTCTAACTCATCTGGGAGCAGTGGCTCCAGTGACAATGGTTCGAGTGCCTCAGGTGGGGGGAGTGCTGCGGCAGGGGAAACGGCAACTGGGGGCGATTCGGGTGGATCAGCCTCAGGTGAGGGCAGCAGTAGCAGCGACAGTGCGGATTCAGCTTCAAGCTCAGATGCGGCCGCAACGAATAACAGCAGCAGTGATTCAGACAGTAGCGCTTCCGGTTCGGGTGGAGAGGGTTCAGGGGGCGGATCTGTTGTCTCAGTGGCAGATGCCCAAGCGAGCTTGCGGGATATTGAAGCGATTACAGGGGTTAGTCCCGCACTGCTCTATGGGATCTTTGCGCCACCCTTGGGGATGAGCACTGAGCCCCAGCCTACCGATCAACTCTTCCTGATCCTCGTGCCGCCTAATGGCGACCCGATTATGCAAGCTGTGCCCGCTAATCGGCAAATGGTCATGCGTCAAGCCCGGAGTTTTCGCCGTCGGGTGACGAGTAGCCAGCGCCAGGACTATTTACCCCCTGCCCAAAAGCTATATCAATGGTTAATTGAACCCATGCTGGCAGATATTGAGGCGGCAGGGATTGAGCATCTGACGTTCTTGCTCGATTCTGGGTTGCGATCGCTCCCCATTGCGGCCCTCCATAGTGGTGAGGAGTTTTTAGTAGAGCAATATAGCTTAAGCTTGATGCCCAGTATGGGCTTGAGTGATTTGAGCTATCGGCCCATCACCCATATGGATCTATTGGCGATGGGAACCAGTACGTTTGATGAGCATGAGCCCCTACCTGCCGCTGGCGTGGAAGTCGAGCTATTAACCCAGGAGCTATGGGAGGGCGAATCGCTGCAAGATGACAACTTTAGTGCCAAGCAGCTTAAAGAATCGCGATCGCAAACCCCCTACGGAATGCTCCACCTGGCAACCCACAGTAACTTCCAAGCTGGCACACCCCAGGATTCTTATATCCAGATGGGCAATGAGCGTCTGGGTTTAAATGAGCTACGACAACTGGGGCTACACAGTCCAGCAATTGAGCTGATGGTGTTGAGTGCTTGCCAAACGGCCTTAGGCGATACGGAAGCAGAGCTGGGCTTTGCAGGCTTGGCAGTACTTGCAGGCGTCAAGACCGCGATGGGCAGCCTGTGGCAAATTGATGATTTGGGGACGCTGGGCTTCATGAGTAGTTTTTATAGTCAGCTTCGGGAAGCGCCTATTAAGGCTTCTGCACTACAACGGGCGCAATTGAGCTTTTTGCATGCTCAGGTTCAGGTGGAAACTGATGGACTGCGCGTGGGCGATCGCACAATTCCTCTGCCGTCAGAACTTCAGTTCAGGGATGAAATCGACCTTACACATCCCTACTATTGGAGTGCCTTTACGATGATTGGAACACCGTGGTAGCCCAACGCGCTCTTTTGAAAATCGTCAGGCTGCTAATAGTTGGGATTCTTACCGTCAGCATCAATATAAGTTGTGGACAATCTCAACCACCGACTGAGCATGCACCTGCACCTTTGGGTGTTGAGCTGATTGAAGCCACGAAAGTAGACGATCTGGAGCGGGTGCAGGCATTGCTCAATCGAGGCGTTGACCCCAACAGTGTGGTGCATACGAATACAGCGCTAACCTATGCGGCACGAGATGGCCATTTGGCGATCGCTCAGCTTTTAATCAAGCAGGGGGCGAATGTGAATTGGATTGATGGTGAGGGCGTTACACCACTGATCTTGAGTTCGTTTAAGGGTCATGTGGCTCTGACGCAATTGCTCCTGGAGCACGGTGCAGATGTGTCGGTGCGCGATCAGTGGAATCGTACGGCGCTTGATTATGCTCTGCGGCGAGGGGAGGAGGATGAAATTGCTCAGTTATTGAAGGAGGCAGGGGCAAAACTAGTACCGCAGGGCGGAAGTTCAAAGTGCAGAGTTCAAAGTTCAAAGTGTCTGTATGACAGATATCGGGTGGATTTTGAATAGGTGGCTTACTTCCGCCGTCGAGTACTAGACTAATTTTTAAGTTTTTTTGTATTAAAAAAGTAGTCAGGTATGTTTAAAACTTATTTAAGCCCTGTTTCTTGACTAGCAAAATCCAGCAGTAGCGATCGCATTTGAGCAAGCGTAGCATGATCGCTAAAATCCTTACTCCACAGCAATCACAGCGATTTCTCTAACTCCACAGTCCCACCGTCCTCCGCCAATTCACCGAAACTTTACAGAAAACCGAGCAATCTCCACAGAAACTTCACCCACAGTCCCATGGCAATCCGATATCTTGTATTCAAGAGCACAAAACACATCGGCTGTCACAGGCTCTATCCAACTCTAGAAAACTCGTCATTTGTCCCTTGGGAGGGATTTTAAACACAC
Organism: Spirulina sp. SIO3F2; assembly: GCA_010672165.1. GTDB lineage: Bacteria > Cyanobacteriota > Cyanobacteriia > Cyanobacteriales > Spirulinaceae > SIO3F2. The sequence continues at coordinate 251 of JAAHHN010000040.1, read as the reverse complement.
CATGAAAGGACTTTTCTCAAAAGCGATCGCCTCTACCCTTGTTGCTGCCACTCTCATCACCGTTGCTGGCAACGATGCCCAAGCTCAAATCCGAGGTAATGGCGGGAACAATAATCGGGGGGGCGGGGGCTTTGATATCAACACCGACTGCACCACGGGTTCGGTTAGCCATGATATCTTCTCCTACGCTGCTTGCAGTACCAACGCTGGCAACGACACCGGTAACAAAGGCACATTACTTGAAAAGCTCA
>JAAHHN010000004.1 GCA_010672165.1 Spirulina sp. SIO3F2 | reverse complement strand
TCGACTGGGGTATCAAAGCCTATTTGACAGTGCTGACTTGTGGGTTCCCCGCTATGGCCGCCTCGAATGTGGGTGTTTTCAACCTAAGCAAACCCAAGTTGCGGTGCCCCCCGAAGCCATTCAGGGACGGCTGGGCTTGGTGGCAGTAGAGGTAAGTGAGCAATTGGATCGTGCGCAACTGTTAGGCTATTTACCCGCAACATCAGAGCTACCGATGGTGGTGCAACGGCAAGGGTTGCGATCGCTTGATGAACTGCTGGCGTTATGCAGCACACCACCACTAACGCGTCTGGCGGCTTGGCTCAATGAGGAATTTGAGGCCATGTGGCAGCCACTGGCTGATCTACTCCAGCAATCTGAGCCAGCGCTGGCCATGCGCTCAACAGATACAATCCAACGTGCCCAGCAACTGCCTTGGGCTATTTTGGCGCTGCAACTGCAACCGCTGCATAATTCTGAAATGAATAACCCTGAAACCTATCAATTGGGTTTATCCCTGCACCCATTGCCTAACCAGGCAGCGTTGCCAGGTGATTTAACGTTAACGGTGTTCAACGAGACGGGTGAGGTGTTTCGAGAGCTAAAGACGCGAGCCGGAGATGCGCTTTTGCGCTATACGCTCCATGCCCAACGGCAAGAACAATTCACGGTTGCGATCGCGCTGGCTGAGGAGGACTATCAACTGGCGTTTACGTTATAGCCAAACGGGTTACCAAAATTGAAACCAGACTAAGGGGTATCCCATTAAACGTCATAATTAAGAAGTACAGCCTTGATGAGGCGAATGTATTTTAAGTGGTATCCGTACCAATCAAATCAAACTGCAATACACAATTGTGCAGTCATAAAACCGGCATAATCTCACTGACGTGAATAGACAGAAGTTGCTTGATTTCAGATACTGAATTTAGAATTTTTATACATATAATTGGTTCCCGAACCAGTTCAAAAACTGTCTACTTTTCACCAAGTCATCAAATTTCACTCAATAGACTAACGCTATGTAATTATTTTCGATTCTTCTGAGATAGATCCAGACTAGATTGAGTATGCAAATTGGCGAGTTGGATTGTCAATAAGAAATTAACAGAAGTACTCTACTTTGTTGATTTCAACTATAAAAACAGTTCTATCAACATAACTCAAGCCAATGTACAAAAAAAGACTGATTTAAAATCGAATGTGGTTTAGAAATAGTTTTGACTTGCTTGGATACTGCCAGTCTTATCGAATAGTACTTTTGCTGACTGACCCCTTGGCTACATCATCGATGTATTCATCCGTGCCCTAAAGCCGATGCATTTTTACCGGATGAGGGAATGGAACTGAATTTAAATCTAGAGAAAGAGCGTTGGCTCTCGCTCTGAATTGTGATGCTCAAGTCAAGGTTTGACTCGAATTAATCATTTCTTTTGTTGGGTTGCTAATCATGAATACATTCTTTTCTCGTACCCGTGCGATCGCCTTTGGACTCTCTTTAATCACCACAGTCAGTTTGGCTTCAGGGGGGATTTATCGCCGCTATGGCTCGGATAGCCTAGCACAACTACCGATCGCATCTGATACTGAATTAGAAACAACTCTAGTGGGGCAATCGATCACATTTGAGCCGAATACTAATGCTATGGCTTCTGAGGATCAATATACGATTGATATACTCTTAGAGCACGGTGAGCAAGCAATCCCAGTTCAGCTCAAAAATATTGATTTAAGCTTGATGTTACCTCAAGTTCCTCAGCAACTCCAAGCAACTTCAGCTCTTAGTCAATGGTTCCTCACTGAGCGTGAGTTTAACCGTCAGCGAGTCATCTTTAAACCCAACTCTGAGCATTTGGTACTGCCAGAAAAAATTGGTGATTATAGTGCAGAACAAATTAGCGTTGCTCTAACCAACAATTGTCTAGGAGCAGGCTATTGGGAAGTAGCACTCTACATAGAGAATGGAAGTCCAGGCGGCGATCGCCAGAAAATCTACCAGGGATATTTCACCTTTCCTCGCCGGGCCTATGGCCAATTAGTGGCACAGCTTAATAACACCTCATATTGGCCTCTGATGCCAGGACTGGAAGGTTGGGTTGGGTTTAATTTCCATCGGGGTCGCTTCTTTGATATGGCTGCCCTGCGAACTGTGGAAACAGAAGTGATTATCGCCGGGCGCGATCGCGCCCAAGAAGCGGTCTTTGCCCATGGGGAACAAGCCCAGAAAGCTCAATTGCTTGTGGCAGCCCAACCACCCGAAACTTGGCAAGATCTTCGTAACCAAACCGTACAGTTCCAAAGTTTCGTACCGCCCGGTATTTATAAATCTGAAGCGGTTTGGGAGATGCACCTCGATGAGTTGGCGCATCTGAGTGGAGCGATCGCCCGTCAAGTTCGCTCACCCTTAGCTAGCCAGCCACTCACTGAAGTGGAACTGACCTTCACCAGTACTGTGGGCAACACCCGACGATTAGTCGTGAGTGGTATTGATCTCGTGGCTTTGCCCCAACTTGATCCTGAGGACTACAGTCAAGGTTTGTATATGCCGTTGGGTTTTGGGACGCCCTTCACCCAAGACTATGCTGAGCTTAAAGCCCAGCCGCCCCAGATGAGTCCCTTCTTTACTGTGCTACTCGATGGTGAAAATCGACTGCTGCACTATCGCAAACAAGTGGGTATCAATGGCATCGTGCTCCACCGCGATGCCCACAATCCTCACATCTTGCATCTATATCCTATGTCCTATGAGCGGATCACACTGGCCGGCCATTACACATTGGATCTGACGCAGGTTATGCATCCTGAGCAGGCAAAGTTACCCCCTGGTTAGGAGTAGAATTTTTGCTTGAGAATGAAAGAAACCAGAAAATCCACTCATTCCCTTATCAGGTCAGGTCTCCTGACCCGATAAGGGAATGAACAATTCTGGGTCTATCCTGCTTTGGCGATCACTGAGTGGATTAAGCTTGCCTTCTATAACTCAGAATCCAACTATCCATTTCAAATTTTGGGCTGATCCGCCTGCTCAAGCTGCCAGAGGATTTGGTTACCTTCACGACGCACTCGGGAGATGACCCAGTTGCGCCAAGACCAATGATCACCGCGACTGGTGACAGCACTGGCATTAACATCCATTAGATCCGCCAACTCTGAGCTACTAATTAAGTACCCTTGGCGGGCCACTTCATCAGCAATGCGTAAGGTAGAAATCAAATGCTCTAAACGAGCAATTCGAGTTTCCGGAGACGTTGGGCGTTCATCGTTGAGGCTGGGATTAACATCACTCATAGTTTTTGCAGCTCAAATGCGAGTTAATTGAGTAAGGGACAAAGGATCATATTCAGCAAGCTGTCAATCCCAAAATTATGCATATCATGGCATTGGGCATAGTCGAATCCACTGTACAGAACTTATAGTGGATAACCGACGATGACATAACCTGCCCAATAATAAGGATGGGCGTAGGGGGTATCATCTTGATTCAATGCCTGAATCGGATCATCTTGAATCGTTTGCACTAAGGCTTCAAGTTCACGGGCACAATTACTGGGATGTTGTTGCATGACTCGGATGCGAGATTGATACCAGTTGATCAGTTCACCTGTGGTAATGGTGCGGAGCCAAATTTGGGCTTGCTTGTGAGCCACAATGGCCGAACTTCCTTTGGCCAAGCGGTGATAAAACTCAACCATAAAGAGCTGATGGGCAGGTTGCTCCACTCGCCAAAGGGGGCGTAAAACGTAGGTTACCCCTTGGCTGAGTAAAGCAACAGTTCCACTCACCATTTCTGGGGTTGTGGGTGGATAGCAAAGTGAGCAGCCCTCTGGTTGGTCCAAGCTCCACAATTCACAGTGATTTAAAGTGAGCGTGGTAAGGTCATTGACTGTTACCCGCTGCTCGGCGATCGCTTGAAGTTGAGATTGCTGAGGAGTCGTGGGGTTAACAGTGATAGTCGGTTGCCAATGCACATAGGCAGCGTCTACAGCCAAGGCTTGCGTCAGTTCAGCGAAGTTAGCCTGAGTTGGGGCTGTGCTCTCTGGCTTGCCTAACTCCTGCATCATTAGCTGTGTCTCCCAACCTGGGGATTGATCCGGTGTGCCAGACCAACACAGGAGCGATCGTGGTGTTGGGTTAGGGGTGGGCTTGGGAGCCGATTCACCCAGACCGAGAGAAAACCAATCTTCCTCATCTTCTAAGGGGTTTGTGGGCTTAAGCCAAGGATCATCCAGCATAGGTCGTGGGGACTGGGATGCCAGCGCGGAGGGCTGGGCTAATCGCAAACTTGGTAATGACGTCACTGTGAAGACATCGGGGAAGAGAGCTTGGATCGGGGTCTCATGCAGGCCTTGATGGGGAATCAAAATCAGATTGTTGATTCCCTTGCTTTCTAATGTGGTTACGATCGCCTCAATTTTCAAAAGTTGGCGCAATTGCCCTAACTGCTCTGGGAGTTGAACCTGGAGCTGAGCCTCATCTTGGCTTAAAGGGTGCCATTGGGCCAGCCAAGTGGTGAGATCCTGAAACCGCTGATGAGCTGTTGCTTCATCTTCAGCGGCGGATTCTGGTGGTGTCGGTGTTTGTACCGAGGCAGCCGGTTGGTTTTCCGCTTCATTCAGCCCCAAGAGTTCAAGCAACAACCCTAAGGAGGCTTCACTATTTTGCTTGGCAGACTCAACCCGAGCACGCAGAGCTGGACTGAGAACCACATTCAGCACAACATTGGGAATCCGCCCGAGCACTAAGGGCTCAGCCGCCTTACGGGTAATCAAAAACGTTGTTAAGGCTAAAGGACTGAGCTGCCAATATACAATAGCAGTCTGATCATCTAAGCGCTGTTGCATCGCAGACCATTTTGGACTGCCTTCTTGTAGAGGTAAGCGCTCCCAGAGCCAAGCAAATGTGTAGTTGCGACTGTACTCGGCCCATTCCAGGGCGCCAACCAATTCTCCGAGTTGTAAACTGGCATCAACTCGCAATTGGTGCATTACAGCCATTTGTAAGGCAAACTCGCGCTTTTGAGTTAAGGGAATAGTGGGAACCCCCAATAAGGCTTCAAGATCTTTCTGGGCCTGTTGATGAATTGTCTTCGCCTGCTGAGGTTCTTCTAGGGTCAGTTCAGTTTGCATTTGAGCTGTCAAGAGAGACAGATAGGCTTTCGGTGCCGTTTCGAGCGTTAACGCTTCTTGAGCCTGTTGATAGATGGTGCGGGCGTGCTGGAGTTGCTCGACATTGGTTGCTGACTGATAGCCAGCCTGAAAATATACTTGACCAAGGTGATACTGTAGTTGTCCCCACGCTTCAGGATAGTGTTGAGAGTCAAACGTCTTAAGTGCATGCTGGAGCGTTGAAATTTGGCCACTCCTACCCCGTTGATTGAGACTGGGCTCCTGTTGAGCTGGCCCACTTAAGGCACTTAGGAGTAAGTCGGCTTGCTCTGAATGGGTTGCAGCTTGGGCTCGATCGCGCCAAACCGGCCATTGGAGCGGATCAAGTTGTAGAGCCCGGTCAAAGCTGGCGATCGCCTCTTCAAACCGGCCCAGAGCTAAGAGGTTCTGACCCCGATCGGCCCAAACTGTGGTGTTATCATTCTGCTGTTTGAGGGTGCGATCGCAATAAGCAAGTGCCGTATCATATTCCCGTCGTTGGTGGTACAGCTTGCCTTGCCATTGCCAGACTTCAGGCAACGTTGGCTCTTTTTGTTCCACAACTTTATACACATCAGCAGCAGCCTGCTCCCAACCTAACTGATGTAGGAGTTGTGCCTTAGCCAGCCACACATTAACTGCATCCGGCTGCTGCATCAAAATTTGCTCATAGTCTTCTAGGGCGAGACCCACTGCACCGAGCTGTGCTAAAGCTTGGCCACGACCCTGATGCAAAGCGACATCATCAGGTTTTTGGGCGAGTGCTTGCCCATAACTATCCGCCGCTTCCTGATATCGTTGGAGTTCAATTAATACCTCACTCCGTTGGCGCAGCGCTTCGAGATCATCGGTCTTGAGCACTAAAGCTTGTTCATAATCAGCTAATGCGGCTTCAGGTTGTTCTAAGCGACGATGACAGTTACCCCGATTGAGCCAGGCTTTTTGAAAATCGGCTTTAACTGCCACTGCCCGATCGTAGGCTTTAATTGCATTAGTGGCATCACCCAACTGCTCTAGGCTTAAGCCCTTGCTGTACCAAGCTTTTGGGAAATCTGGCTTAATCTCTATGACGCGATCATAAGCAGCAATTGCCTCTGCATATTGTTGCAGTTCATCGAGCACTAAACCCCGGTTATACCAAGCTTTGTAAAAGTCAGGCGCAATTTTCAGCGCCTGATCATAAGACTCCAGAGCTGCTTGATGTTGTTTTAGGTTCTTCAAACCCAGACCTCGGTTCCCCCAAGCTTGATAATAATCAGGCTTTAGTTCAATTGCTTGATCCCAAAAGGCGATCGCCCCTGCATAATCACCCGTTTCATATTGCTGTACCCCTAAGTTAAATGCACTTTCTGCTTCACCCCCAGTGCTAGGCAGCGGTAATGCTGTTTCTTCAGCGGTTTCAGGCGCAGCAGCATCAGCATGGCGTTGATTAATTTGCTGCACCAACTTTTGAATAATGACATGGGGATCACGGGTTTCTATTCCCAGACGCTGGGCAATCTGCTGCACTAATAGTTCATCCTCTTGCAAGCGAACCATTAGCTCATCAAGGGTGATCGTCTGTTGTTCCGCTTCCCCCGCATTGGGCAAGGTTAGCGATAGAGGAGTCGCACCTACAATTCCTAAACTATTGGCCGATACAGCACTGGTTGTTAAAGAAGGTGTCTCTAAACTCTGGGCAGGAGAACTATTAACTGGCAGTGTTGGTGCTGACGCTGGCTCTGAGGCAGTGGCTACAGTATTAGTCGTGGGTTCGGGAGTAATGGGAGGCGATGCAACCGCCGTCTGTTGTGTTAGTTGACTTTGTTCATATTGCCAGGTATCTGCATCATCCGGGCGAGCTCTTGCTAGGAGTAGACGACCAATACCACTGGCGGTTTCACCCAACTGTTGTAATATCGGGAGATCTTGAGTCAACTCACCGAGGGCCACCATGCGACGCGCTAAGGTTGTATTGGGTGCAGAAGAGGTGAGAATCTTTGCGCCATAGCGCTGTAGCCATTCAATCCACTGCTCCACCGTACCTCGTTCTTCGAGGGCTGCAAAAAAACGTTGAATCCGCACAGGCTGCCAACCGTGGGAAACCCCTTCTAAAAGCTGGGTGAACAGAAACTCATAATCCCGATCATTGAGGGGTTGGGTTGCATTCGACGGATCACTACCGACGGCTTCGGCAGTGACTTCGCGTTCAACTTGTTGACTCCTGGCAAACGGAGTTCGTTGGGATATGTTTTTAAACCACTGCAACATGAATGTCTGTCCTAGCTGTTGGTTATGTCCGCAATCCGTCAATAAGTACAATCACCTTGCAATTATAGAACCTATGGCCAAAGGCAGAGCGATGAAGGCAAAAGGCACAATAAAATGCGCTCTGTGACAATCGCTCGATTTTTGGTCGTTGCCGCTTGAGTTTCATCGGTTACGAACTGGTAGAGCAGAATTGAGTCAACTGGCGTGAGATCGTAAGCTTGGGTTTCAATCAAGACTTTGCAATTTTGTTTAGGGAACGGTTCCTGGGTCTCAACCCACTGATGCACCAGGTTAACGCCTTGATTACAGGCGAACTTAAGTAGCGATATACTACAGTGTTGATCATCCTAGAAGCCGTTGCAATTGAGTCGGCGTAAGACGAGCACCCAGTTGGGTTACTAGTTCAGCTGCTGCTTTAGATGCAAAAGTTCCGGCTTGGGTGTAATCCATCCCATGGGTGATGCCATACAGGAAGGTGCCAGCATAGGTATCACCGGCCCCATTGGTATCAACCGCCTGCACTGGGACGGGAGCAATTTCAAGGACTGTTTGGCCGTCGTAGATCAGTGACCCTTGTCCACCTCGAGTGATCACAAACTGTTGGGCATACTGCTTGAGCGCTGGGATCGCATCATCAATCTGGGTAGTTTGGGTTAAGGTCAGAGCCTCAGTTTCATTGGCAAAGATTAAATCTAAACCTGTGCCAATAATCTCTAGCAGACCCTCTCGGAAAAATTGGGTCATTGTGGGGTCGGAAAGGGAAAAACTGGTTTTGACACCATTTGCTTGGGCCAGATCTCGGGCTGCGATCGCAGCATCCTTAGCTGTGGGCGACGACACCAAATAACCTTCCATGTATAGATAGGTGGAGGATTTTAGTGCCTCAGGAACAATCTCGGTATGTGAGATTTCACTGGTAATGCCCAAAAACGTGTTCATCGTGCGATCGGCATCAGGGGTGACAAACACCAGACACTTGCCCGTTGTGCCCGTTGGCGACAGGGGTTGCTGTTGGAGGTTGGTGTCTAATCCCGCCGCAATTAAGTCAGAAACGAAAAAGTTGCCTGTCGAATCATCAGCAACTTTACAGGAGTAGAATCCTTTCCCGCCCAACTGGCCGAGTGTGACCAGGGTATTGGCTGCCGAGCCACCACCACTCTGTTGACTAGCTGGGCAGTTGAGGGTGTTCAAGATTTCGGTTTGACGTGCTTCATCAACTAAGGTCATTATCCCTTTGTCGATGCTCAACTCCTTCAGGAATTCAGGTTTCACCTCGAATTCCATATCTACCATGGCATTGCCAATCCCATAAACGTCGTACATTATCCCAGTCCCCGCTTACATCATCGTAAAGACTAAGGGGAGGCTGTCACAACGTCAAGAATAAAGTCATGACTCTGGAATTTCGGTCGGTGGAGCTAACAATTTTTCTTGGAAGGGTTGCAACGATGTACCAGGATAGTAAAAGTTAAGAATCTGTGCATAGTTCCACCCTTGCCGAGCCAAAGTGTAGGAACCATATTGATTAAGACCCACACCATGGCCAAAACCACCACCAATAAACCGATAACCAGTGAGATTATTCTGGGCATCCAGCAGCGGTTCAAGATAAAACAATGTGCTCCGGGGAGGTCCCAATGCACTGCGGGCTTCGGTTTTATGAAGTTCTACAATGCCTTTATCAGTGGTAATGCTTAAGGTCAGAATCCGGCCAGAGGGCGATCGCTCCGTCACCGCCATCCGCACGATCCGCTGTATGCCTGCCAAGGGATTCTTGGTACGTGTGAGATAACGATCAAGGTCTGCGGTTAATTCTGTGATGGTGCTTTGGCGTTGCCAACGAAACACTGGGGAGTCTGTGCCATTAAAGCCTTGTTCTTGGCCCAAGAACGCACGAATTGCCGCTTCACTGTTCAAGGGAGTTTGGGTGAGATCCCACGGCGGGTTGGCTGCATCAATCCGGGCTTGCAAATAGGGTCGTGCCTCGCCATCCCAAATATCTTCAAAGGGAGAGGTGATGCCACCGGTATGCGCGGAATAGAGGGCATCCACCAATTGATTATCGTAGGTGAGTACTTGACCTTGGGTGGTCTGAATGGCGCGATCGGCTCGCTCAACCGTGCCCGAGAGACCTTTGTAAACCTGACAATGCACCGTAGCGCAGAGTTCATACTCATCCGCCCGGAAACGGCGCAAATTTCGTAAGGCATACGTCCGCGCAATCACGGTTTGAGCCTGCACTGCTGTGTAGGGGGCTTGGGGGCCGATTTCATGGGGCACAACCCCCCGAAGATAGGTCTCCATCGGCACTTCATTGACTAGGGTAAAGTCCCCATAGGCATTGGGCTGCACCGTTAATGTCCCGCCGTAGGGAATCGTTTTGCCGTCAGCCGCTACTTGAATGCGCTGTTGACCACTGGTGATCTGGAGGCGATCGCGATTGTAGCGATAGTTGCCAATTTGAAACGAAACCTTCGGGGTAGCATTGAGAACTTCACTCTGGAGATACGGCTCTGTTTCACCTGCCTCTTTCAAGTTTTCGAGCAGCTTACGACGCAATAGCGGCGTATTGTAAACCTGGCGATCGGCCCACACTTGCCAGCGTCCCGGTTGGGTGACTTCGGCCACAACTCCCCGGCTGGCCCATTGCTTAGCGCTATGTTCAGCGGTCTCAAAGGTGGCATGATCACTGAGCACCACCCATTCCTGGGGCTGGGGTTCGGCGAGGGGCTGATCTCGAATTTCTAGGGTGAGCTGGGTGGTTTGTAGTTGAGCGATACTGCCATCAGCATTAGCAAACTCAACCGTGAGCCGATCGCCACTAATGGGTTTTAAGACCAAGCGATCGCTGCGCTCCTGGCCAAAGCGTTGCACAATGCCTACTTCTAAAATGCGATTTGTGGCTTGGGACGGTGGGGCTGTTTGGGGACGGGTGGGCGTCGGTAGCAGGGTAGCCGATGCGGTGAGGAGGGCGATCGTCGCCCAGCGGGAAATTCGGAACAATGGCATTACATTGGAATGAAGGGAGAGCATAGGTAGCAGGAAAGGATCTCAAAACGAGAGGACGGAGAGTTTATCGATTCAGTTTCCGAGTTTAGAAACAACAAAACTGAGGTGATGGTGGTGTCCGCTCTCCTCAGTTTTGTATCTTCACATTACAATTCGATCGCTATTGGGGAACATCCGGCAATTCTTCCACATCTAACTCATCCAATCCCCCCCCTACACCGATCGCAGTATTGACAATATCGGCATCGGTAATCACCAAATCCGTGAGTGTTGCCCCTGCAAGTTTGACATCGTGGAGGCTAGCCGCAGTGAGATCAACCCCCGTCAAAATTGCACTGCTGAGATTTGTGGAATAGAGGTGGGCTTGAGTTAAATTCACATCAACCAATTCAGCGTCTATCAATAACGCCAATGTCAAATCAGCGCCGGTTAAGTCAGCTCCGGTTAGATCAGCACCTTCGAGGTTCGCCCCCATCAGGTTGGCATTTTGCAAATTGGCATCACGGAGGTCAGCCCCAATCAGATGTTGACCCGAAAGATCCGCTTCAGACAAATCACACCCTTGGCAGGCTCCTGTCTCTATCAATTGCTGTACTTGACTTTCATCCGCTGCCCCCGCAGGTAAAACCCCACCCAAAGCAAGAGCTAAGACCAAGCTTAAACCACCTGTCAAACTTAAATTCCGCATAATTCAGCCTCCCGAATTTCGAGTTCCTCAAACACCAAAGTTTTGGGAATTTAAACCAATTGCGACCCAAAATTATCAGGAAGTCTATTCAGTCCAGTCATTCCCCATACGACCAAATCAATAAGGAGCAGAATCCACCGAAGCTAGACAAAAGACAACTCGGCGCAAATTGCAAATAATGTTGGAATGGGTTGGGGTTAAAGTGCAGGCATGAACGCGAGTTTACTGAGGTTTGGCTGCCAGGGGCTGATATTTGCCCATGATGCAGCTTGGACACCCAATAAACATACTTAAGCTCCCGCTAATTTCCGCACAACTGTTTAAATCCTCAAGATTAATCGTACCAAGTATTTGAGGCGACTTGGATTGAACTGTTTCAATCCTAAACATTTCATGCTCACAGCCCATTGCACGGAAAGAAATCAAGTCTCATTAATATCAATTTTTGCAAAGAAATGCATGATTGTGTTGCGAGATTGACTCTGAATTCAAACAAATATGATAAGTTATCGCAGCAATAAGGCGTCGTAGCTCAAATCTGAGGCGTCATAATACCTATGGCAATTCAGCGCACTTCTGGCAATCCTCCCCCTTCATCTTCTTCTAACTCTCCCCCTTCATCTCCTCCCAATTCTCCCGCTACACAACCCAATCCCCTCCTCCAAGCTACCCACACCCCAGAAGAAGCAACTCCGACGCCAGACCCTGCCATTCGTCCCCAGCGTCTGCAAGACTATATCGGTCAGGCGGAACTCAAGGCGGTTATGGAAATTGCGATCGCGGCTGCCCAGTCTCGGCAAGAATCGCTAGAGCACCTTTTACTCTATGGCCCGCCTGGCCTAGGGAAAACCACAATGGCGCTGATTTTAGCCCAGGAAATGGGCGTCAAATGTCATATCACTGCTGCACCTGCCCTAGAGCGTCCCCGAGATATCACAGGGTTACTGGTGAACTTGAAAGCGGGCGATATTCTCTTTATTGATGAGATTCATCGCCTTAACCGGATGACCGAAGAGTTACTTTATCCAGCAATGGAAGACTTTCGGTTGGATATCACGATTGGCAAGGGTCAGTCGGCTCGCACCCGGAGTCTAACGCTGCCACGCTTTACATTGATTGGTGCGACGACCAATATGGGGGCCCTAACCTCTCCCTTACGCGATCGCTTTGGTCTGATTCAGCGGCTGCGGTTCTACGAGCTGGCTGAACTCCAAGCTGTCGTGACTCGCACCGCAAGCCTCCTCCAGGTTCAGCTCACACCCGAAGGGGCAACGGAAATTGCTCGCCGTGCCCGAGGCACACCCCGCATTGCTAACCGTCTGTTGCGCCGTGTCCGCGACTATGCCCAGGTCAAAGGTCATCCGGTGATTGAGCAAGACGTCGCTGCCCAAGCAATGAATCTCTATCATGTCGATCCTTTAGGGCTGGATTGGACGGATCGCTTAGTGCTCAAGACCATGATTGAACAGTTTAAAGGCGGACCAGTGGGTTTAGAGGCGATCGCCGCTGCCACTGGCGAAGACGCCCGCACCATCGAAGATGTCTATGAGCCATATTTGTTGCAAATTGGCTTTCTCAATCGCACGCCCCGAGGACGAGTAGCAACTGAGGCAGCATATCAACATCTCGATTATGATGTCCTCCATCGTCCCAAAGGATTGCTGTAAGTAGAGTTGCTAGTATCTATAACCTGTTTCTGACGTAGCCAAGCCTAGAATCACAACCGCGATCGCCCTGTTCGTCAACCCCAGTCTTTTGCCCATGCCGAGTCCCATCCCTCGCCGCCCCTTCTACTGGTTTTGTCTGGTGCTCTTGCTTCTCGGCATTGGCTTTCGGGTATTACATCTCGATCGCAAAGTCTATTGGCAAGATGAAGCGTTCACCATGCTCTATATTTCCGGCTATTCTCCTGTCGAACTGGCTGCTGAGATTAGCGATCGCACGGTGTCCATGCAGACGCTGCAAAAATACCAACATCCCAGCCCCCAACGTAATCTCGCTGATACCACACAAAATCTGCTCACCTACAATTCCGCACATGTCCCGATTTACTACAGTCTGGCGCGGCTCTGGTCGCAGCTCACCGGGGGGCAACCTGTGGCTCTACGACAGGTGGCTGCTGTCATTAGTCTGCTCTCCTTATTTTGGGGCTATTGGTTTTTCCAAGAACTGTTTAGGTCAACCCCTGCTGCAGGGTTAGGACTGGCATTGATCGCGGTTTCCCCCTTTCATGTGCTCTATGGCCAGGAGGCCAGAGAATATAGTCTCTGGATTTTGAGCATTTTTGCGAGTAGTGCGCTGCTCTTACGGGCGTTGCGCCAACCCAATCGACGTAACTGGCTTTTCTATGGTGTAGCAGTGCTACTGAGCCTGTATAGTTATTTTCTGAATCTGGCGATCGTCTTTGCGCATGGGGTTTATGTGCTGTGCCTGAGCCGTTTTCAATGGGGGGCGATCGCCCTGCGCCAATGGTTTTATGCTGCGCTGCTGGGGGGGCTACCGTTCTTGCTGTGGCTAGTTCAGGTTAGGGAGGTTAACGCCGCAAAATGGACGGCTAAACCCTTCGATCGCCTCGTGCTCCTTAAAGTTTGGGGGATTAACCTGGCGCGAAGTTTTGTAGACAGTGAGTTTACCCTACGAAATCCGTTGACCTACTTTGCTTTGGGGATGCTCCTTTTCATTGCCTATGCGATATATCTGACACTGCGTACAGCTCCTCCTCGCATTAAGCTGTTTATTTTTGTACTGATGGGCTGCACCGCCCTCCCGTTTGCTTTGGCTGATCTGGTTACAGGGGGACGGCGCACGGCAATTTTTCGCTTTGTGATGCCCACATATCTCTGTATTCAGATGGCGGTGGTCTATTGCTTTAGTGAGCATCTCTGGCCACGCTCGCCCCAGGCAGTTGCTCCCTCACAACGCAACCGCTGGCGCATCGGTTTAGTGAGCGTGGTGATGTTGAGCATTATTTCCTGCTGGCAGGCGCAACAAGCGGTTTATTGGTGGAATAAATATGATGCCCAAGATACGCTGGCGATCGCTAGCTATCTCAATCAACAAGAGCTTCCCCTACTCATCACCCATATGGCCCATCCCTGTGCCCAATGTGGTCAATTGTTGGCTCTGAGCCATCGGGTTGCCCCCGATCTGCCACTGCAAGTGTTATCTGAATCACCGTTGCCCCCACCTCCACCAGCAGCGATCGCCAACACCTTCGTCTTCTCCCCCACTAAAAAATGGCGCAAAACCCTCACTCAGGCTGGTTATACCTTAACCAAAGAATATCGAGGGCCAGATCAAAGTCTTTGGAGGCTTGGATTTCCGAACAGATGGAGCGATCGCTCCTGAATAACGCATACGCGGGGTGACAATTCCCCTCGCCGTAACTTTAACCTACACATTCCTATCTACACTATGTTTGAGCGCATTCGACTCCCTGATGGTCAACTTCCTCTGTTTGGCGACTTTCCCCATGCAATCCGAGCAGGAGATTTTTTGTTTGTGACCGGACAGCTCTCAGAAGACCCTGAAACCGGCGCAATGGAACTTGGGACAATTGAGGAACAAGTGAAACAGGTTATGGCCAATCTACAACTGGTGCTGGAGCAAGCAGGCACGAGTTTAGATAAAGCCGTGATGGCTCGGATTTTCATTACGGATATGCGGCATTTTGATACGGTGAACCAGATTTATCACACCTATTTCAGCAATCAGAATTTGCCCTGTCGCACGACGGTGGGGGTTATCGGTTTGGCAGGTCATGGTGATGTCGAAATCGATCTGATTGTTTATTGTGGCGATAGTTAATCGCTGCGTTAGCCTAGGCATAGGAGCGGCTTGACGATCACCACATCGTAATTACCGTCCGAATTTTTGATCATGAGTGATGGGGAGCATTGCCTATGTTGAAAAAATGGCTAATTTTACTGCTGCTATGGTGGCAACTGACCGGAGCCGCTATCGCCCAAACTCTTGACGGCACTACAGCCCTGGAACGTCTTTTCACTCAACCCTTTGATGCTAATTGGTTTAGCCCCACGTTTTTGCAAGCGGTTCCAGCGCCTCAGGTGGCCGAAATTTTAAGTCAAATTCAGCAAGATTTAGGGGCTTATCAAGCAATTCAAGATGTCGGTGAGGGCAGTTACCGCGTGGAATTTGAGCGCGGTACGATCCAAGCCCAGGTCGTGCTCAATGAAACGGGGCAGTTTTCTGGCTTACTCTTTCGCCCTTCAGGCTTATCCCCTTCAGAAGCGGTTACGGCCGTTCAGGAATTACCTGGCGAAGTGAGTCTGCTGATTCAACAAGCGGATCAAGTGGTTGCTGAGTATCAGAGCGATCGCAGTCTCGCTGTCGGATCAGCTTTCAAGTTGGCTGTGTTGGCGGCAGTGCAACAACAGGTTGAACAGGAAAATCTGGCTTGGGAGCAAGTCGTTACTTTGAACCCGGATTGGAAAAGCCTCCCCAGTGGTATGCTCCAAAGTTGGCCGGATGACTCCCCCTTAACCGTGCAAACCCTGACTACGTTGATGATTTCCCTGAGTGACAATACCGCTACCGATGCCCTGATGGATTTGGTGGGTCAGGCCGCATTACAGCCATTTGCAGGTCAAAATCAGCCCTTCTTAACCACACAACAAGCCTTCAAACTGAAGAATCCTGAAAATGTGGATCTGCTGGAGCAATATCGTCAAGGTGAATGGGAGGCAGTATTACCGGCGTTGCGCGATCGCAACCTACCCACTGTGGAACTTTTTGGGGCAGATGCAGTCTCCCAGGACGTGGAATGGTTTTTTAGCGCCCAAGATCTCTGTGCGCTGATGGCTCAGGTGCAAGATGTGCCTCTGATGCAGGTGAATCCAGGACTCGCTAACCCGCAGCAATGGTCTGACATCGCGTTTAAAGGCGGTTCAGAACCGGGAGTACTCAATTTCACCACAACGCTGCGAAACCAGGCAGGGCAACATTACTGCGTTGTTCTGACCGTTAACGCCGATCGCGCCCTACCAGAAGCCGATTTAGCCCTGTTATATGAACGTATAATTGAAGGGTTACGCTCTGCATCCTAGGGCTTGCTATTGCCCAAACTTTCACTGCTGTCTGACGAGTCGCTGCTGATCATTGTTCACCCGAATTTGAATGCTCATGACTCTATTGCCCAACTCCAAAACGTTACTCCGATCGTCCCGTTGGCTGTTGCCTCCTGCCGCTTTGCTGTTATTAATTTGGGGCTTCAGTAGTCGGGAGGCGTTGACGGTTTCCCGCGATCGCTCTCCTGAGACAACACCATCCCACCAACACGACCATACGTTGGGGGAAACAAAGCAGACCCATGACGCTGAAGCAGTGCATCCGTTAGATACGGCAGCGGATGTTATATTGTTAGCGCAAAATGGGGAGAATACAGTCTCAATTGAAGTTGTGGGGAATCAACGCCAGATTACTGCCAATGGCATTCCCGACCATGTAACCGGGACATTTCCGAATTCCGGTAATCCTAACCGGATCTCTGCCCAGAACCATAAGTTCACGGTGACAACCAATCCCCAATTTGCCACGACGAGCACCCCCATGGGCCTCAGCAAATTTGGGGTTGCCCTTAATGGCGTCCCCTTTGAGCCAGGAGCAGCGGAATTTTGGCAACCAGGGGAAGAAATCGGTGGACGGCCGCAAGGGAGGCCGAGTCGCCCTCCAAGGGATATGGAGAATGTCTGGCAATATGAGGCATTAGCCAAAACTCCCGATGCCCGACAGCTAGGTTTAGATCAAAACAATGCCCATGTACAACCTACTGGCTCTTACCATTACCACGGTTTACCAGAGGGACTGGTCAATCGCCTCGGAAGAAATTCAACGGTTCTGATTGGCTATGCAGCCGATGGCTTCCCTATCTATTACAGCCCCAACGCTCGCTCGAGTTATCAACTGAAGTCGGGTACCCGACCTACGGGGGATGATGGCCCGGGTGGCACCTACAACGGTACTTTTGTTCGAGATTATGAATATGTTGCTGGGGCTGGCAACCTTGATGAATGTAATGGTGGCCCAGTGGGAGCAACGGCTGAGAATTATGGCTACTTTATCACCGAGGCGTTTCCGTCTATTCCCCGTTGTTTTCGAGGTACACCTGACGCCAGTTTCCAAAACCGGCCATCGGGTGGCGGTAGTGGTCAAAGCTCCCAAGGTCGGCCGCAAGGTCAAGGGCGCCCGGATGGTCCACCCCCCAACGGGCGGCCCCGTCCACCCCACGATCGCCCCCGCCGTTAATTTTAGACTGGTGGGTTGCATGCAACGTCGTTTGGGTCTAACGGGTGGAATTGCCACAGGAAAAAGTACTGTCTCAGATTACCTCGCTCATCGCCATCACCTCCCGGTGCTGGATGCGGATGTGTTTGCACGGGAGGCGGTGGCGGTGGGGTCGGAGATTCTGGAGGCAATCACCCAACGGTATGGCAGCACTCTCCTCCAAGTAGACGGAACCCTCAATCGTTCGCAGCTCGGGCAGATCATTTTTAGTGACCCTGATGAACGGGTGTGGCTAGAGGCTCAGATTCATCCCTATGTGCGCGATCGCTTTGATCAAGCCATAGCCAACCTGCCTGTAACCACCACTGTCGTGCTCTCAATTCCGCTGCTATTCGAGGCCCAGTTAACGGCATTGGTCAGTGAAATTTGGGTGGTTAGTTGCAATGAAAATCAACAGCTTGAGCGGCTGATGGTTCGCAATCAGCTCACGCTCCAGCAATCTCAGCAGCGGATACAGGCGCAGCTTCCACTAGTGCAAAAATGTGCCGCTGCCGATGTGGTTTTGGATAATTCGGGGAGCCGCGATTGGCTCTATGCGCAAATCGATCGTCACTTGGCTTCCAGTGCTAATCTTCTGAATATTGGTCAGGATAAGTAACCCTCAGCGCTTCCAAAATCAAATCAAATCGAAACTCTTCAACCAATTTCAAGAGCTTGTCCTTTAAGGTCGCAGATGTCGGGGGCAGTTGCTCTAAAAGAGACTGGAGCATAGTATTGTCAATCGTGAGCGCTGCAATATGTAATTGACCAATCCAGCCTGGCTCTAAATCAGCAAAATCTTCAGGATGCAGGATATCTTCTAGTGGCCCAACTGCGTCTGTCGCATTTGAAGGTTGCAGGGTTACTGTGACGCCGGATTCAGATAGAGCGGGAGATGTCAATGCTTCATCGAGTACTAAGGCCGCAACTTCATCCACTTGTAAGGGAACCTGGAATGAAAATATACTTCCCACACCCAGTTGCGATCGCGCGGTAATTTCACCTTGCATCATTTGCACGTATTCACGACTAATCGAGAGTCCTAAACCTGTTCCCTCTTTCGATTTTTCACCACTGCTGGTTTGCACAAAGGGTTCGAATAACAAATCCAGCTCATCTGCAGCAATGCCTGGCCCGCTGTCTTCGACTTCGACCTGTACACAGGCTGGTTCAGTTTCAACCGATGCAGAGGATTTCAATTCCACACGCACTATCACGGTTCCCGAGGACGTAAACTTGATCGCATTGCCCATCAGGTTGGAGAAAATTTGACGCAACTTGCTCTCATCTGAGCGCACAATTTTGGGCAACGATGGGTCAGTCTCAAGCACCAACTGTAAGCCTTTTTTCTGCGCCATTAACCGATGCATCTCATAAAGCGAGAGCAACATCTGATGAAAATTGAAACGGCTGATGTGCAGTTTATCTTGACCTGCTTCGAGTTTAGACATCGTCAAGATGTCATTGATCAAACACAGCAGATGCTCACCGCTCCGATTGATGATTTGGAGGTTATCACGCTGCTGAAGGTTTAGGGATTGATCGCCCCCAAGGAGTTGACTAAACCCCAAGATGGCATTGAGCGGCGTCCGCAGTTCATGACTCATACTCGCGAGAAACGAGCTTTTAGCATGATTGGCTTGCTCAGCGGCTTCTTTGGCGGTGGTCAATGCAACCTCTGCACGTTTGCGATCGCTGATATCCCGCACCATCATTAAGACTTCATGATCGGTCAACTTCACTAATCGTGCTTCTTCGTAGCGAGATGGCTGATTGGGGTGAGCAGGCAGAGCATACTCATAAACCTGGAATTGATCTGTATTCAAGGCTTGGTGGAGGTAATGGAGTTGCTGAGCAGCGATTTCAGGGGGAAATAATTCATCAAGCCGCTTACCAACAGACCAGAAACTTGGAGACCCTAAAACAGTATCTACCGTGGAACTTTGGCGCACATCTTGACATAAACCCTCGGCGGTTAATCGGACTAAAACGTCTGGGATTGCTGTGAGCATTGCCTTGTTAGTGGCTTCGCTGGCTCTGAGGGCTTCAGTCCGCTCAGCAACCTGAGTTTCGAGAGTGCGGTTATAATCCGCCAACAATTGGGCTGCCCGCTTGCGCTCCGTAATATCAGTTAAGGTGGCGATCGCATAAACTACTTGACCTGTAGCATCATAAACCGGGGTTGCGGCAATTTCTAAAGGAATTGTCCGCTCAGCAGAATGTAACTCCAAATCATCTACTGTAACGCTTTGACCTCGCAGGGCTTGGGCTAAGGGTTGTGTTTCGGACGGGTAAGGCTTGTTACTGTTAGACCGATACGCATTGAGAGAACCAGGGACATCAGAGGTCAACAATGTTATCCCTTGAGCCAGTTCTGTTGCGCTCCGGTTGGTATAGTACGGCTGCCCATTGGCATCTACGACCAAAATCCCGATCGGGACTGCATCCAAAAATTGCACAATGCGCTGCTCACTCTCTCGCAAAGCCTTCTGGCGGGACAGTTCTGTTTGGGCAATTTGAGCTTGTTCTTTTTGAATCTGGGCTTCTTTGAGTTGGGTGACGTAGTTTAGGGTTTTGCTGAGGGTAATGTCGAGATCTTCAAAGTTGATCGGCTTGGTCAAAAAATCAAACGCCCCTTGATTCATCGCCGTGCGAATATTGCGGAGATCACCATAAGCTGAAATCACAATTGCCTTGGGCGTTTCGACCTGACGGCTGGCGAGCTTGCTCAAGAGCGTCAAGCCATTCATCTGGGGCATATTGATATCGGTTAAGAGGACATCAACATCAGGATGGGCATCCAGTTGCTCTAAGGCTTCAACGCCATGATGAGCAAACAAAAACTCATACTCTCCCTGACGGAGTTTGCGGCGAAATGCCTTCTGAATCAGCAAATGCATGGTTGGTTCATCGTCCACCACCAAAATCTTTGCTGGCATGGGTTTGCTCTCCTCAATAATCCTGCGATCGCCATGACGCTTCTCATTATCCTAACGGAGTTTCAAGCTGGACGTTAGGTTTATCGATGTTCGCCTTGCTATAGTCTCAAGCAGTGAATGGAGACGACACTAAATTTTCAGCCAAATGGCGTAGACTTAGACCTGACCTGTTTCGAATCTCTAGAATGTAGAGAGTGGCTAACAGTAATCTCTAGTTACGAGTGCTATGACGTATGGAATAGAGGGAGAAAGAGCATAGTTCTCGATAGACACTAAAATTTGCTTTGATTAAAAATAAACCGGTGAACCCACACGTGCAAGATAGTGAGTTTCTCTGATGCTCACCATCTTCGATCAGCAATATAATGTTGGGTATAATAAATTGTTAACTCATCTCTTGGACGATGGATTGAGCAATCTCTCTCCAAGGTAAGCGGTCTGTATCTACCTGAATTACATTATTGCTTTACTTAATAGAAAATAGAAACCTGAGCATTTTGCAACTTTAGAGGAGTCACATACCATGCTGAACCTTCGTCTTACGGGAGTTTCAACCAGTTTAATCTTGATCGCAACCCTTATTGGAGGCAGCGAAGGTTTTGCTTTGGCTCCAAAACCAGAAGGTGGCGTTGCATTTAAGCCTCCCAACCTGGATGCTCCTGACAACACTACCGATGGTGGCACCAGAGGCGAAGTTCTGTTTTCCCCCACGAATCGGGGGGCACCGGACAACACCACTGATGGCGGTACCAGAGGTGAAGTTTTGTTTACGCCAACTGAACGAAGCGCACCGGACAACACCACTGATGGCGGAAGTAGAGGTGACTCACAGCTCCCTGATGACTTGCAATTGCTGGTTCCCCCAACAGTAATGCCCCTAACTCTGAGCGAAAAGCCAACCTTTTTTGCCTATATTCCTCATCTACCTGCTCAAGCTGTGAAGTTCACGCTCTATCGTCATGATGCTGACCAACTCGTAGATGAACAACTTATTCATGAAGTACAAATACCGATGCCTGAGCGAGCAGGCATAGTACGCTTCACGCTTCCTGATGACCAGCGCATTGCCCTCGAACCGAATCAGCTTTACCACTGGTATGTCAGTCTTGTGCTTGATCCTCAAGATGCATCCGGCAATATTGTGGCAGAGAGTTGGGTCAAACGCTTGAGTGCTGAAGATCCTGTCGTTTTGGGATTGAATCAATCTCCATCACCTGACTATGCGCAAGCAGGTCTGTGGTACGAAGCTTTGGCTCAGCAAGTTCAGACCCATCAGTTCATTGTTGATCCGTCACAATCACCAGCGAGTTGTATGCAAGGGGATAACCTGGATGATTGGAGTCGCTTCTTGCAATCAGTGGAATTATGTAATGTAGTTGCTGCCCCCTTACTCAATTGAAACCTTTTAGCTAGCAGCAGCCACAGGATTGTGAAGGGAGTAACCCAAAGCAACTTTGTATTCCTGAAATGGCATTTTTAGAACATTGGCTTTCGAGAAGTCTCAGCTCTAAGGCAATACGTTATTGTATTGTCAGTTTGTTGAGTAGAAAGCGATGGGGTCAATTGAAAGCAACACAAGGGATACTCAGTGCGACGATCGCGCTGCTTGCTTATCCTAACCTTGCCACTGCCCAGTCAATTGTTGTTGCGCCTGATGGCACAGGTACAGTGATCACTCAAACAGGCGATCGCTTTACCATCAGTGGTGGGAGTGTATCAGCTGATGGCCATAACCTTTTCCACAGCTTTGAACAATTTGGTCTTCAGCGCCATGAGGTGGCTAACTTTTTAGCCAATCCCGCTCATCACAACATCTTGGCGCGGGTTGTAGGAGGTGATCCTTCCATCATCAATGGTCGATTGGGAATCATAGGTGCTTCACCCAACTTGTATCTGATGAATCCAGCAGGTGTTGTGTTTGGTGCACATGCCCAGCTCAACTTCCCGGCTGATTTCACAGCGACTACCGCCACTGGCATTGAGTTTGAGCAGGGTGTTTTTTCAACTGCTAACTCATCTCAGAATTATGCAGCCCTAGTGGGAAAACCCCAAGCTTTTACCTTTGAACAGGGCAAAGGAGGAGCGATTGCTAATGCTGGCAATCTCCAAGTTGCGCCGGGTCGGAACCTCAGCCTTATCGGTGGCACAGTGCTCAATACTGGCAACCTCATCGCTAAAGGGGGGAATCTCCAGGTTATTGGGGTTCCAGGAACCAATCGAGTCAAGATTAGTCAAACAGGTAACCTTCTGAGCTTGGAAATAGCCACATCCAAATCTGAGGGAGCATTGACTCAGTTCAATCCTTTAGATTTACCCCAACTGCTCACCGGTAGCCAGCTTGCACCCGATTCAATGGGGGTTGAATTTGGAGCTGACGGCAAACTGTATAGTCCTGGCTCATCTGTGCCAATTCCCACCTCTCCCGGCGCTGTCACGATTACAGGGAAAGTCGACGCCAGTACTGATAAATTCACGACAACAAAGCCCCAAATCCATATTGATGGCGATCGTATTGCCCTGATGAATGCAGATATTGATGCATCTGGAGTCAATGGCGGTGGCAAGATCCGAATCGGCGAAAATTCTCAACGCACCTTTGTTGATCGCAAAAGTACGATTCAAGCGGATGCAATCGGCTCCCAAGGTCATGGCGGCGACATTTTAGTGTGGGCAGATGAAATTACTGCCTTCTATGGCACGCTCTCTGCTCAAGGCGGCAGCCAAGGAGGTGATGGGGGGTTTGTCGAAGTCTCAGCCCAAGAAAGCTTAGCCTATGATGGACGTGCCGATTTAGATGCGCCATCTGGTGAAGCCGGAACACTCTTTCTTGATCCGACCAGTATCACGATTGTGGCGTCTCCGGGCACAGCCGATGATGCAAATCTACCGAATATTTTTGCGAGCCAATCTCCAGGTCTGAGCTTTACGATCTCCGATACAGCTCTGAATACTCAAACTGGCACGGTTATCCTAGAAGCGACCAGTTCAATCGTGGTCAATGCCACCTTAAATTTGATGGCATCCCATTTGATCCTTCGAGCCCCTTCGATTAACGTCAATCAACCGATAACGGGTGATAGTTTTACGATCGCAGCTGATGCATCGAGTCTTAATATCCCCATAACCAGCAATACCAATATGGGGACGTTGACCCTCACTACGTTTTCCCCCAGCATCGGGCTTCGCTTGGGTGGCACAGGGGATTTACCCAATATTCATGATATTGGTGACAACCAACTCGCTCAATTTAGCGGTTTTAACCAGATTGTTCTGGACAATACAGGGTTGGTAAGAGTAGAAAATACAGCCACTGTACAAACCACATTGGCATCGGCAGCCCTGGCAATTGTGGGGGCAGAAGAGTTGCAGGGTTTTGATGCCAATACCACCTGGGAACTCACTGGCGCCAACCAAGGCCAGTTCAATACGTTTGGCCAGACTATTAACTTTAGTAATGTGAGTCAGATTACAGGCGGCACGGGTCAAGATACGTTCATTTTCAATGATGGGGTTGATTTCAATGGCATTCTGGATGGTGGCGCAGGGTTCGATCGTCTCGATTATTCACGCTTTACCACCCTACCGACTATCAACCTGGCGGCTAATCAAGCCACAGGCACCACTGGGGTTTTTAATATTGAGGATGTCACCCTCCCCAGCAATCCTCCGCTACCCACTACAGTTACCAATCCGAATTTAAACCCACTAACGCCCCTTGACCCCATTCTGAACCCTAATGATGATGGCAATAACAGGGCGTTAGCAATTCTGGATCGGGATGCGATTGGCACACTCCTTGATAGCGAAGATGTCGAAGGGGCGTTGATCAGCTTAGACACCCTGTTTGGCACTGAAATCATGGACTATCTCGGCAAAAGTAATACCAAAGGCACATCCTTAACGGAAATCCAAGGTATCTTACGGGAGCAGTCCGCTGCGACTCAGAGCCCTAGCGCCATGATCTATGCTTTGGTGCGATCGCAATATTTAGAACTTATTCTGGTCACTGAAGTCGCTGAGCCGATTCATTATCAAATACCCGTTGCAGCCCCCCATCTCCTAGCCACTGTCGGTCAGTTTCGCCAAGAAATCACAGACCCCGTTCGGCGGCTAACCAACAGCTATTTACCATCCGCCCAACAACTCCATCAATGGCTGATCGACCCGCTGCAAGCTGATCTGGCGCGGTTTGGCATTGAAACCTTGATTTTCAGCTTGGATCAGGGCTTGCGAGCCTTGCCCCTAGCAGCTCTGCACAATGGCCAAGGTTTTTTGATTGAAGACTATGGTTTAAGCGTGGTTCCCAGCCTAGCCCTGACCCGGACTGAACGGACTCCTTTACGGGAGGCGCGGGTTCTGGCCATGGGAGCGTCGGAATTTAGGGCACAGCGTCCCTTACCGGCGGTTCCGGTTGAGATTGCTGCCGTTACCGAAAATATTCGGCAGGGTGTAGATCTGATCAATGAGCAATTTACTTGGTACAACTGGCAGCAACAGCAGCAAGAAGCCTTTAACGTCGTTCATATTGCCACCCATGCCGAATTTCGCCCTGGCCCTGTGGATAATTCCTATATCCAGCTCTGGGATGAACAAGTTGGTCTCGATCAGATTGGCTCAATTCCCTGGCGCGATCAAGCAGTTGAGTTGCTGGTGCTCAGTGCCTGCCGTACCGCCTTCGGTTCTACCGAAGCCGAATTTGGCTTTGCGGGTCTAGCGGTGCAAACCGGTGTTCCGGCAGCGATCGCTAGCATCTGGTATGCCCATGATGTGGGGACATTAGCCCTGATGAGCGAACTCTATCGCCATCTTCCTAACACCACCACTCGTGCCCAAGCCTTGCGCCAAGCCCAGCTTGCCCTATTGCATCAAGAAACCCAAATTGAAGCAGGCCAACTGACCAGTACCAACGGAGCAACCCCGTTACCTGGGGCACTGATGCGTATTCGCGATCGCCCCTTGCATCATCCCTACTATTGGTCAGGGTTCACGCTGATTGGCAGTCCTTGGTAGTGAGGAGGCTGGCACAATATGTCACAATGGAAGCCATTGCCAAAAGCTGAAATCAATCTTTAGATGACCGCCACTGTTGCCGCTCCCCCCCCCACATCTGTTGAGACTCGCCGTCGTGTTTTTCCGTTCACTGCCATTGTGGGCCAAGAAGAAATGAAATTGGCATTATTGCTCAATGTCATTGACCCCAAGATTGGCGGTGTGATGATTATGGGCGATCGCGGCACCGGTAAATCCACCACGATCCGGGCGCTCGCGGATCTACTGCCTGAAATTGATGTGGTGGCAGATGATCCTTTTAACAGCGATCCCCACAACCCAGAAATGATGAGCGAGGCTGCCCGCGATCGCCTCGGTGCTCAGGGCACTGTGCCGATTACCCAACAAAAAGTGCCGATGGTAGATTTGCCCCTGGGGGCCACTGAAGATCGCGTCTGCGGCACGATTGATATTGAAAAAGCCCTCTCTGAGGGCGTGAAAGCGTTTGAACCGGGTCTGCTCGCCAAAGCCAACCGCGGCATTCTCTACGTTGATGAGGTTAATCTGCTTGATGATCACCTTGTTGATGTCCTTCTTGATTCTGCCGCCAGTGGTTGGAATACCGTAGAACGTGAAGGAATTTCAATTCGCCACCCTGCTCGTTTTGTTCTGGTGGGTTCGGGCAACCCCGAAGAAGGTGAATTGCGCCCCCAACTGCTCGATCGCTTTGGGATGCATGCCGAGATCCGCACCGTAAAAACTCCCACATTACGGGTGCAGATTGTGGAACAGCGATCGGCCTTTGATCACAACCCCCAGGATTTCACCGCGCAACACCAAACCGAACAGGAATCCCTCCAGCAGCAAATCGTGAAGGCGCAACAGGGCTTGCCCACTGTGGAGTTGGACTATGACTTCCGGGTCAAAATTTCGGAAGTCTGTGCTGCGCTAGATGTGGATGGTCTGCGAGGTGATATTGTCACCAATCGAGCGGCTAAAGCATTAGCCGCGTTTGAAGGGCGCAATGAGGTAACTGTTGAGGATATTCAACGGGTTGTAACGTTATGCCTGCGTCATCGTCTGCGCAAAGATCCATTAGAGTCGATCGACTCTGGCTACAAAGTCCAACAAGTCTTTGGCCAGGTTTTCGGGGTACAACCCATTGAAAGCGAGTAACACACATTTCTATTGGGGCGGGTTTAAAACTCGCTCCTACGGATTTTTAAGCGGATTCAGTCTACTGTTTCGAACTGGGAGCAATACTTTGGAGCCAATTTGCCAGGATAAGCTGATGGAGTTATGAGCCGATTTGTTACCCACCAACCCGCTGCCCAACCGATCATCCAGCTGCGCCAGATCAGTAAGGCTTTTGGCAATAATGTGATTTTAGATCAGGTGGATCTGGATATCTATCCGGGGGAAGCGTTGGTGATTATTGGCCCCTCCGGTACAGGTAAATCCACAATTCTACGGATTATTGCAGGCTTATTAGCCCCGGATTCAGGCACAGTTTATATCCAAGGGCAACAGCGGCAAGGCCTGATTGAGGATCAAGCTGACCCCATCACCATCAGTATGGTCTTTCAGCAAGCTGCCTTGTTTGACTCATTGACGGTAACGGAAAATGTAGGGTTTCGATTGTTTGAGCATTCCACACTCTCACCCCAGGACATTCAGACCTTGGTGGACGAGCGGTTAGAAATGGTGGGCTTGTCCGGTGTCGGCGATCGCTACCCCGCAGCTCTTTCCGGCGGTATGCGCAAGCGCGTTAGCTTTGCCCGCGCAATTATTGCTGACCCCAGCAATCCCCAAAGCAATCCCAAGGTTATTTTGTATGATGAGCCCACAGCAGGTCTTGACCCGATCGCCTCAACGGTGATTGAAGACTTAGTGCGGGACTTACAAAACGCTGACGGGATTTGTGGCACCTATGTTATGGTCTCCCATCAAGACAGTACGATCCGGCGGACAGCCGATCGCATTATTTTTCTCTATGGGGGCAAGGTACAGTGGGAAGGCCGTGTGGAGGAAATTGATACAACCGATAATCCCTTAGTCCGTCAATTTTTTAG
This sequence comes from Spirulina sp. SIO3F2, assembly GCA_010672165.1. Lineage (GTDB taxonomy): Bacteria > Cyanobacteriota > Cyanobacteriia > Cyanobacteriales > Spirulinaceae > SIO3F2. The sequence goes on along the minus strand of JAAHHN010000004.1, from coordinate 106,273 downwards.
CGCGAGCACCACTGGCCCCATTCGAGTTGTCCATTAAAATGCAAAAGGTGGTTCCCTCAATCGTTGAGTAATCTTACTTAGGAGAAATTCATGCGCTCTCGAACATGGCGAGAAGGATCAGTCGGTCTGTTTATTATTGTGGGAATTGCCCTCTTTGGTACTTTAGGTGCTTGGTTACAGGGTCTGCGGATCAACCGGAATAGCTACACCGTCACGATTACCTTCGATAACAGTAATGGCATGGTTGTGGGGGGCTCAGTGCGCTACCGAGGTGTGAAGGTGGGAACCATTACCAAAATTATCCCGACCAGTAACGGCATTGATGCCAAGATCTCGATCAGTCCAGCAACTTTGAAAATTCCACGTAAGCTACTCATCGAAGCGAACCAAGCGGGTTTGATTAGCGAAACCGCGATCGACCTCAATCCTGAAGTTCCCTTGGAAAATCAAGAGCAACTGGCATCACCCCTGAGTCGAAAGTGCGATCGGACGATAATCCTGTGTGATGGTGATGCCCTTGAAGGTCAAACGGGCATTAGCATCAATAACGCCATGCGTAGCACCATTACGTTGAGCGAACGGTTTACGGACGAAGAATTCTTTGGCAATATTGTAGAACTCACGGCAAATGCTAGCATCGCTGCTCAAGAAGCCGGCCAACTCAGTAAAGAATTAACCCTACTCTCCAAAGCTGTACGGGGTGAAGTCAAATCCGTTTCCACAACAGCCAACAGCATCACTGCTATTACGGCTACCTCTGCCCGCCAAATTAACAGTACCGCTGAGGCGTACCGTCAAACTGCTCTAGAGCTGAATCAACTCACCCAGAATTTAAATGGTTTGATTCTTGAGAATCAGGCAAATATTGGTGGCACTCTGGATAGCATTCGGAGCACCAGTGCACAGCTCAGCAGCTTGGTTGCGACTTTCAACCAAACGTTGGATGCTCAAAAGGTTGGACAATTACTCACGAATCTAGAAACCCTCAGTGCCAACGCGACAGTCGCATCGGAAAATCTGAAGACGGCTAGCGATGCACTTGGCGATCCCACCACTATTTTGACGTTGCAGCAAACCCTCCAAGCGGCCCGTGCGACCTTTGAGAATGTCCAAAAAATCACAGCTGATCTGGATGAACTCACGGGGAACCCTAGTTTTCGCCGTAATGTCCAGGATTTAATTGAGGGGCTGAATGATCTGGTTTCTTCAACGGAGACTTTAGAGCAGCAGATTTATTTGGCCCAGCAATTGCCTACTTTACACACAGAGCAGACGGAAGTTGTGGCTGAGTCTGAAGTTGTTGAGGAGAGTGTTGAACCGACCGAACCAGCCTATGAGGATGTACAGCGTTTGTTCACAGATGATGTTGAATCTGAAGGAAATGATTCTGACTAATGACGAAGAATCATCGGAAAGAAGATATTGAGCGCCTATTATCGGGAGAATCGCAATACAAAGAAATTTGGGTTGAATTAGAGGACGGTCAAGTCATCATGGCATTGATTAATCGTGATTGGGGTTGGTTGATGTATTTACGCAACGCTGAAGGCGATGCAGGATTTTCAACTATCAACCCCGACTGCCAGAATCCCCAGAAGAAGATTGAATATATTTTAGACAATGGTCAGCACGATGAGTATCCGGCTGCGTGGGCATATCCGATTGATACCGTCAGAGCTGCATTGCATGAATTCGTCGAAACTCACAGAATCCCCGTTTGTGTATGCTGGCAAGATAATGCCCTTGGAATCGGCTAAGGTGATTTCTCGAAAAGGTTATACCGCGTAGGGTGCTGTTAGCGATAGCGTAACGTACCATTCCCGACCCGCTTGTTGGGATAATTCATTGTGAGAAATCTCCTAAGGATAAATTGAGCAATTCAATCCAATGTAGGGATTAATTTTCTCTCATTGGCACAGGTTTAAAGTTGAAACCAATTCCCTGTTTGGGGTCGAGCTTGTGGCGGTCAAGATGCCCATGCTATGGACAGTCAACGGGCAAATTTATGTTTTCCGGGCTAGAAAACCCGCAGAAAAATGGGTAAAGTTGTGCAAAATCTGCCTATCCGCTCTGATTAGCAACTAAGCCGGGTAACAATTATTGAGGTTCGCCATTTGCAATACGATGTGGTCAATGCCATTGAGGAGGGTTTGGCCATTTTGGCCAGGCTGATTGACCAGGATACTGAAAATAAGCCGTCCGTAACGGGGATGTACAAGATAACCCGAAAGCGCCCGTACACCTCGCAGGGTTCCAGTCTTCGCTCGCACAATTCCTTGAGCTGTTGTGGAACGGAAACGTCGAGCCAACGTGCCACTCTGGCCCGCTAAGGGTAAAGAATAATAAAACACCTCTTTACCGTGGGCATAGTCCATCGCCTGAAGAAGTCGTACCACCGAATAGGGCGTCACTGCATTTTGGCGCGATAGCCCTGAACCATCTGCCTGACGATAACCATCCGTAATCCCAATCCCACCGAGGGCACGGCGAACAGCTGCTTGACCCCCAATGCGCTTGAGGAGACTATCCGCATAACCGTTGTGGCTACGTTGATTGATGGTTTGAACCCAACCACCTAGGGTGGATGAGTCAATGGGCGATCGCGGATCATAAAGCTGTAGTGCCGCAGCAGTGGTGAACAGCTTGATATTCGAAGCAGGAATTAAATACTGATTGGCATTGTGGCTGTAGAGAACTTCACCCGTATCTAGCGATTCAATATGCACCCCCCATTTGCCACTACGGTAGGTTGCTTGGTTAATAATCGCATTGATGTTGCGATTGAGCTGAACTGTGCAGGCTGTGGGCACTGCGGCTTGGGAGTTTGTCTCTAGCGTTGGAATTGCATCCACCGCAACAGTTTTGGGATTGAGAGGATTGGCGTGAGCAATAGCCGAGAGCAGCATGACCATTGCCCCCGACGCTGTCGCAATCATGACCTGTTGCGATCGCCGCCCCAGTCTATACCCAAATCCATGATTCATACGCTCCGCCTCCAGAGGGAAAGAAAGTTGTCGGTCATCATAGCACTCTCTGGAATGACGGGGGTAAGGGGCAAAAGTGCCCGCGCACAGTGCAAGTCCCCTAGAATGTCCAATCAGCGCGGATGGGTTTGCATCAATTGTTGCACCGCTTCAGCATGGTAGGAACTGCGTGTGAGTGGTGATGCAACCACCTGGAGAAAGCCCAGAGCTTCGCCATACTGCCGCCAGGCTGCAAACTGCTCAGGCGCCACAAAAGTTTGAACACCTAAATGCTTTGCTGTTGGTTGAAGATATTGGCCAATCGTCAAAATATCGCAATCCACCTGACGTAAATCAGCCATCACAGTACGAACTTCAGCATCTGTTTCACCTAAACCCACCATTAAACCCGACTTGGTATAAACCTTGGGAGCCAGGACACGGGTACGTTGGAGTAGATCGAGCGATCGCGAGTAGTCACCCTGGGGTCGGGTCTTACGATATAGCCGAGGGACAGTCTCCGTGTTGTGATTGAGCACCTCAGGTCGAGCCGCCAAAATAATTGCCAGTGCGTCCCAATTGCCACATAGATCTGGAATCAATACCTCAATCGTGGTTTGGGGAGAAACATGGCGCACCGCTTCTATACAACGGCTAAACTGAACTGCCCCACCATCAGGTAAGTCATCTCGATTAACCGATGTGATTACTACATGCTTAAGATTCAATCGACGCACGGCTTCACCAAGACGGTTGGGCTCTGTGGGGTCAAGCACTTGCGGTTTTTTCTCAAAATTAATATCACAATAGGGACACGCCCGGGTACAAGCGGGCCCCATAATCAAAAATGTTGCAGTGCCTGCGTTAAAGCATTCACCGATGTTAGGACAGGAGGCTTCTTCGCAAACGGTATTCAGCTCCAGATCCCGCAAAATCTCTTTAACGCTTCCAACTCGCTCCCATTGGGGAGCCTTAACGCGGAGCCATTCAGGTTTAACAATCACAATAAGGCTGACTAATATTTATTAGAGTATTAGGGGTGAAGTGAGTAGAAATTCTTTAATCCTACCAAGCAGAGATAAGCATGTTAGGATGTATAAGCAATATTTGCGGGATGTAGCGCAGCTTGGTAGCGCACTTCGTTCGGGACGAAGGGGCCGCTGGTTCGAATCCAGTCATCCCGATTTTTTCTTAAGAAATAGGAGCGAATCAGCGTATGATATACGCTCAACACTCAGCATGCTGTTGAGTACTGTGGTGTTAGAGCCTGTTCTGAAAGCTTCGTGCTATTGCGTGAGCCAGTGAGTGATCCATTGCCCCAATACTTTCAACCTACTATCACTAAAATCCGCCGATGGTCTGCTGAGCGAGATCACTGGGCTATGGTTTTGGTAACGGGGATTTACATTTTTTCAATCCTCATTCACTTCAACATTCCTACGACAGATTTAGGAATGTATAACCTGGCGATTCCTCTCTTGTCACTAGGAATTCTTGTGCTCTACCGTGATCTCCTATGGGACGTTTGGCAGCATCACAGACGAACCTTGTTGCTGACGATCGCACTCTACCTTTGGTTATGGGTTAGTGCGTTTTTCGGCGAACATACATCCACAGCTATCAAATACACTATTAAATATAGTATTTACTTTTTTGTGTTCCCTGCACTATTAACATTGTCATTTAAGTTTGTGCGCGATCGTAAGTCTGATTGGATTTATCGATTTTTTTGGATACTGACCTTGATTACCGCAGGTTTTGGGATTGTCGATTACCTATATCCTCAATTCCCACTCTTGATCTGGATACGAGAACCGAACTTTCATGTTGGTTTTCGGATTCTCTCGTTTTTTGATAATCCCAACAAATTGGGCATTATGATGGCATTCGGGGTAATCAATTCTTACACAATAGGAAAAGCTGAAATACTGCGACGACCAATTGTTACTGCATTGTCTATTTTTGTCTGTGGCGTGATTGGTATTCTTTCAGGAAGTCGCAATTTTTTGATTGCAGTTACGTTGACACTAGTAGTGGGGATTTATCCCTGGCGAGTTGTCAATAAACGCGAGGTTATTATGATTTTGATTGTCGGGGTGATGCTATCAGCAATCTTATTAAGTACTAACTCAACAATTGAGCTTCGAGTTATGGAAACTGCTCAAGATATGCCCCATAATTGGAGCTTGATTCAAAAGATGCTCTTAGGAGATGAGGAAATAATTAATGCTAGTTCAACACCTGAAAGGTTAAGGATTTGGTATGTAGCAAGTCAAGAATTTTGGAAAAATCCGTTAATTGGTACTGGGTTAGCAGGTTTTACAAATGACATAATGGGACACCGTAACGCCCACAACTTAATGCTAACCTTGCTGGTTGAAATTGGCATCCCAGGGACGCTTTTGTTTTTTGGGATTTTGACTTCAGCGCTATGGAGAACTCACCTCAATGATCCCAGAGTGGGCTTCTTTTGCAGTTTTATTTTTACTGCACAATTGCTCGACTTCTTTATTCATGATTTTACAGCGATGATTACCATGATTTGGATGATTGCGATCGCAAGCCATATCACTAAAGTTCAGGAAAGATCGTGTATTACTTGAAAGGTATTCAAAGAAAAGTATTCAAATTTAGAGTAGGACTTTGTCATCTGAGAATATTAAGTATAGTTGGTCTTAATGAGCAAAGCATTCCAGAGCAACCAGTGCACATTATGATTCGTTACAAAATCTGTTATGTATTCGGAAGCATCTCCTACCTGAATCAGAATGAGAACTATAGAAACATGCTGAAGCTGGAATTTATCCAATCATTCCAATTAATTTAATGTAATTTAATTGATTGGATGTTCATTGGGATTGAGCTGCAAAGGTTCGCGCTAGACCCTCATCAACTGTGAACGGTGGCGACCAAGCCAAGGTTTGTTGAATATATTGCGTATCAATGAGGAGGGAATCAGTGAGTTTATTCACAATATGACTGTTGAAAGGCAGGGAGCGGTGCAATAATCGTTGACCCAGGTAGTCTCCCCAACGCCCTATCTGCCTTAATAGTGAGAGGGGAAGTGGAAATAGAAGACATGGACAGCCCGAGTGATTCGCAATCTTACGAATCAAGTTTGCTGTGGAAAGAGCTTGGGCATCACTCACGTGAAAAATTTGATTTTGCGCTTGGGGAGACAGTAAGCAAGTAGCGATCGCATCAACCAGGTTTTCAATATAGATAAAGCTGCGCTGATTACGTACATTAGCAAATGGCAAAGGCATACCCCATTGAACTAAACGTTGTAGACGTGCCATATTACCAGGATTGCCAGCACCATAAACAAGAGGGGGACGAAGAATTGTCCAGGTCATGGCTTGACCAGTGGTGAGGGCAATGAGAGCTTGTTCTGCTTGGAGTTTGCTGTGGCCATAGGGGGTCTCAGGAGTTGGCACAGCAGTTGTTGGCAAGGGTGTTTGGCTGGAGTCGGCGATCGCACCAATTGAACTAAGAAAAACAAAATGCTTAACCCCCTTGCGCAGACAAGCTTGAACTAAGTTTTGTGTTCCTGCAACATTACAGGCATACAGGGCATCTAAATCTAACTGAGTCGAATCGAGAACATGAGCATAAGCAGCTAAGTGAACTACCATATCAACATTCTCGAGTGCGGTCTCCCAACAGGTATGACTATCGATATTGCCTACATAGATGGTCTTGCCAGATAGCGTATTGGCTGGTTGAGCCCGCACAGCTTGCACCACAGAAATTGAGCATCTAATTAAGTACGCTGCTAGATAGCGGCCAATAAATCCACTACTTCCGGTTACTAATACGTTCATCATTTCTCAACTCATTAGTTGAAAAAAAGTCAAACCCATTGACTATTTTGTAAAATTACCTAATGGGAACCTCGATTAATTGCTATTTTTATGATTTTCGAGATCTAAAACAACGAGAATTTGTTCTAATCTAGCTCAGGATCTGGATTTTTCGAAGTTCCCTAATGCTAATGTGAATTGGGTTATTCTGAAAAGAGCTCAATATAACCTCTATTCTAAACCCTCTCTCTAGCAAAGAAGCATAACGGTTTTGCTTCTTGTAATATAGGTAAAAGTCTCTGCTCCTAACTGCCATATATTTAACATGAGACTATAATCAATTCAGTCCAATACCTACAGTACATTAAGGGAATGTGTATTTTTGTGATACAACTAGGCAATTTTGAGAAGCAAAACGAATAACACTAACTTCATTGAGCTTTGTTACGGTCATCAGGTTTAGTCACTTGTGCTTGCCTTGCGGCAAGGACGAATGTTTCATCCATTGGACTTAGCATGGGTAATGAAATATTCAAAAGTTTACCAATGATTTTTGGAACAATTTTCGCAGGTAAATGTACAATAGAGTCTTTTGATATAGATTTGATTTCCATTACTTCAAAACCACAACCAACTAAGAGATCGGCAAGTTCTGGTGCTGTGTACCCTGCATCTGCATAATGATTAGGTGTATGCTGAAGGTATATGTAACCATCAGCAGCAAGCAGTGAATTCCAATGAAATAAGCACTTCTCTAGATTATAGGAGTGATCCCAAGAGTTTGAGTATAGAAAGTTAACTCTACCAGACCAAAGTTTTGGACAATCATGGAAGTCCATCAATACTCCATTGGTTACAGCAAGTATACTTGGTGAGATATCTGTTCCAATAATGTTTGAGCTTATTTTCTTCCTAAATATTCTTACTTCCGCACCATTACGAACACCTTGGCACAAACCTAGAAAGTTTTCATTGAAGATTTTATCCACTTTTCTTGATGACAAAAAATGGGATGATATGAAACGGATTTCTTCGTTCGAAAAGCTGGTGCGGTCAAATTTAGCAAAATTAGTTCTGGATTCCGAATCAACATATTTTTCGTATGTGAATTTTGGATCTTTCTCATGCAATGTGGGACATATTTCTTTTGATGACATGGCTTTTATCTTCTAGAATATAGATTTAAACATACAAGGCAAGAAATTATTAACACATCTCTAATTACCAACCATAAACTTTTAAGATGCGGCTCCTTAGCAATTGATAAAATCCACCTGTACTATATGCAATGGGCATAACAAGCAGAGCTATCCAACAGTATAAGAATCGTAAAAATAAATTCGGTACATCTTGAGAAGAACGCCAAAACCGAATCTTAAAAGACTTTATAGATTGACAGGTTAATCTGATACTCTCAAGACCAAATGAAATCAGAACAAGAACCACAAAGATTCCGAAATACCATACGCTTGTATAAATCAAGATCAGGCTCAATACGATAGAGCTGATCAGGAATAGTCCTGGGAGTTTTGTCCTGAATGGTAAGCGTCTCTTATGAAGACAGGCAGAACGATATCGACCTCTACCATACCGAAAATACTGTATCCAAAGTGTGCTTAATGAAGATCGAGGATAGTACCAAACTCTAATATTTGAGCTGATGTAAACCGCATTTTTTTGCTGTTGCAGAAGCCTCTGGTTAAGCTCTGCATCTTCATTAGGACCCACATCTGTGCGGTATCCCGAAACCTTTAATAAGGCATCTCGCCAAAAACAACCAATGAACACAGTATCTGCAAAACCACAATAGTCAGGGTTGCGATATTTTGCCCCACCATTCCCCAATAAGCTCATGGATGCAAGCACCAGGCCAGCTTGAAAGGCATTATTCGCGATAAACCGCTGCGCTCCTCCCACATTCAACGCTTTTGATTTTAACAACGTTAGCACACAATTCTCGATATAATCCTCAGCATATATACAATGTGCATCAGCCCGCAGAAAGATATCACCCTTGGCGACTTCCAGGATTAAATTCAAAGCATTGGCCTGACGTCTTGCAGGATTATGAATCAGTTTAACGACTGAATTTCTTCGTGCAATCTGTTCCACAATCTCTGGTGTTCCATCTGTACTACCACCATCAGCAACAAAGATCTCTAGAAGACCTCTATAACCTTGAGATAAGAAATTGGTTAATACTGCTTCAATATGCTTCGCTTCATTGTAAGTTGGTATAGCAATCGTGACAGTTTCAACTGGCATAAAAAACGTATTAAAAAGAGAAAAACAAAACTGACTTTACGTGACTAACTATTTTTTCGAATTTTGGGCAATAAAATTAAATATTTTTTCTTATCCGAAGCCTTAGTAGCTCAAAGGTCTCTGGTAGTATCCACAAACATAAAAAGGCAAATGCCAAAAAAGGGAATGACATTGGCCCCCACACAACTCCTAATGGAGAGAAAATAGCTGTAGCACCAGATAATGTAAATAAAAGCATACCCAAAGCAATACTGAGCCCAGCTTGCCTAGACATAAGTTTCACTGCAAATACTGTAATACATGCATGAAATAGCGGAAAAAACAATAAGCCAATAAAGCCAAAGTTATACCAAACCGCTCCTGGTAGAGAAATTAAGCCTTTCCCCGTATTTTTGGGTTCTGTACAGACTGGCAATGTGGGTAAACTTAATCGAGTGGATATCGTACAGTATGCGCCGCCAAGGGCAGTACCTGTCCGCTCGGATTTTGCTTTATAGAAGGTATTTTCAAAATTTGAATGTCCATGATTTGCGTAAACTGCAATTGATTCCCAAACTGCCCGCCAGCGTGATTGTTGATCCGGCTCCAGATCGGAATTCGATTGCAACTGCACATGTTTTTTTATATCACCCAGCCCTTTCTGCAGAAAGGTAATACTTTTATAAAAGTAAGATTGTCTCTGAGAATCAGGAATCAATAAGGTGCTTTTATTTAAGCTTGAGCTGTTATAATAGCCAATATCCAGATCGTGAAAGTAGTTTTCTACAGCATACACATCGTCTCCAATACACTGTATTCGTTGAGCAAATGTAAAGGACGCAAACGAACAAACTAGTGCAAGCATTAGCAGAAACACCGCTGCTGTGCGAGCTCTGAATTTTTCAACAATTGCAAGCAGACCAGCAGCTAGAACAACCACTAATGCAATCACTAGTGCAGAACGGCTAACCACAACAACAGCATATATCAGCAAAGTTAAAAAACCTATTGCAGCTAAAAGCATGCGTTGGAAAACTGGCATAAACCGTTGATCTGTGATTATTACTAGCATGACGTAAATCAATACTGGTACAGCAAAACCTGCACCAATATGACCTAGGGCACTAAAAATAGACGAAGGCCCTAAGCGTCTTGCTTCAGTGACCCACGCTTCGCGAACAGCGGCCAGGCATCCAGAATAATCATAACCTCGCACAACTGCCTTATCGTATACGTGGCAGAACATCCCAATTAATGATGCTCCTGAAGCTAGCCAAGCATATCGACTACTCCGAAAGCTTTTTAGCTTAGCAATATTGAGCTTTGCCGCTGGCTGCAAAAACAGCTTTGATAAAACCAGACTGCCCAGTGTAAAGCTGAGAACATAAAACCAACCCAGTATAATGCTGTAGTTAGAACCAACAGCAGAACTAAAAGGAGATAAAAGGTAGATTAAACTAGATACAAGCCAGACGAACCAGAGGGAAATGAGAAGTAAAGATTCTGGCCGTAGTAGACGCTTAGAACGAACTAATTGAAAGACGCTTAAGTCAGGTCGGATCATAACAGCTTTATTTCGCTCATCAGTGCTGTAACAATGTCCATAATGTTTTTGGAATCCAAACTATATATTTCGCCTGAATAAGAGGCACTCCAAACTGATTGAAAATAACGCTTTATCTTGTCTGAATCTAGTAATGGAGGCTCAGAAACAGCTTTAGCAAGTAAGATAGGAAGGTCAGAGAGTTGAGTGGGTTTTATTACTAAATCACTTTCAGTGTAAAATGCATTTCCTAAAACGATAACAGGTTTACCCAGCAATAATGCCTCCGCACCTGACTTGGAATTAACTGTAACTACAGCGGCAGAACACTTCAAAATTTCATAGTTATTGATACCAGGGTTAAGAAGCACCAAGTTATCATATTTATTTAACAATCCTCGCAGCCGTTTATAGTGAATGCCCCCTACCAGTGCAGGATGTTCTTTTATAACCAGTTGGCAGTGGTTGGGAATTGAACGAGCGAGATAATCAATTAATGCGTATTGATCAAGATACTCAGGTGAGCGTAAGGTTAAGGCAACATCTGCTGGCACATGGAAAGGATAATAGACAAAGGGGAAATTGTCTGGAATTTGTTGGTAGTCTGTAGCAAGACGTTGGGCATTCAACCACATTCTTAAATGTCGCCCAACATGTCCACCAATATAACTAAATTCTTCTTGATGACCGAGAACATAGCGATCGATAGATTTTTGAATAAGGCGCTGCCAGTTTCTCGAATCAGTGAGCTTGTAAATTGGCTTCCTGTAATGATTGCGATCTTTGCTTGGAATCACAATACTTTGTTGTGATTCCACATCTTTCAGGTATTTTGAAACTTCCGGAAGGAGTGGCTCTTGAGATTCCTCAGTGATCTGAGATGCCATCAAAGAGTTTTTTTGAATGATGAAACGCCCTTTGAAAAAGGAAGGTTCTAGGAAATAGCTATCAAGAGAACGCCTTCTTGCTGCATAATGGGCTGAAACAATAGATAGAAAGCCACCAAGTTCTTGGATCAAAGAAACTCGATTGTATCTAGATAGTAAAACATCAAAAGCCTCCTCTATGACAGCCAAGTAGCTTTTAAGCTTAGTAATTAACTTTGTCGAATTCGATACCTCAAATGCTTCTCGTTCATGACTGAGAGTCAAATTTAAACTAACCCAACTATAAGTCTCTAAATTGATTTGTTCAATATAATTGGCTTTAGGATTAAACGCATTGAATGCCATAAAGCCTTCGTGCTCTAAATATTGCAAGCTCTTTTCATGGAAGCTAACATATGCTATCTCATAGCCATGTTTCTGTAGTGAAGTCCCTAACTTAGCGAAAAAGAGTGTCTGGTTCATGGCCAAAGTTGTAAATAGAATACAGTCTTTATCCATTTCTCAAGAGTTTTGGTTTCAAGGTCTGGTCACCAAACACTACGGCCACCATCCATAACAATATTCTGCCCTGTCATATAACTTGACGCATCTGAGCAAAGAAACTGAACTGCACTTCTGTATTCATCTTCTTTTGCCATCCTACCCATTGGAATAAGTGTAGACAAACGCTCTACAAAATCTTGAGGTTGGTTGTTATAAACTCCTCCAGGTGAAAGCGCATTAACACGAATTTCCTTATCTGCCCAATATGTTGCCAAATATCGTGTTAAACCAATGAGTGCAGTTTTTACTACAGAGTAGGCTACAGGCTTAACAGGCTGTAATTCTGGAGGTAAGCCTGGCTGGCGATAAAGTCGTTGATCGGGTGCAAGTACAGATAAATCTGAAGCAATATTGAGAATTATCCCTCCTCCATTTTCCGACATCCAAGTTCCAAATATCTTACTACATAAAAAAGCTCCTGTTAGTCCAACATTGATTTGTTGATTCCACTGTTCAAGAGAAAAGTTTTCAAAACGAGATGTTTCGGTAACTCCATCACTACTCACTTTAGGGTTAATTGCAGCATTATTAACCAAAATGTGGAGACCACCATGTTCTAATAGAATTTTTTCTAGAGCAGCTTCAACACTTGAAGAGTCAGTAACGTCTAAACTCAGCGAATATGCACAGATTTGCTGAGATATATTATTGACTCTTTGAGCTGCATCTGAGGCAGCCTTGGTATCAATATCAGCAATAATAACAGTTGCGCCCAACTCAGCTAGGGCAAGACAATGCTTGATCCCCAATAATCCTCCTCCACCTGTGACAATCGCATTGCGATTTTCTAAATTGAAAGATTGTGATAGATTGTTGAGCATTATTCGCCCTCTCATCAAGGCACTTTATCTGTGAACTTTGAATAGTTTAGCATTACTTTGCAATGTCAAGGGTCAATCAAGTGATTATCTGAGTTTTTAAATAAACACTGGTTTATTAAGGTGTCAGAAGCATCTGTATAATCGGATTCGTTTTCCCTTTAATAAGACAAGGGTTCTTGGTATTTGGGTAAATAGTAGGGTGTGTTATAAAACAAGCTGTGTACATCAATCGAGTCTTGCCAGAGGACAAACGGCTCCCCATGTGATAGCAGTGAGATGTATTGACCAGAAATGCTCCTGTAGCAGGATAAAGCATTTGAAAGACTGATTCTCTGGAAATCTTAGAAAAGATATACTCATCTTTAAGATGGGTGGAATGAAACGATGAGATTCTTCTTGAAGAAGGTTTATTGATCAAAGTAAATGGACCATACTCGACATCAAGCACATCAGTTAAATACACAAACAGCTTAATAACAGAAATATCATCATAGTCACGATGCCATAGCTGAGAGATTTGATTTTCTTGTCCAGAATACTTTGAGTGTGCTAAAAATACATAAGACAAGTAGGGAACTTCACCGAAAAAGTGAGTGACCAACCTAACTATTTTTGCTTGGAGAGCAAAGCGAATAAATACACTATTTTCATCTATACTCTGGCCATCCGTTGCTGTGGAGAGCATAAGACTATCCCAAATTGGTTTACCAGCAATATCGGTTCCCTTCTTCAGAAGATTATCTCTCAAGGCTAGGGATTCTATCCTAAGTTCTTCCAATAAAGTTAGATCGAGCTCTAACTTTTGAGTGAAACCATTATGCTTCAGTTGCTCAAGCAAGGATAGATCCTGAACTTCTAATGGAACTTCTGAAAGTAAGTGACGACACTCAAGCTTCCTTCGAAATTGCAACGCGCTGACTATTCCTTTCACTAGATACCGTAGTGGACTCCGATTAACTCGTTTAAGTATTTGAATTAGAGAGTACTGTCCAGATAACAGGCGGAGTATTTTGCTAAAAACTATTAACTTCATTCGTTTACCTAGTTAGAATGATTTCAGTTATTCTTTTTTCTTCAATATGTTGCTTGTCTCATTAAAAAATCGCAGTACTTTCTAAGTAGATGAGCATTCAACTCATAATCTAATTCATGTATTTAAAAGGATAAAGCATGGAGTGAATCTGTATGTATACAACATCGGTAATCTCATTATGCTCTAAGCTGACCACCATCTACCACAAATACCGAGCCTGTCGCAAAAGAAGCAGCAGAAGATGCTAAAAAAGCCACAAATCTTGCAACTTCTTCTGGTTTACCCAAACGACGTTGAGCAACCTCTCGTTCAAGCATACTTATCACAGAAGATTCATCTTCGTGTAACTTTTTCTCCCAGACAGAACCTGGGAATAATAGGTTACCAGGTGCGATCGCATTGATCCGAATATTCTGGTTTGCTAAGGGTCTCGCAAGACTGCGTACATAAGAATTTAAAGCTGCTTTAGCCGCAGAGTAGGTTGCAGGTGCTCCCAAAGCCGCAGAGCCGCAAATTGAAGAAATACAAATGATACTACCGCCTTGTGGAGAAAAAGCTGCACGAGCCGCAGTTACCATCCGAGTTGTCGAGAAAAGATTGATCTCTAGACTCTCATGCCAATCCTCTAAAGTTTCTGTGCCTGGTGGAGCTGAGCGACCACTACCAACATTACAAACTAAGATATCAAGCTTGCCATACTGTGCTAGAACTTTCGTGACTATTGCTTGACAAGCCTCAGGCTGTGTTACATCGCCAGCAATTGCATCACTGTCAAGTGAGTGAGCCGCTTGCTCCAGTTTGTCTTGGTTACGGGCAATTAAAACAACATGGCTGCCTTCCTGCTTGAGGACAGTGGCGATCGCCAAGCCCAAGCCTTGAGATGCACCAGTCACAACTGCAACCTTGTCTTGAAGCTCAAGATCCATCGCTATAGACTACGTTGTGGCACAATAGTGCTTTACAAAATCTCGATATTGACACAGAACACTTTCATGCTCTCCTTCTGATGCCCGAGCTGTTTGGAGAATATAATGACCCTGATAACCAACAGTTTTCAAGGTGTCAAAAACAAGCAGAAAGTCTGCATCTCCTTGACCAAGGGGCACTGTGCCCCCTCCTTTGACTCGATCTTTGATATGGACATTATCAATGCGATGTCCGTAGCTCGAAATTTCATGGTTAGCATTAAACCCTAACGCTGCACTATTCCCTACATCATAGTTGATGCCAAAACTTTCGGGTGGGAATTCCTGAATTAACTGGAGTAATCGCTCTGGGGAAAAGTCAGATTCAAAGATTATTTTTTGATTGGCATCAACCAAGCGGGAGGAAAATGGCAATAAATGTTCAATTAGTGTCTCTTGCTCTTTAGCCGAGGTGAGACTGCCATTATCAACTAGAGGGAGCACAATAAAGTTGATACTAAGCTGAGCACAAGCATCAAGGATAGTATGGATTTGATCGAGTAAAGCTTGCTGTTGAATTCCTTGGGTTTTATAAAACGGTACTTGCATAAAGCAATCACCCGTAAGAGAGCCAACTTGGACATTATGAGAAACGCTTAGAGCTTTGATTTCAGCTTGGCCTGACACAGTTAACAAGGGATTTTCTTCCCATCTCTCTTGATCTAACGTCCATTCCATCAACGAAAACCCAATCTCTTGGGCAATCGAAAACTCTTGCTGCCAATAGGGCCAAGGAAAACATTGAATTTTGCCATCAATCAAGGGAGACAGCCTTCCCTGCATAAATCCAATCGCCATAGGTTTAAAGTCCTTTTGCTGTCCACCCACCGTCTATTAACATATCACTCCCTGTGACATAGTTAGAAGCGGAAGATGCCAAAAAAATAGCGGCTCCCACTAAATCTTCTGGTTCTCCCCAACGCTTTAGTAAAGTTTGATTCAAGCGTGCTTGGTATTGAACTGGATTTGCATAACTGGCATCTGTCATTGCGGTATGGATATATCCTGGTGCTAAAGCATTAACCCGTATCCCATGAGGTGCTAAGTCAATGGCTAAAGCACGAACTAAAGTTCTCAGCCCACCTTTGGAAGCAACATAGCCAGGATTATTAGGGAAACCTATATGGGCAGCAATACTAGTTACAAAAATAATTGTCCCGCCTCTTTTCATATTGCGACTTACGATATCAGCGACATTGTAAGCTGCCTCTAGATTCACTGCTAATGTTTGATGAAATATCTGCGATGACTGAGATTTTCCCAAGCTAGGCAAAGTTATTCCAGCTGCTTGAACGAGAATATCAATCTGCTTGTATTGATGGACAATATTGTTGCAAATCTGTTTAATCGATTCTCGATCGCAAATGTCTGCTGAGTTGTAAGCAAAACTGATAGCAGACGGCTGTGGGCTACGGCCAATGCCAAAAACAGTAGCACCAGAGTTTACAAAGCCTTCCGCGATCGCTCGGCCAATACCACGTGATGCTCCTGTAACTAGAGCCACTCGCCCCGACAAGCCAAATAACTGCTCTAAGAATGTTGCGGTCATCGATCAAGCTGATAGCCTTTCATCACAACTTCGCATAATCGGGCATCTGTGGGATTATCAATTTGGAACATTTTATGGCGCTCCATAATATACATACCAACTTTGCCACCTAAACGATTCCCTGTATTTCTCAATAAATCAGGGCTAAAAATATAGAATGAACCATTTTCTAAATACTTTTTCTCGATCGCTTGACGTGGTTTACGATTATGAAAATCATAGTTGATTGATTCAGGTTTCCCCGCATGATTGCGCCATATGAAAAAATCCTCAACTTCCACGACGCTCAGTAGAGAATCTAATTGCTCGGAAATGACTTGCTGTAGAGCTAGCTCTAAATCTTTTGCTTCTCTTAAGGGAGAAGTTGCTTGCATCCCAATGACCCAATCGATTGCTATACCTTGAGCTTCAATGGATTCAATTGCATGGAGCCAAGCAGACTCTGAAGAAGCGCGATCTCCAGATAACTGCATAGGACGCTCAATCACATAAGCACCATAATCATGAGATATCTTTAAAATATCATCTCCATCTGAGCTGACCCATACTGAGTCTATACAATTCGCTTTTTGAGACTGAACAATTGACCAGGTTAATAAGGGATGACCGCAGAAGGGCATTAAATTTTTACCAGGAATTCCTTTAGAGCCTGCACGTGCAGGAATAATGGCTACAACGTTTCCCATCGTACAAAATATCTGTCGTTAGAAAAATTAGTTTTAGCGTTGGCTGGCTTGCCAGGGGATATGGCTACGGAGTTTCTGAGCAATCGGAATTTCTTGCTCTAGAATGCGGACTTGACCATCTCCCATTGCATTAATAATTGTTCTGACACCCCGAACTAATTTTCGGAAACCATCTGGCTCGATTGAGGCAGCTTGATCTGAGCCATACATGGCCCGATCCAAGGTGATATGACGCTCAAGCGATGAAATCCCTAAAGCTGCTGCGGCAAATGAAATTGTCAAGCCTACCTCATGGCCACTATAGCCAACATCACACTGATAGCGATCGCGGAGCGTTTGGATTCGCCGGAGATTCGCATCTTCATCAGTCATCGGATAGGTCGAAACACAATGCATCAACTCAAACGGACAATGCGCTTCCCGAAAAATTGTAACGGCCTGATCAATTTCATCCTCGCCACTCATCCCCGTAGAAATAAACGTATGACGCCCTTCAGAGGCAATCTCCCTCAATAAATCGTGATAAACAATCATTGCTGAAGCAACTTTATTATACTTCAGGTCAAATTGACGCATAAACTTTTGGCTGTCAATATCCCATGCTGAAGCAAACCAATCAATTCCTAATTCACGACAAAATATATCAATTTGCTCATAATCTACCTTAGAGAATTCTAGCCCTTCCTTCTGCTCACGCTGCGTTTTTCCCCAGGGACTCTCACGAGCTGAATCTAAATAGTTCTGGGTGTAGACAGCATCCAATGTTCGCTTTTGAAATTTAACCGCATTTGCCCCTGCTTGACTCGCAACCTTGATCAACTCCTTTGCAATTGAGATATCTCCATTATGATTAATACCAATTTCAGCAATGATAAACATGATTTTTTATATTAAATGACCAATTTGTTTTGCAAAGGTATAGAGGTATTCGTCTATCTGTTCAGGTTCTATCGAGCTAAAGACTGTTCAACTAAATCGCAGACAATGTGTCCCAGCATAATGTGTATCTCCTGAATGCGAGCAGTGTGGTAAGAGGGAACCACAATGCTCTGACTAGGGACATAATAAGCTAGCTGTCCTCCGGACTTCCCTAAAAGGGCAAAAATCTTCAAGTCATTTTCCAGAGCCACTTTTGCAACATTGAGTAAATTACGCGAATTTCCACTCGTTGACAAGAGTATCAGAGCATCGTTTGGTTTGCACAGTGCTTGTAACTCTCGGGAAAAAACTTGAGAAAAATCATAATCATTACTAATCGAACTAAAGGTCGAACTGTTGGTTCCCAAACATATGGATGCCCAAGGTTCTCGCTCACGCATAAACCGGCCGACAAGTTCAGCAGCTAAATGCTGAGCATCAGCAAAGCTACCACCATTTCCTGCCCAAAAAATACAGCCACCAGCTTGAATACAGGTAATAAGCAAGTCGCTCAGTTCAATGATTTTGCTCAGTAAGTTTGGACTCCCTAATAACGATACTCGTAAATCAATTGAATCTTGAAGTTGCGCTTTGACTTCGGTCAGTACACTTGGTTTAGAGTGGGAATTAACAATATGTTTGGTCTCAACTACATCATCAACGAGTAGCTTCTCACCAAACTCTCTTACGACGCCTTCTCCACCTCTAGCCTGTGTAATTATGCAAGATAGCTGGCGAATCTTCGGATGGGCATCTGCTGGGCAAATCGGCCAACCGACTGCCTGCATCACTTCTAAGTCATTGAGATCATTACCAATGTAAACTGTTTTGGAAAGATTGTAATGATTTGCTTGACAATATTCTGTTAAAGACCTTAGCTTATTTTCCGCACCTTGAATGACTGGCAACTTAAGTTTGTTCGCACGTGCTGTAACTACTGGATTCGTTTCTGTGCTAAGAATGAGTTGAGGGATATCAAATCCCTTGACCATTCTGATCCCTAAGCCATCACCACGATTGCACTGAACAGACTCAACATTGTTTTGAGCAATAGCAACTAAATTATTGGTCATGACACCATCAAAGTCATAAACCACCAGATCAACTTTCGAAACTGGGATTATCAAGTTCACAAAACAACTTTTAGGCATTATTTATAATACATTCCTGATTTCTCTTGAATAATATTTCAGTGATAAGTAGGTTGACCAGTAAAGTTCGAGGTGGGTAAGGCATGAAGAGCTTGTGCTGTATGGCTTTTGATCATGGTGTACCTCGGTTTAATTAGGTCACTCTACTTACTCAAACTTTAATAATACTTTTCTATTCTGAGATTCTTGAGTTAATCAGGAACAAGTTTAATCGTTGTTAAAGGCATCTTACTGATTGGGTTTTTTGCATAATGAGCCTGGAAGGAAATAGGCTCATTTTGAACTTCGGCAAACTTTTTAATTCTCGCTTGTATATCTTTTAGCCTAATAGATTTACTTTTTCGACTGGGTGTGATCAAGCAGCGTAAAGCTCCCGTTATTTTAGTTCCTAGCGTTAATGCTAAAAATCCCTGTAGGTAGCGAAGTAATGAAAAATTTGTACGACTTCCTTGCATTGTCGCCAACCAATTTGGTTTGGGCTGAAGGGATGATGATTCATTCAGCAAACTCAAAAGGCTACTTGCTAGACGCTGGGCAGCTTGGCCATCCACTTTGTAAAACCAGGGATATATATATTGCTTGGTCTTGTCAAAGTTATGCTTCACTTCACGTATTTTCTCATCTCTAATTAAAATATTTAAATCTTGATAGCTTTGTGCAGGGCAACTAATCTTAGAAGGAAGAGCAGAATGCTCAAGGAATGTTGAGTTATTCAAGAATTCAAGAGAGATCGGTACCTTAGATAGCAAGTTGCTCTCAATTGCCGTACTGCAATTCAAATGCACTATGCAAGCAGCATTATGAATTTGGTTGAGAACGTTGCCAAAAGGATCGATTTTGACATTGGCTATCAGCTTAAACTTTTTACGATAATATTCAGCATCTTCAAAAGGATGCGGTCTGATCACAAAAAGGATATTAGAGTTAGACTGCGCTAGTAAATATAATGTTTGTATATATTTGAGAAATAGCTCATCGAAAGATTTGTGCAGAGCTTGAACGTATGTTTCTTTATATCCTATCTCTAAAGACGCATTAAACTCCTGTTTAGATGATTTGCTATAAGCAGGATTGACAATTGGAAAATTCGTATTGACTAAGACATAACCTTCTTCAGAGTAGTCAAGCATACGACTCCAAGGAGATATACACATGTCATAGCGAGGGCAGCCTGTAACAACGAACTGCTTGGAGCAATGATTATCAGACTCTCTAAAAGCATCTAGCAGTCGTTCTCCCCACAGAAAATACTTGTCAATAATTGAGTCGAAACCGTTGGATTGGAACCGCTCAACCCACTTCCCAGGAGAATTTTGACCATGCTCTGAGAGTAGACCTCCTTCAGTATCTAAAACTGCGACTTTAATGCCTGCTTTAGAGTAATTGACAAGCAAATCTCTATTGTTGAGCCTAGCATAGTTACTTAAAACGACCTCAGGTGCTAGCATGGGTAATTCATACCCTTGTTGATACATCGGAGTAATGTATACAACTACTCCTTGCCTGAGCAAGTGATAAGCAATCAACAGAATACCATCAAGATCTCTCTTGGGATTATCTACAATTAGAGATATAGCCACAGCTCAATTTAATATCCCCACGCATGTTGACAAGATACACTGTTATTATTGTGAATCAATACAATCCATGTAACCAAATCGACGTCATAGGCTCTGATCCCAAACCAAACTCCAAGACAATTCAACTCATTGGGGATACGAACGGTTTTAAGATCATTGAGATCCAGCATTAAATTTTCTATCCAGACCGGCTTCGAGTTTCGATAGGCTGTTACCGTAACGACATGTTTACTACTTTGTATCTGGCCTTGTTTGTCTATATCTGCTGGAGTACCACTCGAAAGCAGCAAATAAGCTTCGGTAACAGTGGCAGAAGAAATACCAATAATCTGCTTTGTCGATGGCAAAATCCCCTTTTTTTTGCCTAGCCAATGGGGAAGTTTGGGATCATGAGACCTTTGATTGCGCCACGAGGACTGGAATTCAGTAATATCAAAGTCAATAATGCTATCACTAGATTCTTCGGTTAGTCCAACCACTAAATCTGGTTGTATAAATGAGATTTTGAGGTCTGTCTCTGGATATATCCAGACAGTCTTACTGTCATGGCAAGTGCAGGATAAGTAATCATCAATCCAAATAGGAGAGCGATCTTGGTTAACTGTACATTCCCCAACCGGATAACCTCGGTGATCGAAATACTTCAATGTAATCCCCTCTGCTCCCTCAAAGGGCCAACGGATACCATGCCGTAGGCGCGAATTGCTAATTGGTAAAATGTATTTATTATAGATAATATGCCGATCGCGTAATTCAGCCACATAATCTACTCTATCTGATGGCAGCGCGACGTTTTTATGTCGTGAGATCAAATGATTACCATAGAAAACCGAATCACATAAACCAAAGCCAAAAATCGAAGCATTGTTTACCTGATAAGACTCTGAATTCGATCGCATTAATATTTCCGAGGTGAATTTTGAAGGAAATTTAACATCTTGAATCGGACAAGGTAACTGACTGGCTTCAGAGCTTACAACTTCCAGACTGCTATTTTGACCATCATTTGATGGATAAAAATCCCAGTCTGTCGCAGTAGTCTTCCCCCAAGCTTCATGATGAACTCCATGATTGGTTGACCACGATTTGTTCTGCTCTACAGAAAACTGAAACCGCCAACGGTGATGATATTGCTTATTGAGTTTGGGAATCAGACCAACAACTGTACAACTAAAACCAGAAGCATCTTCTCCATGAACGACTTCATTAATCTCCTCATGAGGCATCAAGAAAGATGTAGAAACAAGTTCCTGGTTGAATTTCGATCTAACTAAGATTGTCCAAACAGGCTCATTTATTCCGAAATAAAGACTTAAGTGATTGAATAAGCTATATGACACAGCAGTAGCATTCTTTGTTGCTGCGATTGAACCACCGATGTAACTAAATTCTCCGATAGGACACCAATGAATAGCTTTATTATCTTGCTGACCAGAGCCAATAAAATCCCGTAGGGTACGGTAATATTCGATTATATCGTTAGCATTAGGTATCACAAAGCATTGCTCTGCTCTTGTTTTATCAGACTCTTGACTTAAGGAGGTTCTTAAGCTCTTGAGTGGGTGAATCACTAAATCTTCAATTTGAAACTTTTTTGTATTGCTAATTATTTCAGCATCGTCGGTATAAATATGAGCTTGCTTTAAGCCCAGAAATAATTCTTTGTAATGCTCAACACTTATATGAAGCGAATTGACTGTATTGAACTTCTTAGGCAAATGAGAGCGGGCAAGTGACTTGATTTTTTCTGGGAGAATAGATTTCAACATAAAACGCAAAATAGATGAGCTTTTAGTATTTAAGCTACGAGTTTGGCCAGTCTCTCAATAACCATCCACATCTTACTTTACTTAAAATTGTTCCTGGTAAGGATAGTAGACGAATTAGCTTTCTGGAAGCTCTCACCAACAAAGAAGTTCCTCTAAACCAAGGAATATTCATATAAACCAGATTTCTGAAATCTATAATTTCTTGCGAAGAGAAAAGGTTACGAGCTTGAGCTTTGTCGATAATGTAGAGCGCTCTATCAAAGCAGCGATAGATAATCAGTATTTTCAAAGCTTTAACAAAATCTGAATGATCTTGGCTTAAAATCCACTCAACAGAACGGCAATAGAGCGCTTCACCTGAATAAATTTGAGTTGTTGAGAATAGTTTGGCTGCGCTTAATCCAAGTTGTTTTACAAAATAATTTTTTACTCCATTTCTTGAGTAAGAAATACGAGCAGTACGCAGATCGATCAGCTCAAATTCTAATCGGTCAAAAAAATTGTTTATATCTGAGAATAGTGCTTGTCCTTGATAAATTTCTAGAAATTCAACTTCTAACTCACATATAATTAACCGACTAAGGACAAGCTCGGCATTATTTAAGATTTCCAACTCAGAGCCTTGGGTATCAAGCTTGATGAGCTCGGGATAAGGCAGCCTTTTCTCCGTAACCAATGTGTTCAACGAGACAGTCGAAACTTCCTTGATTTCTTTGAGAGTATGATATTCGGAATGGAAAAAATCTTGAAACTTTGGATTTAAGGGTAATAAGGATGAGCCTGTTTCACTCTTTAGCACATAAAATTTACGATGCTTACAATCTTTCCCCAAGAGTATTGGCAAACTCGACTTGGCAACTCCATTCTCCTGCTCTACTTTTCTGTCACCTTCATCAAATGCAATGCAGTCTAGCCAATGCTTATACTTAAGCCAATGTTCAGGAATTGAACCTGCTGCACCGATATCTAAGGCAATAACGAGATCATTCTGCATGAGAAGTCAGTTGTTTACAAATAAGATTCTAAGACACAGTAATGGTCAACTTTTAAGCATGACTTTGGTTGAATGAATATACATCTCCAATCAGATCTTATATGAATACATAGAATCTTTGAGATTGATAAGCACACAATACAGTTAGCGACTGATAATATAGTGGTTTAAAAACTGTTCAACTTTTTCACTACTGCTACAGCCTGAAGGAAAATGTATTAAACGATTTAACGTTAGTTGACGTGCTTGATGCTCTTGCTCACTCATAACTTCATCTGTATTGGAGAATGTATTAATGTAAGCAACTAATTGTTCCGGCGATTGAGCAAAAGCAACTCCTGGATCTCGGCTTGGTGCAAAAGTTAGCTCATCATCTGTTTTGCATGCATCACTCCAGTAAGGGAGAACAACTCTTGCTTCTGTGAATAAGGCTTCAATCAAAGCAATCGAGTTAAAACCAATCACCAGGCGTGAGTGAGTGAAGATGTCTTTTAAACTCATTTGATGAGCAACGCGTAAGTTGCGAGAAGTAACATTGAGCATTCGCTGGATTTCTCGTTGATCTTCAACTCCTTTAGCTTTAACTAGAAACTGTACTGAGTCTTGATCCGCCATCGATCGAGCTAAGCTCGAAAATATTTCTAAAACCTCTGCAAATGAATGTGGTGCGCCATAGGCTGGATTATGATAACTAAGTAAGGTGATTAGAGACTTCTTGCATGGGCTACTGAGCGGTTGTTTCCAGCAATCCCATCTGGGCGCTCCTGTGATCCAAACATTTTGTTGCTCACAAGCCCCACTGGCACAGAAGATATTTTTAGTGCTCTCACCAAACACGGCAACACCATCACCTTGAAATTTAAATTCACGATAGTAGTCTCTAAGCCTAGTTTGCTGAATGGGGAGAGTTGCATGCTCTCGACAGAGAACTAAAAAAGGAATTTTCTGGTGCTGAGCAGCTAATCGAACACATTCCCCCTGCCAATAGTCGATATGCCCAGTTAGAATTGCATCGATTCTACCGCTCAAACCATTTGAGACTAGAAAGCTAGAAATTTTCTTGAGCAAAAAAGCGGCAAACCGCTCTGCTCTGCACCAGTATTTCTGGTACTCTGGGGTCTGATGTTTCTGGTATAGAGTCTGCTGGCACAGTTGTTTAGGTAGCCAAGCAGATTGAATATGACCCAAGAGATGAAGGTTAATACAAATGTAGTTTATGTGTGTGCGTTGAGTTAATTCAATAATGTCTTTTGAGAACAATGGTCTCGATAGACAGAGGACAGTCGGGGCATCTGGATAAGATTTAATGAGCTCTAAGGTTGAGGCAGCTAAAGCTGCTGAGATTTTTTCACCAAAAAGAAAAGAAAATGCTCTTAAGCCAGCCAACTTAACCGAGCTCTGGTAGCTTCTTAAATAATGCTTGGTTTTATGGACAACCAAGTCCAAAGCTAATCCCACAGAAAAAGCCTCGCTCCGCGATGATGCATTGCTGTACCAATCATCTGCTGTTACTCATTGTCAATAACGTGATGAATAATAATCGATATTTCTCAAGAGAATATATCCCAACTTAAAGGAGTTCCTTTTTTTACATCCTTAGTGAGCAGTTTCCCTAAGAAAGTATCGATATATTTAGGTGGTAGACCATAACCAGGGCGTATGGCTCTTAAATTTTTTGGCGTAAGACGATCGCCTGCTTTGAGATCTTCTGCGATATACAAACTGCGCCGGAATTTACGGGATGCTTGTTCAGCCTTAACAGAGCCATATTGAATTTGCCCTAACGCTTGCCAGGCTCGCTGAGATTCAACAACAAGCTGGTACATTTCTTCTGGCTCCATGGAAAAGACCGCATCAACCCCACCTTCGGCACGAGATAGGGTAAAGTGCTTTTCAATGACAGTTGCGCCTAAGGCAACACTCGCAACAGCTACACCAACGCCTAAGGTGTGGTCAGAGAGACCAACTTGCGTTTTAAACAGCGCTTGCAAATGGGGAATTGTTTGTAAGTGGCTGTTTTCTGGACTGGCCGGATAGGTACTGGTGCATTTGAGTAGTACCAGATCTTGGCAGCCTGAAGCTCTTGCTGTTCTAACAGTTTCGTCCAGCTCAGCGATAGTCGCCATTCCCGTTGAAATAATCATGGGTTTACCGGTGCTGGCGACCTTTCGAATCAAAGGTAAATCCGTATTTTCAAAGGAGGCGATTTTGTAACATGGCACATCCAATGATTCAAGAAAGTCAACGGCTGTGGCATCAAAGGGAGTGCTAAAGCCAATGATGCCGAGTTCACGACACCGCTTTAGTAGTGTTTCATGCCATTCCCATGGGGTATGGGCTTGCTGATACAGTTCATATAGGGAATGTCCATTCCATAGACTCTCAGGATTGTCAATGAAGAAGTCTCCTTCCTTAAGATCGAGGGTCATGGTATCTGCGGTGTAAGTCTGGAGCTTAAGACCATGGGCTCCAGCTTGGGCAGCCGCTTCAACAATTTCCAACGCCCGTTGCAGAGATTGATTATGATTACCAGACATTTCGGCAATGATAAAGGGAGGTGCATCTGGCCCAATACTTTTATTTTCAATCGTGATATAGCTCGTATTTATCATCACTATTTTTCCCGATTTTTGGCTTTACCGATCAGATTATGCACAGGTGTATCCCAGCCGTGGGTGAGTAGATGCTCATATTGCTGGCGATCGCGCAAACAATGGTAAGACCCACCCGCTGCTTGGGGCTGTGGCGGGATTTGATGAGCACGAATATCTAGCCATGACCGCTGAAGCAAGCCTTGCGCTGCAAGGGATAGTTTTTCATAGCTTGTCTTCAGGGTTTCATTGGCGGACAGCATCACTTCTTGTTGCACCAAAATATCACCAGTGTCGATGCCTCGATCTAAGGTATGAATAGTGACGCCTTTCGGGGTATCCTCCAAAAAACTCCAAAGATTGGGATCAGCACCTCGATTCCACGGTAGTAAGGATATATGAAGATTAATGGCATATTTGGGAAACTGGTCTAGGATGGCAGGTTTTAGAATATGCCGATAGCCATAGCTCACCAAAAAATCCACCTCTTGAATGAGAGGGCTGGTTGAGTGCAGCTTATCCTCTGTACTGATGACGTGGTCTCCACAGGTTTTAAAGAACACCATCAGCTCAGGACGCTCAGGGCCAAGTAAAAGAACATTCATTGCTGCACTTTGAGCGGCGGATTGGTTTGAGCCGCTAACGGCGAAGAGCACTCTAGCAAATGAGTCACGACTCGATCGCTCCCTAAGCCATCAACGGCTTGCTGCAAAAGCGCTTTCATAGCAAATCGTGCTGATTGTGTGAGCGATAAAGATTGAACCGAACTTGTTAAACTATCCACGTTAAGAAGGTCATGCCAGCCTAAATTCATTGCACATTTTAGTGCAGCTAATTGCTCTACGATTGTCCGTTGATTCTCTGCAATGATGATGAGTAGGCTGGGTAGGCCCATAAAGGCAAGTTCCCAGCAGGTACTGCCGCCCGCAGAAATTGCCACATCTGCCCAAACCATTAACTCTGGCATATTGGTGACATTCCGTTCTAAGCAAATGGGAAACCGAGAATCCTGTGCAGCAATGTCGAGAGATGCATAATGTGGGTTACTTCCTCCCACAACAACGACTATCTCTAGCTCTTCCTGCTCCACAAGCTGCAAAGCCTGAATCACTTTTAGCGTCACATTATCTGGGTCAGACCCGCCTAAGGTCACTAAAACCTTTTTCGCAATGGGTGACACGGTTCGTTGCCAATCCCGCCATTGCCAAAATTCTCGCCGTAACAGGGCATAACGAGCACCGAGGAGTAGCTGGGTATTCGCTTCACGATGTTGATACCATTGCTCATCAGCAGAAATATTTTGATTGAGGACAATGTCAGCATAATAATGGTCTGCATGCCCGTAGTCATCTATAAAGAGTAGACGTAAACCAAACGCCTTGATAGCTTTTTGATAGTCGCTCCCAAACTGATAGCCGTCCACCACAACCCAACTCGCCTCATATTGAGCCGCGAGTGCTGCCGTTTCTTGAGCATCTGCTAAGCTTCCTGGCTCTGCGGCTAAGTGGATAACCGCCATGTCTTCTAACTTGAGACGTTCCTCTAGAGGAGAGGCCGGATGTGCCATCACAAACATGGGCTTGCCCTGACTATCTTGCCACGCTTGAGCTATGGCTAAACAGCGCATCACATGGCCAGAACCAATTTTTATGGAGCCATCAACCCGAATCAGCAGTTTCATGACTGGGTCTGAAGGAGTCGCCAAATTTTTTCGGCTTGCTGCCAATCTATTTCCGTATCAATATCCTGAACACGCCAACGGGGGATAAGCGTCGGAATCGACCAAGGAGCAAAGATTTGTTTTTGGGCTTGCCAAGCATGGGGACGCCCCCAACAGAATTGGCCAGCATCATGTAAGGCCATGGGAAGGTCTTGAGAACGAGTCGTGAAATGCTCAGGGAAAAACATCTCGACGCCACCTGATTCGGTCTGCTGAAATGCGCGGAAAATGGGAGCAGCGAACTCAGTTGCGGAAAAAGAATAAAGCCAATCTCCGGTGTTTAAAGTTTGCCAACCCTTCACCAGATCTTGGGATTGGCACAACATGGCAGTTGCATAAATACAACAAACCGCATCTAAGGCGAGATTTTGAGATCTGGCCCAGTTAGTGGCATGGGCGATGACGGGCGTGATTCCCACGAAATCATCGGCGAGTTCTGGAGGGCGCAGAAAGGGAATGGTCGCCCCCCATTGCTGGGCTACTTCGGCAATTTCTAGATCATCGGTTGAGACCCAAACGTTATCAAATAACCCAGAATCCAGAGCCACTTGAATCACATGGGCGATCGCGGGCTTACCAGCAAAGGAGCGGATATTTTTGCGAGGGATACGTTTACTGCCCCCCCGGGCGGGAATCACAGCAATTTTCATCCCATTGATGGACTCAATCGTCTTGATACTCTCTTGCGAAGCTAAAGATGAAGGGCATTCTGCAATGCTTGAACCACACGAATTTGCTCCTCATCTGTCAAGCCAGCATGCAACGGGATACTGATGGCTTCTTGATAGTACTGCTCAGCTTCTGGAAACTCGGCCCCATCAGAAGATTGACGCTGATAATAGGGTTGGCGATACACAGGAATATAGTGTAAATTCACACCGATACCAGATGCGCGTAGGGCTTCAAAAACTTGGCGATGGGTTCGAGAAATCGAGTCTAATTGCAGGCGAATGATGTAGAGATGCCAACTTGAGTTGGTGTCTGGATGTTGCCAGGGTAATAGGACGGGGAAATCGGCTAAAAGCTCATCATATCGATTTGCTAGTTGCCGACGCTTCTGGACAAAAGTATCTAAGCGAGTTAGTTGACTCAAGCCCAAAGCAGCTTGAATGTCTGTCATGCGATAATTAAATCCCAACTCCAACTGCTGATAATACCAAGAACCATGGGACTCACCTTGCATCAGGTCAGGATTACGTGTGATGCCATGAGTTCGCAAACGGATTAGCTTTTCATAGAGTGCCTGGCTATTCGTCGTAATAACCCCCCCCTCGCCCGTTGTGATAATTTTGACGGGATGAAAACTAAACACCGTCATATCTGAAAACTGACATCCCCCCACAGGATGCCCCTGATACTGGGCACCAATGGCATGGGAGGCATCTTCAATAAGAGTAAAGCCATATTGTTCAGCCAGACTGGCGAGACGCTTCATTTCACAAGACTGGCCAGCCAAATGAACTGGAATAACGATTTTCGGTGAACTGCCCTGATTCTTTGCAGTTTTAAGGCGCTGTTCTAGCTCAGTGATGCTCAGATTATAGGTATGTGGGTCAATATCCACAAAATTCACCTGGGCATCACAATAGCGGCCACAGTTCGCGGATGCCACAAAAGTAATGGGTGATGTCCACAGCCAATCTCCCGAGCCCAAACCCGCTGCCAGGCAGGCGATATGCAATGCAGCCGTTGCACTGCTCACCGCCACAGCATAGTGCGCACCACAATAGTTAGCGATCGCTTGCTCAAAGCGACTAATCGTTGGCCCTTGAGTTAGCCAATCTGATTTGAGAATCTCTACAACCGCATCAATATCCGTTTGGCTAATCTGTTGCCGACCGTAGGGAATAAAAGACATAAGCTTCTAGGAGCTGATTGCAAAATCAGAATCGACATGTTCATGAATCAGCGTTCTCAACTCTGACACGGAGAGAAACGTGGGGTTTGTACCTGAGTTGTAGCTAAACCCTGGGCGTACAAGCTTAGCCCCCGTTTGTTCACAATAGCTCTCAATGGTGTAACGCCCCTGAGTGGGTAGAATCGCAAAGTATTGGCCAAGATCAACAGTTGTGTAAGAATCAGACTCTGTGATCATTTCCTCATGAATTTTCTCTCCCGGCCGAATTCCCACAATTGGATGTTGACAGTCGGGGCCAATGGCCTGAGCGACATCTGTAATCCGATAGGATGGAATATGCGGCACGAAAATCTCACCACCTAGGCTATTTTTAAGTGCCCAAAGTACCATTTCAACTCCTTCTTGGAGGGTGATATTGAAGCGAGTCATATGGGGTTCAGTAATTGGGAGCACACCTTCATGCCGTTTTTTGAGAAAGAACGGAATCACCGAGCCGCGTGAGCCCATCACATTGCCATAGCGAACAACACTAAAAGTTAAGTCTCGTCCTGCAATGTTGTTGGCGGCAATAAAAAGTTTGTCGCTACATAATTTGGTTGCACCATAAAGGTTTACAGGGGCAGCCGCTTTATCGGTTGAGAGCGCAACAACTTGCTTGACTTGGGTATCTAAACAGGCCTGAATCAGATTCTCAGCACCGAGGACATTAGTGCGGATAAATTCAATGGGATTATATTCGGCTGCGGGGACTTGCTTGAGGGCGGCAGCATGAATTACCACATCAATTTGACTTAAGGCACGGCGAAGGCGATCGCGATCGCGGATATCACCAATAAAATAACGCAACCCAGGATAATCTTGGGTGGAAAACTCCTGAGCCATCTCAAATTGCTTTAGCTCATCTCGGCTAAAGATAACAAGACGACTGATGTCAGGATGGCGACTTAGAAGATTGCGAACAAACTCTTTTCCAAAGGAACCTGTACCGCCAGTCAGTAATACTCTTGAACTTTTTTCTAATTGCATCAAGTTAAACGTAAGCGTCCAAAGGTATTAATTCAATCTACATAACAAGACACAATATTGCAGATTTTGAGTGTGGTGGATAGGCAACAGGCAGGTAAAAGCCACTAATCAAGTAGATATGCATGCTGCCTCAAGAATTTAGCCCCAATACGGGACGATAAAACTCTAGCTCCAGGAAATCGAGGCTTGAGCGATCGCTTAAATCTTTCTTGTAAGATGATGTCCTCCTGTGTATCTAACCAGACACCAGACAACCTTGCTTCTGCTTCCAAAACCAAGTCTGCTATTTCTACAGGAGAGTTACTTAAATAGTCAACTCCCGCCTCCGAATATAGAGAGTCGTGAGTTGCACAATGCAAATCAAGTTTATATATTTCGTTAAAAGTCAAGAGTGCTCCACTAGATTTCCAGCACAATTTTTTCGGGATAAATAGCGGCCATAGCCACTCGGAATACTGATCTAAGTAGCCCCAATCTGCAAGATTAACGTAAATTACAGGTATACGAAAAACGGATGCAACAGCATCTATACCCGAACCAGTCCCAACCATGAAAGAACAGCGAGAAATAAGGTATAGATCCATCAAGTCTGAACGAATATTAGTATTAGCGTAATCAATAACATTAGGGTGGTTACAGTCTAAATGTTCAAGAACACGCTTACCTACCCTTACTACCTTATATCCAAGCTCTGCAAGTTCCAACATAGCCTGAACTTGCAAATTTATCGAGGAATCACGAAAGCTAAATGGAGCATCTGATCCAGACCGATAGCTTGGATCACGAGCATGAAAACAGATCAATTTATCGCCTGGACTAATCCCCATAGAAAAAGCTTGCTGCGAAGCAGCATAATGCTCTTGCTCTGTAAAT
Organism: Spirulina sp. SIO3F2; assembly: GCA_010672165.1. Taxonomy (GTDB): domain Bacteria; phylum Cyanobacteriota; class Cyanobacteriia; order Cyanobacteriales; family Spirulinaceae; genus SIO3F2. The sequence continues at coordinate 74,756 of JAAHHN010000004.1, read as the reverse complement.
TTAAGATGAGGTCGAGTTTTGGGAAGAACATCATGAATATCACAGTTTTGCCAGTATCCACTCGCGAGGCTATAAATCTTCCAATGTCTGAAAGGGACTAAGTGCTCACGATGAGAATCAAATTCAAGAAGGAGCAGAAATGTAGGTTTTAACAGCAACGCAGGCAAAAATCTAAAGAAAGATTTCCACTTCTTTACAAGAACATCATTGCATTTTTTTCTATTAATAAAGAATAAGTCTATATGGCGACTCTTACAATCATATATTCCTCGATCCAGCTCACTCAAATAAATTTCTACAGACAACGAGAAATGGCCGATTGCTCTACTCTCTAACTCCCCAATCCTGACTAAAAGAATCGGCTTAATCAGAATAATAGCATATAGAAAAAAGTAACCCCAGACAAATTGGTAAAGGTATTTGAGCACTAGCTTAAGCAACTTGTAGAATGGAGACATTGTGAATATCAAGTCAACTTTACTGCTGCTTCGTATGACTCAGGCGTGCCAATATCGAGAAATAGATCTGACGTTTCATATGAAAATATACGACCCATCAATCTAGGAACAATGTCGGTGCTAAAATCTTTTGCAAGACTCATTTCGTTTCCAATTAGGCTTAACAGCTCAGGAGACAGCATGTAAATAGCACCGTTAGCAAGGTTGCCTGGAGGAGACTTAACCTTCTCATGAAATTCCATGACAACTGAATTCTCATCAAGTTCTAGGATGCCACAACTCGATGGAGTTTCAGTGCGAAAGCTCATCATTGTCATTAAGCACGATGCAGGACGCTCAAAATGAGCATTCACAAAATTATTAATGTTTGCCAGACAATAATTGTCTGCATGAACCAAGAGTCCATCATGATTTTGAAAAAAACCAAGATTTCTAATTAATGTTCCACCTGTTCCTAAAAGGATCGATTCGAAGACGGTTTCGATCTGTTCCTTGTAAGGACAATGATTTACAAAATCTTCTACCTGCTCAGAAAGATAATGGGTATTAATCAAGAAGGAGTCAAAGCCTGCTGAACTTAATCTATCAAGCCATATTTCTAATAGAGGCTTCCCATTTATAGGAACCAAACATTTGGGGATAGAGTCAGTCAAAGGCCTAAGCCTTGTACCATATCCAGCAGCAAGTAAAATAGCTCTCATATAAAATCTAAAGAATTAGAGATTAAGAAAGACCAATCATCATGATTAAATGACAAAATCAAGAACACGATTTTTCCAACTTAAAGTTTCCTAAATATAATGTGTCAATACCAGAGCTATAGAACGTTCGGATTGCGTCGTGTGGAGAGTCAACAATGGGTTCACCAGCCAGATTAAAACTAGTGTTAATAACAGCACCAAATCCATTTTGATGTTGCACTTGATCTAAAAGACCTGCGAAAAGTGGGCTATTATCGTGAGAAACCGACTGAACTCGCGCAGTGCCATCAAAATGGACAGCTCCAGGAATTTTTCTCGCCAAGTCTGAAGGTACATCGACAGTAAATGTCATGTAAGGCAGATGAGTATTGTCTAGACCACTATCATTTAGTTCTGATTCAAGAATCGCTGGAGCGAATGGTCGATAGCTTTCACGAAACTTGATCTTGGCATTCAAAATATCTTTCATCTCTGCTGCCTGAGGATTAGCAAGAATACTCCGATGTCCTAACGCTCTTGGTCCAAATTCTGATCGCCCTTGAAACCAACCAACAACTTTACCTTCAGCAATTGCAGATGCACAACCAATGGTTGGATCACTTAACTCTGTATACGAAACACCACAAATGTCCAAACTTTTCTTAATCTCTGCTGGCTCAAATGAGCGACCAAGATACATGTTTTGGACGGGAGAAACGCTTTGGCTCGTTTGACTAGCCATATACATCGCAGCTCCCATTGATAGACCACGATCAGATGCTGCTGGCATAACATAAACATCTATAGGCTTTCCTAACAACTCTTTGTTGGCTAGGCAATTTAAAGAACATCCACCAGATAGACAAAGCTTCTTTAGTCCAGTTTTTTTCAAAAAATAGCTAATAAGATCTAAATACGTTTTCTGGAATTGAAATTGGACACTTGCAGCTAGATCAAAGTGCTCCTGTTGAAAACCATTAGAAAAATATACTGGCCGTCTAACACCAGTTAAACTCTCAATAAATTTTTCCTTATAGGAAGGTTCAAAAACTGAAGTATAATTTTCTAAATCTATAAACTGGTTGTTTTTACACACTAATTCACCAGTAGCTGGATTAAACTCCAATAGATTAGATAAGTCATGCTTAGAACTACCGTAGGCAGCCATTCCCATGACTTTATACTCACCTTCTATACTTCTGAATCCAAGATAGTTAGTAAATACACTATAGTAAACACCTAATGACGTTGTAATATCTCCACGGTATAGTTCTTTGTATTCTACTGAAGAACCCAACTTCTTAGCTGTGCAAATCAAGGTTGCAACTTGATCACCAACTCCATCTACAGATACCACTAAAGCTTCATCAAAGCCAGAGGAGACAAACGATCCAGCACAATGAGCATAAGCATGGTGAGTAAGCTCAATGGGAGGAGAGTAACCAAAAGAATCTACTAATGAACGATTAATCTTATCCTTAAGTGGTGGATAGGTTGAACCATCAGCTACAACAACATCAATTTCATGAATACTGATATTAGCCATAGCAATACAAGCACGGATAGCTCTCTCTGGGAAAAGAGAAGTAGATGTCTTAATCCTATTCAATCTTTCTTCTTCAATTGCTGCAATTACCTTTCCATTTTGGATTAAGCAAGCAGATGGATCGTGAGATCTACTAGTGTAGGCCGCATGGATGCCTAAAATATTCATTAGTTACGTTAAACCCACTTTAAATCTATATGAATATGCGTATAAAACTGAAAGTATAGAATACTTTGAACCTGCTCGATGTTTTACCTAAAATTATGTAATATACAGGAATGTTGGCAGCTAAACTAATGAGCTAACTCCTGAAAAACTTCTTCTGCTTGTATAGGTACATTCCCCAAACGGCTAACTTGAATGGCAGCTGCCAATGATCCCATGCAAGCAGCCTCCCAAATTCTCCCACCACTGGCGAGGGTTAGTGAGCTAGCGATAAGTAGGGAATCACCTGCACCTGCAACATCTTTTGGTGAAGAGTTCAGGGCGCTAATCCGATCAGTCAACCAATCATTTTTACTCTCGGTTTCTGCATGAACCAGTAAACCTTCTTCTCCCAATTTCAGCAAAATATTGCGAGCCTTGGATTGTTGTCTGAGCTGCTCTGCTAAAACAACTAATCCAGATGAAGTATCTACTGTTGCAAGCCGAGCTTCGTGTTCAGTTGGAGTTAATAGATGCATACCTTTGAAGCGGCTTATATTACCGATTTGTGAAGAGGATTGGCTGTCAGCGACTATCATAATGCCTTGCTTTTTAGCAGTAGAGATGATTCGCTCAATCATTTTTTGTGGTAAACATCCATAATTAAAATCAGAAAATATTAACAAATCTATATTTTGGATGATTTGATTAATCTCACAAAACAATTGGTCTTGAAGTTTAACGTCGATCCCATCTTGATGTAAATGGCTAACTCTCAGTAGAGTCTTTCCCTTGCAACGAAAACGTTGTTTGAGCGTGGTAGGGCGACTTTGATCCGTTAGAATAACGGACTGAACACCATAACCCACTAATTGCTTCTCAGCGAAATCTCTTGTTGAGTCTTGGCCTGCAACAGAGCAAAACTTAACTGTAGCGCCTAATCCTGATGCATGAGCTGCAACAATACCAGCTCCGCCAACAAATTGAGTTGAGTCAATGGGTGTTACAACAACTGTGGGATCTTCACGAGATAAGCCCAAGGGATCACAGGTAATATATTCGTCAATAATTAGATCACCGAGAACACAAACTCTTAAATTACTAAAGCTCTGTAGTGTAGTTTTAAGATCTTGTATTCGAATTCTATGCCTCTCTAAATATTCATAAGGTAAGGATATTGAGCTTAATCTTGATTCGTAAAATTCTTTCTTAAGTAGATCTAGAGATGAGAACGTAGCTTCACCCGAGCTAAACAACAATTTTCCACCATATTCTGCCAAAACTGTTTGCTCCGGATTTGAAAGCACTTCGTGTTCTTTACCCTTGACAACTACATCAGGCTTCAGTCTGGAAACAACGTCAGTTATAGGTTCATCTAACAGGAATGCTTCATCTACCCAGCTATTGCTTCTGACTCCTTCCAATCTCAAGTGTTCAGGTATATGAGCTGCGTTAGCAGCAATTCGATCAGAGTAAACGCCAACAATAAGCCAATCTCCACACTCTTTGGCAAAGCGAAATAGTCTCAAATGACCAGGATGAAGTATATTAAAACTTCCTGACACAAAAACAGTATGTGATGGAAGTTTAGGCTTTTGAGGCATCAATAACCACTAATTTACATCTAGGAAAACTATGATTTTTGTTTTCGCCAAACAAATAGAAAACATTGAATTAATAATTGAGATAATTCCCAATAAAGCAATGTAACATCAAATGATTATCACAATTGTAATCTGAGCTGAGTATTACAAACTGTTCGGAGTGTTGAGTTATTCACGCAGATTTACAAATCAGGCTAACATACTGTTGTCCACGTCCCCACCACCTAGGAAAATATTGTAGCTCTCGTTCTACAGAAACACCATCCTGGAGCCATTCAGAAGCTTCACGAATTGCTAAAGCAGTGTTTGGAGTAACTGGCTCAACTACTGAAGCAATTTCTGCAAGAAGATCAAATATAGCCTGCCATTTGCTACTATTCCCCTGCTGAATTTGAGTCATTAACTCCCAACTATCAGAGCAGATAGCTTCCAGATCTTTGCCAAAAGCTGTGGAATGAGCATCAAAAACATAACGATAGTCAATCAGATTAAGATTATTCCTGTAGTAGCAAGCAAGAGCATTATCATTAAATCCTCTATCTTGACCTAAGATTTCTTTATACCATCGCCAGTCAGTAATAAACTTAGGAGATGATGAGTAGAAGTCAAAACTGTCTGATAGAGCCTCGATTATTTCTGGAAAGCTAAGTAGCTGTCTATCTTGCAAAGGCTGGATAATATTATCTATTATCCAATCATCTATAGGACGACTCATCCCCTTTAAATTGAGTAAATGAGGAGAAAGACGTGGTCGGAGTAGATCTAATGTGTAATGTATAGAATCAGAGCCATCAGGTAGCAATATGCTAAATATCAATCGCCTTATAGTTTCAGATAGGTAAGATATTGAATTGATTGCGGTACAAACAAATATGCCAGATAACCTTGTGAATTTTGACAAGTGTTTAAGCACTAAAATCGGATTTGATTGTTGAGGAATACAGGCTTCAGCCCAAACGATATCAAACTTATCTGACGAAACATAATCTTCAAATAAAGAATCTATAACTCGAAAATTCTTGTATTTGAAATTTTCAAGAATCCTCTGAGTTCGCTCAAGACCTAACGGGTTTCCATCTACCAGGCTGTATCTGGAGGGCTCCAGAGAAGCAGTATAAACAGCATTATGACCGGAGCCAGGACCAAACTCAAGAACACTAGCATTATGAACAGAAATAGGTAGAATACCTAAGCTTCTAAATAATGATTCCCTTCTTTGGAAATGCTGTGATAAATCAGTAATGTCCTGCGATACAGGAGAGACATTATTATCTGAGTAAAAAGTCACAAAAGCGTGGCTCTTACGTTCCATTAGGTTTCACCTCACATGTGGATGAATGCAAATTTAGAAGCTCTCTAGCAATGCTTTCCTGACTTCGTAAGGAAAGACCTCCATCGAGCATAAGAGATTGTCCAGTGATAAACGAAGACTTTTCACTACAAAGGAAGCAAACCAAATTAGCAACATCTTGAGACGTTCCCATTCTTCCTAGTGGTGTAATCTCTTCAATCATATTCCGAGCTTTATTATCTTCTGTAAAGAAATTCACGTTTTCAGGCTTAATAAGTGTGCAAGGGAGGACACAATTAAAACGGACTTTATCTCTACCACAAAGAACAGCATAATATTTCGTCAAGCTTTCTAAGGCAGCTCTGGAAGCATGATAAGCAGCAGTCTGTTCCCGAACAATAAACTGACTGGCATTAGAGCCAAGAATAACAACTGAAGCTTCTTGTGCAAAGTGCGTTTTAAGAGCATTTACTAAACGATCGACTCCCTTAAGGGAGATATGAAATTCTTTATCCCAACTTTCACCTCGATATCGCTGTGTAAAAACTAAGTAATTTAAAGAATGATCAATCTTACTAATTAGAGTCTGTAAAGCATCTGATGCAATGTCAAACTGTATATGATCTTCATCCTTAAGCTGCCGTCTTGAAGCTGTGTAAACTTGATCACCCCTTTGCCTAAGTTGCTGAACAATCGTTTTCCCAATTCCTCGAGTGCCCCCAATAACCAAACTTACTGACATTACTGTTGTACTCGTATCTCTAACTCAGGTAAAGGAAGAATGAAGTGTCCTCCTGACTCTAAATATGCAGAGTGCTTTTGAATAATTGTTTCTCCATGCTGCCAGGCAAGAATAATTACATAATCTGGGCAGTCACAATGCATCTTCTCGCTGGAGTAAACAGGAATATGATAACCAGGAGAATAAAGACTATGTTTGATAGGATTATCGTCAACTAAGTATTCCAGGAAGGATGCAATCCCAAAATGATAAATCAGAGTCGTAGTGCTGTGAGAGGCACCAAAACCAACAATCCTCTTATTAGCGCTTTTTAACGTACGAAGTAAATCAACAACTTTTTGCTTTGCATTGTCTATCTCTGAGGCGAACCGAATATATGTTTCTGGCTCTCTCATCTTCGCCAAAACTTCTTCCTGCATTAAGGTGTTAACAGAAGGGTCAACGTTATGAGAGCCAGATTTTAATTGACCTACTACTCGTATAGAACCACCTTTAGGCTGGGTTTTAACAGCTTGAATTATTTCCATTTCACATTGGTGGAAAAGATTACTCAAGGTGTCAACAGTGAAGTATGAAAGATGTTCATGATAGATATAATCAAACATCTTTATCTTCATCTGCTCTGGATGATATCCAGTCTGGACGATAAAGATTCCTTCAGGCGAAAGTAATTTAGCAACAGCTTTGGTAAAGCCAATAACATTATCAATGTTTGCGTATGTGTAGTTGGCAATAATGACAGTGGCTGAACCATAGTCTCGAAGAATTTTTTCGACAACCTGTTCGCCAAAAAAATCATTAATTGTTGTCAGCCCTTTTTGGTTGGCTTTTTGAGCGATCGCTTGGGCTGGCTCAACCCCTACAACTCTCATTCCTAAGTTTGCCCAACAGGACAACATCGATCCATCATTACTGCCTAAATCTACAACTAATGATTGAGAAGGAATGTTGAAAGTAGCAGATATTTCTTGCGCATATTCACTATAATGCCTTCTCAATCCAGCAGTAACTGCACTAACATAAGTAAATTCTGGATAGATCTTTTCTGGATTGACTACATAGGGCAAATAAACATAACCGCAATCCTTGCAGATGGCTAATTCTAATGGATAAACGTCTTGTACGCTGTTTCTAAATTCTTTTGCAACAAAATCATCTGCTGGTGGAGTGCTGCTAAGTGTGAAAACTGTTTGAACATTAGCACTGTTACAAATACGACATGAAGAATCATGTCTTACCAGAGTGTTAGTCATAAGTTTTCTAATAGTCAAACGCTAAAGATGTTAAAGGTTTGGATTCTGTATATTCTTCATGCCAAAGCAATACCTTGACTTAAATCTTTCATCCATACTGTATCACTATCTTGGAATGGACCAATAGAAATCTCAAAGAAAATAGCAAATGAAGAGAGACTTTGAAGAGTTCGAAATTGATTGGCTGGAATTCTCAAAAAGATTTGTTTATTATTCGCTGAAATTGCTAGACTTGAAAGGTGGTTGCAAATTTCATATTTTTCAAAAACGTTTCCTTGATCATCATGTATCTCGACTGAGATATGACCTTCGACAACATGGTAAGATACAGACTCTTTCTCCTGCTTGTGAGGTTTGATCACAGTAGGTCTCGTATGAATGATCAACATTTCTTGGATACAAGCTTTGTCACTGGTATGAAAACATATTCGAAACACAGGGAGGTCTCGTAATCTCACAAATTCCTTCATGAGAAAGATTTGTTGATTGGATATTCCTATGAACTTGTCTGTGGTATAGAAAACTCTCTCGTTCTTTTTTGAAAGCCGATTAATATCCAGCAAACGACTTTCAATTTGGTCTAACATGTGGAAGTCATTTGCTGTTCCATTCCATACTAATCTTACCAATGCGGAAAAGTTCCTATACACAGTAGATGACAAATCGATATCTAGAATCTCTTCAATTTCAAACCATTTTAAAATAAATTCTTTCTGAATAACTCTTGTCAGATCATAGCGCTCGATACAAGGTAAGCAGAAAAAATGTTCCACGGAATCCCCTGATTGCAGGGAAAAACATTCTTCATGAAGATTCTCGCTTGGAAAACAGGAAACAGACCCGAACAGTTCAATTACAATTTTCTGGATTGTTTGTTGACTACTATCTGATGCCTCAATGAGTTTACTCGGAAAAGACCAACTCAATTCATTATTTTTCCTTTTCAAGATAACGCTTGACTTCTCAAGCAAAATTAATCTAACGCTGTGCTGTTTCACAATTGCTAGTATTTGACAAGGCGTATTTCAAGGTGCATGGATAGACATGAAAATTCATGTTCTAAGAACTTAACTCATAAACCACGTTAAATTAGAACCTAGATTATTGGAGTGAGCCCAAAGCCAAACGGTGGAACAGTGTTGTTTTGCTCTAATCTGCTAGTCCAATCTACAATTTCAATCTAGTCTTGTTTTATGTATTGACTCAATTCAAGAAGCAAACCAATCTACTCAAAATAGATAAATTCATAGTCTCCAGTATAACCGAAGTTCTCGCATAGCCATATCCATTCTTTGTTGTTAAAAAACGATTCACATGTCAGGGCCCAACATTGCAAATTGAAGAGTTCTGTATTGTTGCGATAGCTTTCTACCATGAAATAGCTTTTTTCCCCTACTCTCTCAATTTCAGTTAAAGCATTTTTGAGATCAAAAACCTGTAAGTTGTGTAAGGCTCCTAAAGAAGTAACTAAATCAAACTCATCGTCACTGAAAGGATAAATGTGTTGTGCAGCATGTAGAAATAAATGAGGTTTAACGTTCTCAGTTGCACAATTAATTGCATGGGGAGAGAGATCAAATCCCTTAATCTCCAATTGCGGTTCTAACAAAAGCAGCTCATGAAGTAAAAAACCTTTTCCACACCCCACATCCAAGATTTTTGAGCCTGGCTTCAAGCGATAAGTTTGAATGATTTTCTGTGCAACTGGTTTCCACCAGCCTGAGATGTAGCGATACCCTCCATAACCATAACGACGATCGCCATCCCAATATTCTGCATCATACTGTTTAGCGACTTGCATGCAGTGCACCTTTTCATCAAGCATACGAGCTAAATAGTCGCGTTGCGTTGCTTGGTGAAGTGGTGTGACAAAATTGCGTAGTTGTCCCAAGGCTATACTCCTAATTCAACCAGTTACAGTCAAGACATTGGGGTAATGTTTGCCGGACTCGCCACATTGTTTCAAGGCGATCGCGTTCTTCGTGGCTTTGCATTGATACACCCTCAACAGCACAATGTAATGTTCGACCAGACTCTAAAATCATATTGTAGATATTTTGGCGTCTGGCATAATCTTCAGGGAGCTGAAACAAGCTATATGTAACAATGCCATCAATGTGATTAAGTTCCTCTAAAACCTGATCAAGGATCAAATGACAATCCGACATTGCGTATTCTGCTGCACTGAGTAGATATTGAAGATTATTGCGTTTGCAATAGTCTCGAATGACTAAATTTTGAACATGCTGCGGCACACGTTCTCCCATGAAGGGACGACTAAAAATGTATCCCCGCACTTTTGACATTATAATTGGGGCAAATTATATTTCATTCCCGCCTGAGAAGCTGCTCGTAAAGTAATCGGTTCAAAAAACTCACCGATCTTCTTGTCGCCATAGGGCGTAAAAACCCCTTTAAACCGACAGTTCATTGACCATCGAGTTTCTGATTCTTGATTGATGCGATTACCGTGAGGTAAACCTTGATTGAAGAGTAAGACCTCACCATATTTTACAGACAGCCACCGAATATCTAAGGCGATCGCGTGATATAAATCTTCACTACTAGACCCCGCTCTTGCCTTAAACTCTGAATTGAGACTAACTGATGCAGGTGGAGGGAGAATGTACATGGCTTTTGTTCCATAGCAATCAACCAATGGCAGCCAGACTACCACCTCAAACGGAGAATCGCCTGACCAGGTATCTGCATGTACAGGCAAAAGGGAGCTATTATCCCCTGGATATTGGATACTGAAGTTAACTCGGAGCTGCATGGATAGCTCATTCCCAACCAAAGTCTCCAAATAGGGCTTGGCAACCCTAAAATACATCAGACGAAATAAAGGTTGAGTGTTCATTTCGCGAATAATACTCAGCCGGAAATCATTCAACTGAGCAACAGATACATGTTCATGAATTGAATTCAGGAGCAGTTCATCCGGATATTGTTGAGAATTTATCTCTAGGTTTGCAACAATTAGATTAATGATCTGCGTTCTAATCCAGGTCAATGCTTCCACATCAGCCACAGGTTGAATAACATACCCTTGCTTTAAATACGCTGCCGAAAGCTCTTGCTCTGCTTCTGACAAGAACATGATTTAGCCTGTAATTGCTCGATGCATCTGTTGGTAGAGGGTCTCCACCGTAATTCCCCAATGCATCCATAAGGAAGTCTGACTACCATACCGATCTGCAAAATGGTCAGGGATGCCGACTCGCCGTATTTTAGATGTTTGGGCTGGCAAATGATCGCTACAAAACTCAAGTAATGCACTACCTAAGCCGCCAATCAAAGTATGCTCTTCAACAGTAATGATGTGGCGAGCTTGAGGTAACCATTGCGACAAACTCTCACCATCTAAAGGCTTGACCGTATGAAGATGCAAAACACCACAACCAATACCATCTTTCTCTAACTGTTCAGCCGCCTCAAGCGCTAGCTGAGCCATAACTCCAGTGGTCACAAATAAACCGTTACCGGGCTCTCGTAGCAGTTCTGCTTTCCCAATCTCGGGCTTTGAATCAGCTCGGCTCACAATTTTATCACCACCTTTTGCCAAACGAATGTAGATTGGGTGAGACCAATCTACAGTCTGCTGCATGAGATGACCCATTTCTTGAGCATCACAAGGGGAAAGGATTGTCATATTCGGCAAAGAACGGAAGAGAGAAATATCCTCAACTGCTAAATGGGTTGGACCAAGGGGAGCATATACAACGCCACCACCATTAGCAATCAATCGCACTGGTAAATCTTGTAGGCAGAGATCAAGCGCAACCTGCTCATAACAGCGCCGCGTTAAAAACGTAGCAATAGTGTTCACATAAGGAATAAATCCTTCCATTGCTAGACCTGCAGCCATACCAACGATATGCTGTTCACTCACGCCTTCCATAAAAAAGCGCTCTGGCATAGCTTGCTTCATCTCCGCTAGCACACCCGGTCCAAGATCAGAACCAATAAAGACTATTCGATCATCGGTTTGTGCTAATTCATAAACGCTGTTCAATGCTGTTCTTCGCATGGCAAGCTACTCCTCCAAACATGCATACATTTCAGAAATTTGTGTTTCACTTAAGCGAGATTTATGATGCCATTCGGGTTGCCCTTCTGCAAAAGGTAAGCCTTTCCCTTTTATCGTATGGCAAATAACTGCTGTTGGTTTTTGAGAGTTCAGGGGTAATTTTTTGAATAGCTGTTCTAACTCAGAGACATTATGACCATCTACTTCTTTAACTGCAAACCCAAAGCTTTGCCATTTCTCTACTAGGGGTTCTAGATTCAATACTTCCTTGGTTGGGCCATAGGATTGGAGTTTGTTGTAATCAACCAATACTGTCAAATTAGACAACTGGTGTTTTGAGGCTGACATTGCAGCTTCCCAAACCGAACCTTCATTAATTTCACCATCCCCTGTGACAACAAAAATGCGCTGAGACTGTTTGCGAATTTTTGCAGCTATAGCCATACCAACACCGATGGGTAATCCATGACCCAATGCACCAGTAGATGCCTCAATTCCGGGAATTTTATGACGCTCAGGATGTCCTCCCAATCGAGATGTGGACTTGCCGTAGGTTTCTAACTCTTCTAAAGGTAAGAATCCCTTATCTGCCAATACGGCATAGAGCGCTAAGCACCCATGTCCTTTACTCAAGATGAAGCGATCGCGTTCTGGCCATTCAGATTCACTGGGACGATACCTTAAGACCGAGTCATACAGTACACGCAAAATTTCGATCAAGGAAAGGGCTGGGCCAATATGACCCCGCCCTCCAACTTCAATCATCTTAATAACCAATCGACGAAGATATCGTGATCTACTATCTAAGCTAGGAACAGACATAGTTGGAGATGAATGTTGCATAATCCGAACGTAAATGACCGAGCAGACGCTTGGACTGTCTCAGCTTTGAGGTCAAAACTTCTACTCTATTGAGTTTCTGCGAATCATCGGCTAGCATTCGCCGTTCCCACACTTCATCCCGGTAATCATTCAAAATAATCAAACACCAAATTAGTCCAAAAAGTGGCAGAGCAGCTTGAAGTCTAGGAATAAGCTGATGTCCATAGATATCTAAACAGCCCAAAACCCACTGACGCCTCTGTTCATCAGTTAAAGACATTCCAGGGTGGAAGAAAAAATCTGAGACTAGCTTTGCTGGATCATCCCAGCCGAAGTACTCAAAATCAATGAATACGAGAGTATTTTTTGGAGTTTGGATACTATTGTGTAAGCCGAAGTCTGATGGGCTAAGCGTTTGTTGAGATCTAGGGATATCCTCATTAAAACCAGCGCCTGACTTGGGCCAATTCCGTTCTGACCAAGTCAGAATATCAGCAAATAAGGGATGAAAATCACAGCTCAGAAAGTGATCAAGAGCAGGATTTAGAATTCGAGCAGCCTCAAATTGTTGTTGCCGTGTATGAAGTTGCTCAACAATAGCAGAACCACTAAAACAAGCAGCTGAGGCTGAAGGGAAATTATGCCATAGGTCAGTACGGCTTTGCTGCTGCAATTGAGTGATGAATTGTAAACATTGGTCGATTGGGTCGAATTTTGTTTGCTGTCCAGTGGCTTCAGGAAGCCATTCAAATAAACCAATACCCAGATCTGGGTTCGAGGCAATCGGCTGAGGTAGACAGCGAATACCTTGTTTCTTTAGGTTTAAAATCCCCTCAAACTCGGAACGAAGGCGATTGTGTTTGGCGTCAATGGGATAGATTTTGAGCTTAAATGCCTGACGCATCTCATTGCAATTATCTTGATGCTCATTAGATAACGTAATGTTATAAACACCGGCGTTGCCACCTCGCTTGATGCTTCGAATATCTTGGATAGGGGAAGAAATATTAAAAATCCGGACTGCTGACTCAAGTTCACTGTGCACCCATGCTCCATTAATCACGCTATCAATTGATTGCCAGTTTGAACAGACCGTCAGATTTGTACATACTTGATTGAGATCTTCACGCATCTCATCAGAACCCGGAGAAAATAAAATTTTACGAACTTCACTACATCTCGACTGTTCTAAATCTTCAAAAACTTCGTGCAAGTCATCGATGAAAACATCAAGGTTTAAAGCTTCAATCCGAGCAACTTTCTCAGGACGAGTACTTTCAAAAAAGATACAAGGTAATAATGAATTGTTGGTATCTAGCAAGCCATTATTACGGAGGCAGGCTTTTGCTGATTCTCGAAGAGATATACGAGATGAATCAAAATGCCCATACTCTGTCTTATGACTTACAACAAAAACATCATAAGCTCTATTTAAACACCGCCAAAGAAATCGCTGAACTCCTGGAAAAAGTTCAGCATACTCTACAGTACAGACTCCATAGGCTAAACCTTGTAGGCGTTGCCACAATAATTCTCCATCCTGTTGAGACCGTATAAACTTACGAATTTGTGATTTAGTAGCTAGATTCTCAGGTAGGACTTGTCCAACCTGACTTGCTGCCATCAAAAAAGCTTTGTCATAGCACAAGATTGTGTTGTCTAAGTCAATACCTACTCTCATCTATGCAAAAAAGGTATTGACATGTTGTGCAATGCATTCAATCTCCTGAGGTTCAAGATACTGATGAACTGGCAGAGTTAAAATTTGAGTCGCCTGTTCTTCAGTCACAGGAAAACTACCTCTAGAGTAACCCAGGTAATTGGCAGCAGGCTGTAGATGAATGGGAATCGGGTAATGAATTGCAGTTTCAATTCCCTGGCTCAATAAATATGCCTTCAGCTCATCTCGTTGTCGAGTCTGAATGACGAATGTATGGTAGGTATTAAATTCCTGACCTCGATCCTCTGGAATGAAAATATGCTCTTGATGAATCAGCTCTCGGTAAAGGGTAGCATTACGTTGACGTTTTTCAATAACCCCATCTAACTCCGTCAGGCGATAGCTCAAGATAGCCGCTTGCAAAGCATCCATTCGCGAGACATAACCAAATCGCTCAACGGTATTGCGATCAATGAGCCCGTGGTTTCGCATTAAGCGAACTCGTTGTGCAATTTCATCACTATCTGTAGTTAAAAAACCGGCATCACCACAAGCATTAAGATTCTTCAAGGGGTGGGCCGAAAAACAGCCCACTTCTCCCCACTTGCCACTGGGAATGTCTTGATATCGAGAGCCCATGGACTGGGCCGCATCTTCGATAAGGGGAATATCATGGCGTTCGGCGATCGCCCTAATTTCATCCATCCGTCCCATCCGTCCTGTAAGGTGAACGGGCATAATTGCCTTTGTTCGAGATGTGATTGCAGCCTCGATTTTGGCAGGGTCAATGTTTTGGTCGGGTAAAACATCAACAAAAATGGGCTTTGCTCGCAGATGGACAATTGCTGCGGTGGACGCAATAAACGAGTTAGGGGGGGTAATAACTTCATCATCGGCTTGAACACCAAGAGCAAGCAAGCCACATACCAATGCATCCGTGCCGCTATTAAGAGCAACACAGTACTTTGTTTGGCAGGCTTTTGCTGCTTGAACTTCAAACTCTTGAATGATATTGCCCCCAATGTACTGGCCTGAGGCAAGGACTTGCTCAACAATCGGCAGCAATTCTTGCCGTTCAGCAGTCCATTGTGCTGCTAGGTTGACATAGGGGATCTTGGGCATCTAGCTCAAACTTCTGAATTGTAAAATTCCGTAACTGTCTCTATGACATAATTCATCTCAGCTTGAGACAAATGCTGATCACAAGGAAAGGAAATAATCGTTTGCGCATGGCGATCGGCAACGGGAAAATCTCCTTCCTTATATTGCAGGTGTGCCAGTGCTGACTGACGATAAATAGGAGTTGGATAGTGGATTTTTGCTTCAATATCCTGCGCTAGGCAATAGTCCAATAAACGATCACGATGTTCCGCAAAGACAATATACAAGTGATAGACAATACGATAGTCAGCCGGTCGAGGCGGAATTTCAATCCCAGGTATCTTCCTAAGATGTTCATCATAATAGCGAGCATTGTCGATACGCTTCTGAGCAATATCTTCAGTCTGGGAAATTAGCCAATTACCCACCACAGCCTGAATTGTATCTAGTCTAGAGTTATAGCCAAGGACTTCAACAGTATCACGATCGCGCAGACCATGATTGCGTAACAGCTTTAACTTTTCCGCAAGCTCCTCATCATCGGTTACGATAATACCGCCATCTGACCAAACGTTTAGGTTTTTAAGCGGATGTAGCGAAAATGCACCGCTATTCCCCCAAGTTCCAGCGTTTTTTCCATCGATAGCACCCAGAATAGACTGACAGGCATCTTCAACAATAGGTAATTGATGCTGTTGGGCAATCGGCAGGAGTTGACGCATATCCGTCATGTAACCGGTGAAATGAACAGGAACAATTGCTTTCGTACGTTCAGTGATAGCGTTTTCCACCTGTGAGACATCCATACAAAACGTGTCATCACAATCAACGAATACTGGTATTGCTCCGATTTCAGCGATCGCGCCAACAGTTGCAACAAAAGTATTGGCTGCAGTAAGCACTTCATCCCCAAAGCCAACACCTAAAGCCTTAAGTGACAACTTAATCGCATCAGTACCGGAATTGACACCAATTGCAAACTCTGTCCCAATCAATTGGGCAAATTTCTCTTCAAACTCTTGTAAGGGCTTACCGAGTGTGAAGTCTCCTGTTGGAACAAATTGTTTGAGATTCTCCCACAGATCATCACAATTTTCGAACTGCTGCGGGAGATAAGAATAACGAACATGCATATTATTGAAGATTGATGGATTGCATACGCTTGATATTGAAGTACCGTTCATTGGTTAATGAGTCAGGTAGCAAACCCGATTCAAACGCTTCCTTCATATCTTCGACCGCTTCACGAATAGAATGCTGTGGGATAAAACCCAACTTTTGAGCAATCTTCTTGGAAGAAATATGGTAAGAGCGATTATCGTCGGTCGGGGTTTGCACAACATTAATATCATCACCCATTACTTGCCGAACAATCTCTGCTAATTCACGAACGGGTTGATTTTCATAACCAGCATTAAAAATTTCCCCAGCCACTTTCTCCTTAGGAGCATTAAGAAGAACTAAGTAAGCTTCAACCATGTCCTCTATATGAATATTAGGACGTAACTGTTCACCTCCAAACACGGTTATTTCACGCTTATGGAATGCCAGGTTAGAAAGAATATTAACGACAACATCTAAACGTTGTCGCTTCGAATAACCACAAACTGTTGCAGGACGAATCGTGATCGTAGTGAAATCGGAAGTTTGATACCGGGAAAGAATCTGCTCACACTCTGCCTTGAACTTTGAGTAGTCTGTTAATGGCTCCAACGGCATTTCTTCATATACATTGAGTTCTTCCTTGATTCCATACACAGAGGAAGAAGAAGCGTATATAAATCGTTGGACACCAGATTGCCGGCTTATTTTAACTAAAGGTTCAAATGCATCAAGGTTTATCGACTTGCCAAGCTTAGGGTTAAGCTCAAAGCTGGGGTCATTGGAAATGCAAGCAAGATGAATAACCGCATCATGCCCTGAAATTGTCTTCTGCAAAAGCTGCTGATCTCGAATATCGCCTTGAATTAGCTTCAATTTGGGATGAGGTTCTAAAACTGCATCTCCATAAATCATTAAATCCAAAACCGTAACTTGATATCCTTCACTAAGTAATCGAGGAACAAGCCTTGCCCCGACATATCCAGCACCACCAGTAATATAAATGCTCTCAATTTTATAATTCATTTGTTCGAATTAAACTCTTGTCTTGTCAAGAAGGACTATTGGACAAATATTTAAACCAGTCCTTAGTTGCACCCGCAATGGTATCCGGCGTCCAAACAGGAGCATGACGCCAGTAATCAATGTTCTGAATTACCTCAGCTACTCCTTTTTCAATCGGAACTTGAGGATGCCAACCTAAGTCAGCCTTGATTTTGCTAATATCTGCAAATGTGCAATCTGGCTCACCCGGTCGTTTAGGAATATGGACACTCTCTCCGCCTAAAAGCTCAACTAGACGGTTTACAGAAACCGTTTGACCAGACCCAACATTATAAATTTCACCAGTGCGATCGCTACTGGCTGCGGTAAATAACGCTGACGCAATATCGGTTACATATGTAAAATCTCGTGTTTGTGTACCGTCTCCAACAATGGTGTACGGCTGATTGTTCAGCTTTTGCGCCAGGAAAACCCCAAATACAGCCCCATAGGTTCCTGAGGTACGCGATCGAGGTCCATAAACATTAAAAAAACGTAAGGATAGGGCTGGTAGCTGATAAACATTCGCCCAATGCAGTACCAACTCTTCGCCGAGACGCTTGGTCAATGCATAGGGATATTGAGGTCGAATATCTGCCGTTTCAGGGGTTGGATAAACAGCAGGAATACCATAACAGGAGGAAGATGCTGCATAAACAAAACGCTTAATCCCCGCTCCTACACTAGCTTGAATGACATTAAAAGTACCGTCCACATTAGACTGAAAATAAGCTTGGGGTTGTTGAATGCTAGGAACAATATCTGCCAAGGCAGCCAAGTGAAATACCCAGTCTACACCGTGAAATAAGTTAACCCAATTGCCCTGCTCAGCTAAATTACATTCACATAGCTCAACATCCCCATCCATATGTTTGAGATTCTCTGGCCGTCCTGTACTAAAGTCATCTAACACAACCACATGATGATTGTGCTTGATTAGCAAGTCAACTAAATGACTACCAATGAAACCAGCTCCGCCTGTAACAATAGATTTCATCCTTTAATATTTCACTTAAGTAACGTGCAGCTTACTGTTGGTTTCTTGTTGATACTGACGTGATTCATTGCACAACCACTGCATGCAAATATGTCCAACGATTAGCTGGATATCTTCTGCAATTTGCATATCATCAACGGGAAAGTGGAGAGGCACTTGAGCAAGTTCTTTGCAATGCCCACCAGAAAAACCCAGAATTGCAAAAGTTCGCATACCCATTAAATTCCCCACTTCTAAAGCCTTCACAACATTTGGGGAATTACCACTGCCAGAGAGCACGATCAGCACATCGCCAGAATTAGCCTTGACCTGGAGTTGGTAGCTATAAATTTCTTCATAGCCTAAATCATTCGCCAGACAAGTCAATACAGCAGGATTTGCACTGAGTGCTTCAACCCTTAGTCCCTTGCCGATCTGCATACCAGCACCATAGAGTAGGTCATTCGCTAAATGCACTGCATTACCCGCACTACCACCATTGCCGCAAAGATAGATTGCTTTTTCTTGCTTCCATGCTTGCAAGAGTGCATTACCCAACTCAGGAATAACGTTCATGGCAGCTTGACTAAGCGCACTTTTTAAACCGTCGGTGTAGTTTTGAATATAGTGTTCCATAAAAGTTAGGGTAATTGCCCCAGAACTCTGAGGCTATACTCTAAATCAAGCGAGAGGAAGGTAGAATTACTACTACTCAGAGAATAGCGATCGCTGTCAAGATGATGGCGTAATGCTCTGAGTCGATAAATTAGCTCGAAAAGACGGAGATATAGATGAAAGGTGCTTAAAGCTGCCTTGATTGGTGATCTGCCCACTTTGGAACTCAAAAATACAATCACATTTTTTGACAGTACTCAGCCGATGTGCAATGAGGATAATTGTTAGATTATGGCTCAGGCTTTCAATTGCATTCATGACCTCTTGCTCTGACTGGTTATCTAAAGCACTCGTTGCCTCATCAAAAACGATGACGGCAGCCCCACGATATAGTGCCCTGGCAATCCCCACTCGCTGCCGTTGGCCGCCACTCAAACGGACGCCATTTTCCCCAACCATTGTGTCGTAACCTTGAGTTAAGTCTTGGACAAAATTATCAATCTGGGCAAGCTTTGCTGCCTTGCGCACTTGAGCATGATCGATCAAATCATAGGGAATGCCAAACGCAATATTCTGCGTAATGGTTGCATCTGCCAGAAATATGTGCTGAGGTACGTGGGCAATCCCAAGCTGCCAGGCCCGCAAGCGTTCATCTTCTAACGGTTGGCTATCCAGCAGAATTTTTCCTTTTTCAGGCTGTAGAAGACCCAAAATTAGATCAGCTGTTGTACTCTTTCCACTACCCGTTGCCCCCACGAACCCCACCATAGTTCTAGCTTGGATCGATAGATCTAAATCGCGTAAGATCCAATCTTCATCAGCTTTGTAGCGAAACCAAACCTTTTCAAGTCTGAGTTCTTGGTTGATTGGTAGCGGTTGAGAGACTGGATACGCCTGTAGCGGATCAATTGAGCGACTCAAGCCATCTAAGACTCGATGCAGTGAGCTGCGAGCGCTCTGGATATTTGCTAGAGCAGAAAAAGATTGTTGTAAGACTGGCAGTAAACGATTTGCTCCTATAGCTAAACTGCCCAAAATCGGCACAGCTTGGCTAAAGTCACCATTATGTCCCAGACTGAGCGCCAAACCTCCCATTAACACCATCGTTAACATCTCAACGCCATAACGTGGTGTTGAAGAAGTGGTGATGTTGGAGGCTAAGGCTTTCCGAGTTGCTCGGTTAGATGTTTCGTAGGATGCTTGGAAGAAATTTTGCGTATTACCAATGATTACTTCACGAATGCCACCCAAGCTCTCTTGTACAACTTGAATTTGCCTTTGGTTGTGTTGAGTAATTAACTGACTATTTTTTAAAAGAGTCGAACGACGCCAACGGTATATAGAAACATAGGTCAAACCTAAAATTAAGACAGTAATTACTGTTACCCGCAATGAAATTGCTAGCAACCCAAGGACAACACCAATAACAACCAAACTATTCGTTATGAGCAGAAGACATGGAATAACAACTCCGCTAGCTAGCGCATTTGCATCGACTAAAGCTAGATTGATGAGGTCACTACTATTACTCTGAAGGTGAAAACGATAGGGTTGAAAAATAACACGTTGATACAGTAAGCATCCTAGATCACTCGCTATCCGTGCAGATAAATGTGTTTGGAAGTATAGAGTTAAAATTCTTAAAATATTTGTGATCAGCACAGCAAAAACAAATAAACCTGTTGAATACCATACGACCTGTGATGGTGACTGAATATTTAAAAAATTAATAACTGGTTGAAGCGAAGGTTTAGACATTAGCTGCTTCGCATTGCTTAATGCATGCAAAAAAGGCAGTATAGAGCCTAAATTTACAAGCTCACCCAACGCGGATAGAAGCATGAGAAAAAACAGTAGACTAAGCTGCTTCTTTCTACTCTTGCTTACATAGGATAGTAGTGAGCGTAACTCAACTAAAAGTGCTCTACGTCTCAACAAAGCTTTCAATGAATAGAACGTGAGGATAAAGCAAGCTTACGTATTATAGCCTTTTGTGAAAAGATGAGGATCGTTCCTCCCCCTTACAAAGGGGGATTGAGGGGGATTAACGTACCGCATACTTATGAAAACCGCTATATAAAGAAGGTGTTAGCCAACAGATTGAAAATCACGAATCTTTGCTCCTAAACGGGCCTGCCGACGTGTGAATTCGCCAACTGAAGGATTACCGCTCGGGTGAATAACACCACTCACTTGACTCCAAAGTTGCTGAGGGGCAGGGTGGATCTTGTATTCACGATCTCCAACACGCTGTACATGATACCAATAGGTCTGTTGGCAGTCTGAACACCAAAATGCTTCTAGCCATTCTCCTACTAGAGGAACCGCAGTCCGAGTTGCAACAAGCATCAAGGCAGATAGACGACTAATACCGCATGAGCGTAATTTCCCTACTGATTCTGTATATAGGGGGTACTTTTGGCTAACACTGTCCAGATAGCAGCCGTGCTCGGGGCAAAAGATCGCTCGTCGTTTGGAGCGCTTCCGATTTCGGGTACACCTTTTCTGCACTTCGACCTCCAATTGAATTTGAGAAGGCTGCGGCGAAGGGACTGAGATCATGAAGACCGTCAAAGCCCGCTTCCAAAACAACAAATATATTCTTTAGCTTTCCGTTAATGCACGATACACGATTTTTCGTCAAAACGGAAGCTGACGCGCCTTTCTTTCTTCAGTCTAAGCGGAATGTCGGTTCCAAAATCATCAAAATCACCGACATGAATCGCACTTTCCTAGAACATGCCGTCAGTTAATCCCAGAAGTCTGACGGAATAAGAGATAGAGCGCCTGGGCCTAAAAACAGAAAAAGGGGCTATACGTCAGTCATCGTAAGAGTTTGAAGTCTAGCTAACGACAGCCCCTAGCCCATGTATGTCAGCTTAAATATTTACCATCTGGATAGGGATAAAATCAGCTATTCCAATTCTCCTCTGTTCGATTTTCCTCGGCGGCCCGCGGTACAGTAGGCTGCTCAAAGCCATAGCTTGGTAAGAGTTCGAGTTGTCCTTGGGGCTGAGTCTGACGGCGTCGCCGCGCCGAAGTTCGCTCTTCTGTTGTGTCCTCTGTCACAACTTCATAGAGAATTGCCTGCTTATGGCGTTGCTTGCTCTTACGTAACACCCGCCCCAAGCGCTGGATATATTCTCGACTGGAGCCGGTGCCAGAAAGAATCACGGCAATTTCGGCATCCGGCACATCGACCCCTTCATTGAGCACGTGGGAGGCCACGATCGCGCCATAGTCACCTGCTTTAAACCGCCGTAAAATCTCATGGCGTTCTTTAACCGGGGTTTGATGGGTCAGGGCAGGAATCAGAAAGTCTTGGGAGATGCGGTAGACTGTGGCGTTATCGTTGGTGAAAATCAGGATACGGGTGGGGTAATGCTCCATGAAGATCTCAGTGAGCACCCGCAGTTTACCTGTCGTTCCCAGAGCAATTTCCTTGGCTTGTCGATGGGCTAGCATTGCTCGGCGTCCAGCCGCCGATCGCGCTGAAGCCTGCACAAACTGCTGCCAGCCATTAAGACTCCCTAGGAAAATATTGGACGCTTGGAGAAAATTGTTGCGCGTGGCGATCGCCTCGTCGTACTGCGATCGCTCTTCAGGCGTCAGCGTGACTTTGATTTGTCGCACTTCATGATCAGCCAGAGCCTGACCAGAAAGGTCATCGGGAGACTTTCGATAGAGAATGGGGCCAATGAGCTGATCAAGGTCGGTATGGGCTTCATCGGCTCGCTCTGGGGTGGCCGTGAGACCCAGGCGATAAGGGGCGATCGCATATTCAGCAATGACCCGGAAGAAGTCCGTGGGTAGATGATGACATTCATCAAAAATGAGCAGGCCGTAGCGGTTCCCGAGAGTCTCAGCGTGAATTGCGGCACTGTTGTAGGTGGCGATCAGAATCGCCGTGCGATCGCGGCTGCCGCCTCCGAGTAACCCCAATTCCGTCCCCGGAAATGCTTTTTCTAGTTGGGCATACCATTGCTGCATCAAATCCAACGTGGGCACAACAATTAAGGTGTCGCGGGGCGTACATTCAATCGCCAGTTGCGCTAGATAGGTCTTCCCCGCAGCAGTGGGTAACACAATCACACCTTGGCGATCGTTTTTTTTCCAGGCGGTGAGGGCTTCCTGTTGATGGGGATAGGGGGTAAGGGTGAGGGCAGGTTGTAGGGCAAGGGGGCCAAAACCTTTGGCTTCGTCCAAGATAGTAATGTTGTCAGCTTGGAGGCCTTCGAGCAGATCACGATAGGCCATCGCGGGAATCCGAAATTTTTCCACGCGATCGTCCCACGTTGCCCAGTCCATCCAACTCCGGTTACGGGGTGGCGGATGCAGCAGCAATGTGCCGCGATCGTAGGTGAGCTTTGGCAGGCGGGGCATTAGAGGGCAAGGGGAAAGAGTGAATTATGCTAATTAAATTATGTCACCTGATGTGGGGACAAATGTACGTTCTCTATCGGACACACAGTCAACGCCACCGAGGTGATCGTAGTTAATCCCATACAAGTGGTGCTCAACAGGACTAAAATAGTGGCACAACGGGAAGTAAGCACTTAAAGCAACAACATTATGGGTCTTCTGGTCGATGGAGTCTGGCAGGATCAGTGGTATGACACCCAAAAAACAGGTGGACGTTTTGTTCGTAAAGCATCTCAATTTCGGAACTGGATTACCCCCGATGGCAGCCCTGGCCCAACAGGAACAGGTGGCTTCAAAGCTGAAACCGGACGGTATCACCTTTATGTGTCTTTAGCCTGTCCCTGGGCCCACCGCACATTAATCTTCCGAGCACTTAAGGGTCTTACGGATATGATCTCCCTCTCGGTTGTGCATTGGTTTATGGGCGATCGTGGTTGGACGTTTGAACCGGGAGATGGGGTAATCGCTGACCCCATTTTTAAGGCTCAGGTGCTCCATGAAATCTACACCCATGCCCAGCCAAACTATACCGGACGGGTCACTGTGCCAATTTTGTGGGACAAGCAAACCCAGACGATTGTCAATAACGAGTCCGCCGAAATTATTCGGATGTTTAATTCCGCTTTTGACTCGCTCGGGGCTCAACCCGGAGATTATTACCCCGCTGAACTCCGTGCGGAGATTGACGCCCTCAACGATCGCGTCTACAGCACAATCAATAATGGCGTTTATAAATGTGGTTTTGCTACCACTCAAGCTGCCTATGAAGAAGCGCTCTATCCTTTGTTTGACTCTTTTGATTGGCTTGAAGCTCGGCTAGAAACTCAGCGTTATTTGTGTGGCGATCGCCTCACAGAAGTAGACTGGCGACTCTTTACAACCTTGGTTCGCTTCGACCCCGTCTATGTCGGACATTTCAAATGCAATCTGCGCCGTATCGTAGATTACCCCAATCTCTGGGGATATGTTCGGGAACTCTATCAAACATCGGGGGTCGCCGAGACGGTTAATTTTGCCCATATCAAGCAACATTACTATCAAAGCCACGAAACCATTAACCCAACCCGTATCGTGCCCCTTGGCCCCGACATTGATTTCACAATCCCGCATGGGCGTGGCGATTCGTGAGGAAAACTGATGATCACAATTCCTGACAGCCAGCAATACACTTACAATGTGGGCTGGTCTCAAACCCATCAAGCTTTTCAAGGGGTTTGTGCTGAATTCCCTGAGCTATATTGTCTTGCTGCCAGTGCTGAGGCGGCGTTGGCCGCAATTCAACAAGAAGCTGCCACCACTCTCCAAGCCCGAATCAGAGCTAATGAAATCCTGCCCTTACCATTGCCCAGGCCTGCAGCTCTGCCCTTGCGCTCCGCACCACCTGCTCGAACATGGCGTAATCGCCTGATTGTGGCATTATTACTCATGCTCAGCTTTGTTCTTGGATTAACCGCATCATTTTGGTTGGACACCAACCCAAAACATCAACCTGAACCTGACACAAGTCCGACCCAATATTCTGATTAATCTCGCCGTTGCAATACTCCCCAATGCTCTTCGTCTTGGCGCTTGGGGATGGAGTTCTGAATGGGTTCCAAGGTCTGAATCGTAAACCGAGACTCAAACAGAGAGCGTAATTCCTCAGTTGAAGAACCGAAGGGCGGCCCACCAGGGCGATTGTGGGTGAAGAAAACGGCCCACAGTTGACCTTGAGGCTTAAGCAGTTGATGTACCACATCGCAGTAGGCAGCTCTTTGCTCGATAGCGATCGCACAAAAACAGGTATGCTCAAACACGATGTCGAATGTGCCGTGAAGAGCAGAAGCAAGGTTGAAAATATCCTGCTGTTGCCAATCAATGGTTACATCGTTGAGCTGTGCTAATTCTTGGGCAGCAGCGATCGCCAATGGAGAAAAATCAATTCCTACCACCTCGAAGCCTTGCTGAGCTAAAAACACCGCATCATGACCCCGACCACAGCCTAAGACAGCAATGCGGTCTAACAACGGCTTTGAGCGCCCTTGCAACGTGGCCACCAAACCAGGGGCAGGCTGCCCCAAATCCCAAGGTGTATTCGCCTCACCGTAGCGAGCATTCCAACGTTGCCAGCTTAACGGCTCAGTCTCTGTCGATTCCGATGATGTCATGATGATATCCCCAGATTGTGGGTTGTTCAGATTACAAATGGACTTGGGCCAAAATGTAACGCAAGGTATCGTAATCATCCTTGAGCAGGACGCCAAGTGTTCGCCCTGCATTGACTAGCCAAGCGCGATCGCCCCGCCGCAACTGGAAAATTTCTCGTAAGGCAGCAGCAACTAGTGCCTCAGTAGGCACATTACTCACTTGCAGCAACGTCCGCAAAAAATTCAACTCTTCACTGAACTGCAAAACTGTGTTGGGGACGCAACAATACACTGCTTGGTGAATCTGGGGCGGCCGAGGCGGGAGATATTGCCAAATCTTGGTAGGGCGATCGCCCTCATCGGTCATAAAGCCAACAATCGCTGCCTGAAACTCCGTCTTGAGCATGGCAAAAATTTGTGGTTGCTCCTCTCGCAACTGCGCCAGCGAGAGCCCCAACGCCCGGGCTCGATGCACTGAGTCGATCGGGCTGGTGGTGACATGGGTGACAACCGCTAGCACTTGATTCCCCGATTCCTCATCAGTCGCTTGCACCCAACTCCCAAAAGGAGGCATTTTCGGAAAGTCCAGGGTTTCTGGCTCCAGGCATTGAGCCAAAAAGCCGATTGTCGAAGTTTCGATCACCTCACCCATCTGTTCAGGGTGGCGGTTCTCAGGGGTGAATTGGGGCAGAGGGACACGCATTGCAAGGCTCACCTCACAATTAGGTTAAGTATGGATTAATGATAGGGCTTACAAACTAGCCAATCATTATCCTAGCTGATTCGCTTTATATTAGATCATCAGACCTAGTTGAAATCTCACTTAATGGATGACAGAGAACAGGTCATATTCACCTGAGTACAGAACAAAAATCAGGTTTATTTTTTTCTTAGACTCACAGCTTCGAGGTCAGTTTGCCGAAAGGTAATAATCTTATCCCAATTTCCCCCTTCAAATAACACAGCCACACGTCCATCACTAACCCGTTGCACCAGCCCTTCAAACTGAAAGTAGATGTCATCAGAATTCGTTACACGGACGATCGCACCAGGTAATAGCATCAGAGGGTCTCCTTAGGAATAGTGGAAAAAATAGGTATATAGATGGATTTCGTAGGGTGGGCATTGCCCACCACCTAAGAATTTTTGGATTTAAAGCTATGTCATGGCAATTGTAAGCGAACTGAATACAGTGAATCGCTCACTCAAACGCCTAACGTCGAAAATTCATCATGCGCGGTCGATGGTTAGCCACTGATTCCACTAGACCCAGGGCAATAAAATTGGTCAGTAGCGCCGATCGCCCATAACTCATCCAAGGCAATGGCAGACCTGTAATTGGTGCGAGCCCAATTGTCATGCTGATATTAATAACCACCTGAAACACGATCATGGACAGAACGCCGATCGCCAGCAACGAGCCAAAATTTTCCTTGGCGTTTTGAGCAATGATGATTAAACGCAAAGCAATCAACCAGAACACAATTAACAAGGCAATGCTACCAATGAAGCCCAGTTCTTCCCCCACCGCCGAAAAAATAAAGTCCGTATGTTGCTCGGGAATGAAATCTAATTGGGTTTGGGTACCTTGAAAGGGTCCCCGCCCCCACAGTTGACCTGCACCGATCGCAATTCGGGATTGAATCAGGTGATAGCCACCACCCAATGGATCATTCTCAGGGGCTAGGAACAGGGTCAGACGTGCTTTTTGATAAGGTTCAAGCACCTTTGTCCAGAAATACTGGCCCAAGAAACCGAAAATGCCGTTACCTACCATGACCAAGATTGCTCCCAAACGCTTCCACGGTGAGGGGAGGCTGAACCAAGCAACAAGAACCATCACACCAATCCAACCTGCCCAAATGGGTTTAGAAAGGCCATACGTAATCGCTGAACCCAAGGGACCAATCATGAGCACCAACCACCCAGGATGAGCGTTTGCCCAATAGAGCATCCCAATGGCGATCGCAGCAAACACTAAAGACGTACCCAGATCGGGTTGGGAAAAGACCAAGACCCAAGGCACTGACATAATTGCCAAAGTTCGAAAAATGCCAGGTAAGGTTGAGGCGGGTCGAGTATGTAGAAGAGCTGCAAGAGTGATGATTAAACCGACTTTGGCAAATTCGGAGGGCTGGACATTAAACCCCAAAATATTGAGCCAGCGATCGGAGCCATTCACATTAACCCCAAACCCCAATTTGATTGCCAGCAAGGAAGCATTGGTCAGACCGTAGATTACCCAATGCCATTGGATTAAAACCTCATAGCGGCAACGGGCAATAAATAGGGCAAGACCCACACCAAAAATCCCGAGGAGCCAATGTTGCCAGCAATGACCAGCAAACCCTAGCTTTTGGCTCACCTCCGTACTCTGGATGGCTAACCCCCCAAAAAAGGTGAGACCCGAGACTAACAGGATCAACACAACATCTAAATTGTCCCAATCTGCAATCCAATTGTGCCAAGCGGCTCTTTCTCTATAAACTCTTTGCATTGGTCTACAAGCTGAACAATTAAACGGTGAATGAAACAGTCATCAAGAATTTAGCGTGGATTGACTTGAGACAAGCTCTTACCTCCGGACTAGAGAGATAGAGGAAACTCAAGTGTTTTTACAATTATGCCAGCAACGTAACAAAACTTGTCATCTCATCCCTAACGGCTCCTGATAATCCTTGACAAGGTGGAGGGGGTGCTCAAGTCAGTGCGGCCACAGAAACCTTACCCGCAATTGCCCTAGCCAGTTTCACTAAAGCCTGAGCCGAAGCTGAATCAGGCTGCGCAATCACAATCGGAATCCCACAATCGCCCCCTTCGCGCACCGGAATTTCCAAAGGAATTTGGCCAAGCAATGGAACTTGCAACTCCGTAGCGGTTTTTGCACCACCCCCAGAGCCGAAGAGATCGTATTGTTTCTCAGGTTGATCGGGCGGCACAAAATAGCTCATATTCTCAGCGATCCCGAGCACCTTGACCCCGAGTTGCTCAAACATCTTGAGCCCGCGTCGGGCATCAATAAGAGAAACCATTTGGGGTGTGGTAACGATTACCACTCCAGACATAGGTACAGCTTGGGCCAGAGTCAATTGCGCATCGCCAGTTCCAGGGGGCAAATCTACCACCAAATAGTCTAGTTCTCCCCAATTCACTTGATAGAGAAACTGACGAATAATACTGTTGAGCATTGGCCCTCGCCAAATCACAGGCTGATCGGGGTCAATCAAAAAACCCATTGAGACCAGTTTAACCCCATGATTAAACACGGGCTGCAAAATATCAGTGCCTTGGGCATCTGGTTGAGTTTCTACCACTGCCTGAGCCAATCCCATCATGGTGGGACCGTTGGGACCATAAATATCGGCATCGAGCAAACCCACTTGGGCACCGCTTTGGGCTAGCGCCGCCGCAACATTCACCGCGATCGTACTCTTGCCCACACCGCCTTTGCCACTGGAGATGGCAATAATATTCCGCACAGAGTCAATGCCTTGGCGATCGGGCAAGGCTTTTTGTTGTGGCGTTTCGGCGGTGACTTCAATCTCAACCTGTTCAATGCCCGGGAGTTGCTGAACTGCTTTAGTACAGTCTTCAACAATAAATTCCCGTAGCGGACAAGCAGGTGTGGTCAGCACCAGCGTCAATCGCACGGTATCTGTCCCCACCACCTGAATATCCCGAATCATATTCAGCTCGACAAGACTCTTCTGGAGTTCTGGGTCTTGAATCGGCCGGAGTATCTCTAAAACAGCAGTTGGATCAACCATTGATAATGATGCGTTCAGAACGCGATATGCAAAAACTCAGGAAATTTGATGTGAGTTGATCCTACACGTTCGTGCTCAGAAGTTTTACCCCTCAACAGCTTGAGCAAGACTCAGCGCCACTCGGGCGGCATAGGGACGTACCACCCACCACCATAACGGAGAGAGCCAACCTTGCATGGTGACTGAGTAGGAAATATATGTTCCACAGACTGTGGACTCGAATTGGTAACTGACCCGATTTTCAACCCCAGGAATCGCCAGAAAACGAATACTCAACAACTTGCGAGGATCAACTTGTTCCACAAAAATTCGCACAGGGATGGGGGTAAACCGGGTCACAACCTGATAGATCAAACCTGGTTTAGGCACTAAACCTTTGGGGACATTCACTCGGTCTAACAATGGATTCCATGATACATCCGCCAAATTGCTGATTTTCTGCCAGAGGGTATCAACAGGTGCTTGGCACAACACACGGTAGCGCTTGTTGAGTGAACACTGACAAAACAGCTTGCCCCGTGCAATCAAGATTTTGAAGGACAGTTGATAGATCATGCAGCTTGTTATTTGAAAATTCCCAGTTCGGCCACTAATTGTAGAAAATTGTTATCGGTCTCAAAGTGGTCTCTAGCGCAATTCTCCAATTGGTCTCTCTATATAAATTAAGCCAATCTCGGCGGAAATAGTTGCTGTAAAGCGATCACTGTGTTGCGAATTGTAAGTTCTCATGAAGTTTAGCCAAGAAATCATGAGAAGATCGAAACCCAACAATTTAAGGTAGAGTTGACAAAACCTAATAGGGTTGTCATAAACATTAGTTCTCAAGCCATTGCTAAGCAAAGCTTAAGACATTGTGTGAGACTGAATCAGTGGAGTGCGCTACTGCTTAGCTGCCTACGCTTCCTGGGTAATTACCCTAAAGGGCAAACCTAGGTATTATCAAAGCCTTAAAGGGTTTTCTTGTGGCTCTACACTAATCTCACATTAGCTATCAATCTTTACTTGTAAATAGTAGGTATACCTTATATGACCGCTTCGGCTCCGTCGATTAAGAGAACTTCAACAAAGTATTTGCCTCCTGAGGATTCCCGCGATCGCATTAGCGCATTTATGCAGTCGCTACAGGATGAGATTTGTCAAGGTTTGGAGACGTTCGATAAGGTGGGCCAGTTCCAGGAAGATGCTTGGCAACGCCCTGAGGGAGGTGGCGGCCGATCGCGCGTCATGTCTGAAGGGCGGATTTTTGAGCAAGGGGGTGTTAATTTTTCAGAGGTTTGGGGCAAGACGTTGCCTCCCTCGATTCTGAAGCATCGCCCCGAGGCAGCAGGCCATTCGTTCTATGCTACAGGCACATCTATGGTGTTGCACCCCAAAAGTCCATACATCCCCACTGTGCATCTCAACTATCGGTATTTTGAAGCGGGCCCGGTTTGGTGGTTTGGGGGGGGGGCAGATCTTACACCGTATTACCCATTTGCTGAGGATGCACAGCATTTTCACAAAACGTTTAAAGCCGCTTGCGATCGTCATCACCCTGAGTATTACAACGTCTTTAAACCCTGGTGTGATGAATATTTTTATCTCAAGCATCGTCAAGAGACCCGAGGGATTGGCGGTATCTTTTTTGACTACCAAGATGGTCAGGGCAAGCTGTATCGTGGGCCGCATCCTGAAAAATCCGCATCTCAGTACAGTCGGAGTCTTGATGAACTTGAGCCCCGCTCCTGGGAAGACTTGTTTGCGTTTGTTCAAGACTGTGGTCGGAGCTTTTTAGACGCTTATGTCCCGATTGCCGAACGCCGTCAAGCCATCGAATATGGTGAACGCGAACGGGATTTCCAGCTCTATCGTCGCGGACGTTATGTTGAATTTAACTTGGTTTATGATCGCGGTACGATTTTTGGGCTGCAAACGAATGGCCGGACAGAGTCTATTCTAATGTCCCTGCCGCCACTGGTTCGCTGGGAATATAGCTATTATCCTGAAGCAGGAACACCAGAAGCCCAGCTCTATGAAACCTTTTTGAAACCTCAAGACTGGATTCACTGGCCAGGGTCAGCAGTTTAAACATTCTATTTAGATAGCCATAGAGCTTTTATGAGGTTATCCGGATTTAACGAGCCAGTCTGTGGACAAAGTGATGGCTGGTATCAGCGGTTGTTTTCAAGGACAATCCAAAAGGTTCAATCTGGAACATGGTGTTTACACCAGGTATCGTCGATAGGTCAACATAGTGCCTGGATTTTGCAGGTAAGCGGAATCCGGCTTGGTCGCACTTAGAGTTTAGCCATGCAACTTAGTCGCAATTTAATTTAATCGAGCGGCTGAATCTGTTTGGTTGCTGGAGCATTTGCTTCAAACTGATCGACGTCGCTTTGTGCTCAGTTCTCTGTTGTGGCGATGCTATGCTGATACCATATAATCGGGTTGGACGACCTCTATAGATCATAGATCACATAAGACCTGTACTCAAGTTTGAGGCGAATTGACGCGTGATTCACATTGAACAGAAAGAACATACCACCCCAGATGACACTAAGGTCATTATTTTGGCTCCGAGTGGTCGCTTAGATATCACCACAGCTTGGCAGTTCCGGCTCAAGTTGCAAGAATGCATTTCCCGGCTCAGTTCCCATGTGGTTGTGAACCTTAGCCAAGTCAATTTCATCGACAGTTCTGGTTTAACCTCTTTAGTCGCAGGGATGCGAGATGCAGACAAGGTCAGCGGTAGCTTCCGAATTTGTAATGTTCATCCTGAAGCCAAGCTGGTTTTTGAAGTCACGATGATGGATTCGGTCTTCGAGATTTTTGAAACAGAAGAAGAAGCGTTAGAAGGCGGAGCGAGAGGTATGGCTAGCTAGCGGGTTGAGGACGACTTCCTCCAAACAGTGGTTGTGCCTCACCCTTTGCTAGCAGTCATAACCTTCGCCCAGAAAAGTGGAGGGCTTATGCAACAATAGAAAGCGTTGTTCTTTTGCCCATCAGCACTTGTGGATATTGTTCGAACGGTCTCAGATGCGAAACGCGACTTTTACGCCCAGCACACCCGTCCAATTAATTCGATTTACCGACGCGTCATCGAAGAGCTGATGGTGGAGATGCATCTGCTCTCAGTCAATGCGGCTTTTCGATATGACTCCGTCTATGCTTTGGGTGTCACTACAGCATTCGATCGCTTCATGTCAGGGTATACACCCATTTCAGATTTGGATTCCATCTTTAGTGCCCTTTGCACTGCGGTTGGTAATAGCCCTGAGCAATGTCGCCAAGATGCTCAGACTTTGAACACAATTGCGACTCAACTTACCCCTGAACAACTCGCTACTTGGGACAGTGCGTTGGTGTCTGTCGCGGCAGCCCAGCCACTTTACGATGCGCTTAAGGCGATCGCCTTCAATGATTCCTTTAAGTACAGTCGTCTGTTTGCGATTGGTCTCTACACAGTATTAGAGCAAGCTACAGATGAAGCACTTGACCAAGAACAGGCTCAAATAACGTTACAAGAAATGGGTAAGACCCTGCATCTGCCTGCGGAAAAACTCAAAAAAGATCTAGAACTTTATCAAAGTAATTTGGATAAGCTCAGTCAAGCCAAAGAAGTTCTCGCCGATGCCCTTGAAGCAAGCCGTAAGCAACGGGAGAATCGCGAAGCAGAGCAAGCTCCTGCTGATTCAGTGCCAAGCGACTCCTAAATGCTTGCTTTAGAATAGCGCTTAGCTCGGCACTACGCGATCTCAACGCTCAAATCTTGTCAGGACGGAAGTAGCAGCAATACGAGATGCTTGAAATAGGCGTAGTTCCCGGGCTGTTTTTTATGCATTAAAGTTAGTCTTCTCGCATCATCGACTTGCTGTCTTGCAACCGTAGTCTAGTGATTTGTGTTAATGTGATAGTGGCTCGGCACTACGCGATTTCAACGCTCAAATCTTGTCAGGACCTGACGGTAGCAGCAATACGAGATGCTTGAGATAGGCGTAGTTTCCGAGCCTTCTGTTGTTTATGGGCTTGGCGAGCCAAGGTTAGGGTGTCAGGTAACACCCCCACAATATTACTCAGTACCTCATCTTCCAAGTTCGCTACCACCGCCGACCCAAAATAACGACTCATGGTTGAAATGATAAGCTGAGCGCGTTTCAGAGGCACAGTGCAGTCAACGATTTTACGAGTGGCAGCCATCCATTGACGACGAACCTGGTGTGATTGGCGTTTGCGATCGCGAGATTCGGGATAAGTCAGTGCTACTTTGCCCAGCGGCAGCAAACGAACACAATCGAGATCAATTACCCCCCCCACAGCACTACCAGGGCCAACAATTTCAGCATAATGGGTGTGACAAATGACCATACCATTACCTCGATTGGCCCGCACATAAAACAGTTGCCCACTGTGCAACTGGTTAAGCACTTGGGTTGGGCGAAATAAAGGATTTCGGCTGAGGGCCTGCTGGGACATAAATGCTACATCAAGGGCAAAAAAAGCACTCTAATCCTTAGTCTAAAGGTGATAAACCTGCTCGACCGTGACTAAGCACACAAGCGATCGAAGAAACTTCGGGTACTGAGCAGCACACCGACTCTAGTTATACTGATTCACCCATAGGTCGACTCAACAGGAGTAAATTGCCTACAGCATGAGCAACATTAGGTAAGCTGCTTTCCAGCTAACAGTTGTCGTATCGTGATGTGGAGCCAACCTATTTTGTAATTACTGTACGGTGTGTGCTGAGTCTTCACCAATCATTCTGTCACCTCCTCAGTTGAATTAACCCTTTAGAGGTATTGCACACCCGACTCGCATACCTCTATTTTAGGCATTTTTGCTCATTTAGAGGAATGGTTTTGTATGGGGATTGTCTAGCTCTACCTCGGAATGATGGGCTTTGGGAGCAGTTTTGGGCGCTACCGGATAGCACACTCTAAATTTAGCCTTGTTTTCAGTCAGCGATCGCGTCAAGATAAAGAAAAATTCAACGCTCAGCAGGTGGAAATTACGTTTCTTGGAACCAGTTCTGGAGTACCAACACGATCGCGCAATGTATCCAGCGTCGCCTTTCGCTTACCGCAACAAGCCGAGGTTTGGCTCTTTGACTGCGGAGAAGGCACTCAACATCAATTGTTACGCAGCGACCTTAAACCCTCACAGATCCGCCGCATTTTCATTACCCACCTGCACGGCGATCATATTTTTGGATTGATGGGCTTGATCGCCAGTTGTGGTCTAGCTGGAACGGGGCAAACTATTGATCTGTATGGTCCAGGCGGTCTTAAAGACTATATTGATGCCTGTAGCCGTTACTCCTATATGGATATTGCCCGACGCATTACAGTTCATCGCATCAGCACAGGGATTGTGTATGAAGATGACCAGTTTTGTGTCTCTTGCGCCAAATTAACCCATCGAGTGCCGGCCTATGGCTATCGCATTGTAGAAAAAGATCGTCCGGGTCGGTTTCAACTCGAACAAGCCCAAGCGCTCGGAATTCCACCGGGACCCATTTATGGGCAGCTCAAACAGGGTAAAACCGTTACCCTGGACGATGGTCGTACCATTCGGGGAACAGAACTCTGCGGCAAGCCAGAAGTGGGGCGTAAATGGTCTTATTGTACAGATACTGTGTTTTGTGACGCGGCTGTAGAACTGGCTCAATCGGTAGATGTGCTCATCCATGAGGCAACCTTTGCCCATCAGGACGCCCAAATGGCCTTCGATCGCCTCCATTCCACCTCGACAATGGCAGCTCAAGTTGCCCAGCTCGCTCAAGTACAAACCCTTTTGATGACACACTTTAGCCCCCGCTATGCACCAGGAAACGCTATTCAACTGGAAGATCTCTTAGCTGAGGCTCAAGCGATTTTCCCGAATACCAAACTTGCCCATGACTTTTTTACCTATGCCCTAGAACGCCATCGTTAAGGCTCAATACGCTCCATCCTTGCCGAGGACGACCTTGACCGTGCGCATCAGAATCTGAAAGTCCAGCCCCAACGACCAGTTCTGGATATAGGTGATATCAAGTTTAAACGCTTCATCAAAATCAATAATGTCCGATCGCCCCGAGACCTGCCATAAGCCTGTGATTCCTGGCATCACGTTGTGACGCAGATGATGATGTTCTTCAAACCGCTCCACATCCCGCAACGGCAACGGCCGAGGTCCCACGAGACTCATATTACCGAGTAGCACATTGATCACCTGAGGAATTTCATCCAAGCTGTAGCGACGTAGAAATTTCCCCACAGATGTAATGCGCGGATCATCTTTGATTTTGAACAAAACACCATCAGTTTGATTTTGGGACTCCAATTTGGCTTGGAGCTTGTCGGCATTCTGCACCATCGTGCGGAACTTCCAGACTTTAATTTGTCGCCCTCGTAATCCCACCCGCTTTTGCTTGTAAAAAATGGGTCCAGGCGAATCGAGCTTAATTAAAATTGCCAGGGTGATATATAACGGACTGGCAAGGATCAAAATTGCTGCTGAGGCAATTAGGTCAAAGATACGCTTCAACCAAAAGTCTGTGCCCAAGAGAGCGGGCGGAGAAAAGACAATGGTGGGTAGACTACCAATCATCTCAATCTTGGGACGTTGGTTCGGAATTTCCAAATCCACAGGCAAGATACGGAGATTCAAACCTGTGGTTTTTATATTCCAGTAAAATTCCATCGGATTGGTTACAGATTGCCAAGAGCACATGAAAATTTCACCCACTTCTTCCGCATACATCTGATGGAGTTGTGTATGCCAATGTTCTAGATCGTCCAGGTTACGGATATCAAATTGGGCAACAATGGTAAACTCTTTCTTACTGACCAAATGCAACATCAAAGCTGCCCGTTCCATATCATCGGGATAGCCCACCAAGGCAATTTTTCGAGTGATTGTTCCACCTTGGCGTAGCAGTGTAATTGTTATTTCTGCAGACCAACGTCCAAGAATGACCAGAATGACAGTGAGAATCCAAGCCAGTGAGAATGTGGAGCGAGAAAACATCACACCCGGTTGATATAAAAAGGTAATCGTAACCAGCAAGATCTGAGACAGGGTTAAACAAATGACTAAATTGCTATAACGACGGCGAAAGCTCCGCTCACCATACAATCCTGCTGCGGCAATCATCCCCAGAGTAATGATCAAAATAGGCGCTAGGAAACCCACTTGCTGAGGATTACGAGAGAGTAGTGAAAATGAACCCACGGTTTGAAACCAGGGAACAGCCGCCGCTAACCGTTTGGCAAACACCCAAGCCATTGTCACCATTGCAGCATCTAAAACGATGAAGAGTATACTCCGTAACCAACCAAAACGAATACCGCGACTAAAGAGGGCTGTACTAGGGTGACGGAGGTCACTCTCAGAGAACTCAGGTGTGGGGAAATCAGATTGGGATGAACGCATGAGTAGCAGTCAGCAGCTTACAAGAGGACGACCCATCGATTAACGTGCTCAAACGAGGGCATTATGCCTGTCTTCTGTGAGTAACACCCGAGATCAGAACATCTGAAAAGATCCTTTCAGTTTTTAGGGCATAACTTTATTCACATTGTCCCTTGCTGTGCGAATCTTAGGACAGGCATTTTCAGCAAATGTTGATGTGCATTGATCTTTATCAGTGTTATTCCTTTAATAAATTGTTTACTGATCATGAACTTCAGTATTTTTACTGAAGCTCTAACCCATTCACGATGCAGGAACATTATCAACGAATTATCAACACCTTTAACCGGGCAGCCGACACCTTTGATGCACCCGCCCTCTCCTTTTGGCATCGCTATGGCCAACGAACAGTTGACCGTTTGCAGCTCCAAACTGGCGATCGCATTCTGGATGTCTGTTGTGGGACGGGTGCTTCTGCACTGGTTGCTGCACATCAGGTGGGGCCAACGGGTTCGGTGTTGGGTGTTGATTTAGCCGATGCGCTCTTAGACTTGGGGCGAGCGAAAGCCCAAAAACAGGGCTTAATCAATATTGAATTTCAGATGGGGGATTTTGAGAAGTTGGGCTTACCGGATGCCAGTTTTGACGCGATCGTCTCGGTGTTTGGTATTTTCTTTGTACCTGATATGGAGCAGGGTATCCAAGAACTCTGGCGGATGGTGCGCCCGGGGGGACAACTAGCGATTACATCCTGGGGCAAGTCTGTCTTTGAACCCGCAGGTCAAATGTTTTGGGAGGTGCTCACTGCCGAACGTCCCGATTTGGTTAAAACGGAAGCCCCGTGGGATCGCATTGTTGAACCGGAAGCCTTGCGAACCTTACTTGAAGCCGGGGGAGCAACCCAAGTTGACGTTATCTCTGAAACTGATTTTCAGCCACTCCATACTCCCGAAGATTGGTGGACAATGCTACTGGGTGGTGGCGTGCGAGGCCTGATTGAGCAATTA
Organism: Spirulina sp. SIO3F2; assembly: GCA_010672165.1. GTDB lineage: Bacteria > Cyanobacteriota > Cyanobacteriia > Cyanobacteriales > Spirulinaceae > SIO3F2. The sequence goes on along the minus strand of JAAHHN010000004.1, from coordinate 36,993 downwards.
GAGCCAGCGGTTCGGGAGCGGATTCGATCAGCAAACCTGGAGCAGCTCCGCAACCAGAACATCACACAGCTTGAAGTTGAGGTTTTGTACGCGATCGCCAGAAAGTGAGTCATCTAAAGTGAACTATTCCGCTACCAACCGTGCTCCCGTTTGAGCATCAAACCAGTGTTGTTTCTGTACTTCAAAGACAAGACCCACCTTTTCAGCATCCCAGGATTGCTCAGGGGGAATCAGCGCCCGAACCTTCTCCGAACTTCCCGCAATTTGGACACTAACTAACTGCTCTCGGCCAAAGTTTTCCGTCAACACAACTTTGCCCTCTACCGTGGGGGTCTCACCTTCGTTCACCAAACGAACATCCTCGGGGCGAATACCCAGATCGATCGCGCTTGGTGGCTCTGAGAGGGCTGGCAATGGAATACGATAGTCCCCACAAATTGCAGCCCCTGCCTCACAATTCAATGACCATAAATTCATTTGGGGGCTGCCCACAAACCCAGCTACAAACTTATTGGCGGGGTGGGTATAAATCCGTGCAGGCGGATCGAGTTGCTGCACCAAGCCATCCAATAGCACGGCAACTTTACTCGATAAGGTCATGGCCTCGGTTTGGTCATGGGTGACATAAACGACAGGCTTGTTCTGCTCACTAAAAATTTGTTTGAGTTCTTCGCGCACCTGCTCCCGGAGTAAGGCATCCAGGTTACTCAAGGGTTCATCAAGCAAAAATACTTCTGGGTTACGCACTAATGCCCGAGCCAGAGCGACCCGCTGCCGTTGTCCCCCCGAGAGCTGCCCCGGTTTGCGATCGCGCAAATGAGATAAGCCCAATTTCTCAGCGACGGTGGCCACGCGGGTTTGAATCTCAGGGGTGGGCGTCTTGCGAATCTTGAGCGAGGCAGCAATATTTTCAGCCACGGTCATATGGGGATAGAGGGCATAGCTTTGAAAGACCATTGCCATATTGCGATCGCCCGGAGAAAAACTCGTCACGGGATTCCCCCCCACCAGAATTTGGCCTTTGGTTGCCTGCTCTAACCCCGCGATCAGGCGTAAGAGGGTGGATTTTCCACAACCTGACGGCCCTAAAAGCGTTAAAAATTCGCCATCATGGACTGTGATGCTGATGTCTTTGACGGGGATGACATTGGGCGCGAATTGTTTACGAAGGTTTTGGAGTTCTAGAGTAGCCATTTTTTGGGTTCAGAGTTCAGAGTTCAAGATTCAAAGTTGTACTTGTCGGTGGGCATCACTCACCGAATCAAATCGCTTTGATTAAGACGAAGTATTTTCTAAGGGGATTTTTGAGATTACCAATCAACTTAACTACATGACGATTGAGCCTCCCAAAAACTGCGCACTGGCAACTGCGAATCGATAGCTGAAAGATCAGCCTTTAACTGCTCCAGCCGTAATCCCTTGAACAATCCGCCGTTGGAAGATTAAAACCAGCGCAATCAAGGGCAATGTGCCAAGAATTGTGGCTGCCGCGATCGCGCCATAGGGAATTTCGTAAGCAGATGCGCCACCAATTTTAGCCACCGCGATCGGAATCGTTTGGAGTTGATCTTGGGTGATAAACGTTAGGGCAAAGATAAACTCATTCCAAGCAAAGATAAAGGTCAGAATTCCGGTTGTGACAAGGGCAGGAACAGTCATCGGTAAGACAATTTTCCAGAGCATTTGCACTGTGTTGTAGCCATCTACTTTGGCCGAGTCTTCTAGATCCTTGGGCAATTGTTGAAAAAAGCTTCGGAGTACCAGAATTGTCAGGGGCAAGTTAATCGCGGTATAGGGCACAATCAGCGCTAAATAGTTGTTGCCTAAATCAAGAAACTTAACTAGCTCTAATAACCCGAGAAAGAGTAGTACATAAGGGAACAAGCTCACAATCAGTACAACTCCCAGGATCAGGCTTTCTCCGGGTAACTTGAGCCGAGCCAACGTGTAGGCGGCCGGTGCGCCGATCGCCAAACAAAGCAATGTGGAAACCAACGAAACCAGCCCACTATTAAACATATAGCGAGCAAAAATCCCTCCCAACTGCTGATAATGTTCACTGGTTAGATGAATTGGCAAAAAGAGTGAGAGAAGTGTGCCCAAATCTGCACCATCGCTTTTCGGGATCACAATCAGCGCATCATTTGTTTTAAGCGAGGTGAGGAGTTGCCAGAGGACGGGAGCGAGACAGAAGAGCGTGATCGCCACCACGCCAACCCAAAGTAGCCAACGTGGTTTGTCTGCGGTTTTCACAGTAGCCATAATTTAACGTTCCCCCGATAAGTTGATCCGTGTTTTCGACAAACCATAGGCTGTGAGCGCCACCGCCAGAATCAGCAACAAAAAAGTTACCACCACCAAGGCTGCCCCATAACCAAAATCGAGGTAGCGCCGTACTGTTGCATAAATATAGATGGAGACCATCTCAGTTGCCCCCGCCGGCCCACCGCCCGTCATCACCTGCACCAAGTCAAACACCCCAAAAGACTGGGCAAAACGAAACAGCAGCGCAATCAAAATTTGCGGCGTCAGCAACGGTAAGGTGATCTGTTGAAAGCTTTGCCAGGGCGTCGCCCCATCGATCGCGTGGGCTTCATAGAGATCATCAGAAATCGACTGTAACCCTGCCAGCAGCAAAATCGCTACAAAGGGGGTTGTCTTCCAAACATCGGCAAACACCAGAGTCAGCATCGCTAGCGTTGGTTCACCCAGCCAAGTAATGTTCTCAGAAATTAGCCCCAAGCCACTGAGGATGCTATTGACAATCCCATATTGATCATTGAAAATCCACGCCCATGCCAAGCCCATAACCGCAGTCGGCAACGCCCAAGGAATTAAGACCACTGTGCGAATCAGGCCGCGACCGCGAAAACTCTGATGCAACACGAGGGCAAAAACTAAACCCAATGTTAGTTCAATAATGATGCTAGCGCTGGTAAAAACTGTGGTGTTCCAGAGGCTTTGCCAAAACCGACCATCCCCCAGCAGGCGGCCATAGTTACTGAGTCCTGAAAATTCAGCCAGCAATTGTGTTCCGAGGTTTTGGGTAAAGAGACTGAGCCAAAAAGCCCGGAGAATGGGGTAAGCAAACACCAGGGCTAAGACAAGCAGGGCAGGCAGAATTAATAGCCAGCCTGTGCGTTGTTCCCGTTGACGAATGGGATCAGAGATCATAGAGGTCGCAAGAGCTTTAAATTGCCTCTATATTGCAAGTTCTCCCTTCAGCTCGGCCAGTCAGCGTAACAAAACGTCAGAATGTTGCCTGGATCGCACACTTTGAAAATAATTTGTATCCGTAGCGCGGGCATCTTGCCCGCCGACGCAGCAAACATGCCAGATAATCCTGTTCCTGAAATACGCTACCCAATCCCTAACTGACCTGCTAAAGCTGGACTCAAGGGAATTAAAGTGGCTAGCATCAAAAATAAAACCAATAATCCTAAAGCCGCCCGTGCATCATCCGGTTCTGTCAATTCATTCAGACTCGGACGCTCTAGATCGCGCTGCAAGAACAAAATCACAATTCCCCAATAGAGGGGAATCGGATTCCCTGGATTAACGATCGCCACCAAGCCCAACACAATCAGCGTTGCGATCGTCGTGCGCCGTGCTGTTTTACGCCCATAAATGGCTTGAACAATTCGCCCCCCATCCAACTGTCCTGCTGGCATCAGGTTCAGCGCCGTAATCACCAAACCAATCCAACCCACCATCGTTAGCGGGTGAATATCAACGGTTACCTCGGTTAATTGCGAACCCAAAATCGCTTTGGCTAATGTACCCACCAAAATCGAGCCTTGGAAGAATTCGGTCGGTAGCGTAAATAAACTGCCTGGATGGGAGAGGAGTAAGCCCAGAACGACCATGAGGATCGACACAATCCCCCCAGCGGCTGGCCCGGCAAACGAAACATCAAACAAGATACTGCGGTTGGGCAGAAATGACTCAAACCGCGTGATTGAACCAAATGTACCGATCTGCCAACTCGGTAGCAAGAACGGGAAACTCAAGTGGACATTATGACGCTTGGCCCAGAAACGATGCCCCACCTCATGCACTGCCACCACAAACCACACGCCTGCCGCAATCGGCAGTGCCTCACTAAAGCGACCCAGTTCACTAAACCAATCAAAACCCATCAGCAGACCAGCGGCTTCAGTGCAGGTGGCGATCGTAGCCAAGACCAAAACTGCCGCTAGATTTTTCTGAGCTAAAGTCATCGATTGCGGATCGCTGCTACTGGGCAGAATAATCACAATTGGCTTGCCTTCAGGATTTTCCACCAAGAACAGACGATACTTGTCGTTAAAGCGATCGCGCAACTTATTAGAGAGTTTTTCGTAAGTTGACTCCGTCTCGCCCCGCAAATTGCCCTTAAAGATTGCGCCTTCCTGGTAGGAAATCGTCTCAGTGGCAAAAAAGGTATCAATCCCAAAAATCTCCTTGATTTTCTGGAGATCTTCGCTAGGAATCTTAGGAATGGTGTCGGTTTCGTCGGACTCTGGAGCGATCGCAATGTTTCTTGTCGTCTCAGCAGACGCTGTTGTAGCGTCCAATGAATTAACGCGATCTTGCGCCAAACGTTGGGCTGCCCGCTGGCGCAATAGTTCCGCTTGCCCTTCCGCCCGCAAGCGATTACCCAGATAGATATAAATTCCTGAGGAGGCAATCAGCAACGCCAGAATCCCCACAAAGTTGATATAGATACCCACCGCAAACAAGCCGAATACAAATAGCCAGGGCGTGATCAGTACCACAGACTGAAGCCAAGCCAAAATACCTAGCGTCTTATATTTCTTGGCACGGTTATACCCCCAGACCAAAAAGCCCAAGGCAACTAGGATGACAGAAAGGGTGGTGATTGCTTCAGAGGTATTCAACATGTAGAGGAGCCGAGGCGTTGCGCAATTGGGTAGATGGCAGATCTTAATGCTCACACAATCTGCCCCTAACTAGGGTATCGCTGTTTTTGGTTGAGCTACAACGGTATAGATTTAGAATGCCAAAAACCCATGACCTTAGACCGTTTCAGCGACCCAGCTTTAGCTTTGACTCTGAGCACTTGCGCATTGATTCTCCCCATTCACAATGAAATATCTCTTACTCTTCGAAAGGAACTAGCCCAATGGTGTCATCAAAATGGAGAATGTGAACTACATGGCTTCGGGTTGTCTGCTAATTAAATTCAACGCCATAGTAGGCTTTCAAACCCAGATCAATTAAAAACTTTTTGACACACGCCATAGGGACTTGTACCTATGCAGCCAATTGTGATAACCATATCAGCGCAATCTTGGCTTAGTCAGATAATTACCGTGTTATTTGGCGCTTGATTTTCTCTAGAAGGATTTCTCCTTCCGACTTTGGGCGTGCCGATTGAATGAACTTGTAAACTTCCTTCAACTCAGCAGGGCGATATCCGGGGCCACAACAGCCACATGAATAGAAGTTGAATCCATTTTCGAACAAAATGCGGACTTTCTCCCATTGTTTGATGTCTTTCATTTTTGGGGCCTTAAAATCGAATCCCATATCAGCCATTTGCTCACCGCATTGGGGGCACATTACAACCCGTTCTTGGCCGGGTTTTGGGCGCTGCTCAGGCGGAAGATGCCATCGGCTAGTACAGCGTCAAGCTTAAAACTGTGAGTTGTTTGTTTCCACATCACTTACTCGGCAATAGTGCTGTCGATAGACAACACACAAAATTAGAGCTGACAGAACACTAGGTTAGAGATGAAAGTTAGTGAGAACAATTATGGATTGGGCTCCCCTCAACCTCTCGTTTTTCATCCCCAAAGAGAGAAAAATCGTCCCGTTAACGAAAACCCTGACTAAGATTGGTGCGACATCCATTAAAGAAATGTCTCTGACGACTGAAGAGGCTCAATGTAACTGGTCAGTGTTCTATGAAACTTGGGTGCATCAGCATGAGGGTCAATACTACCGAATCATTAGCTTTCAAGTCTCTTCCTCTAGCTTTTTTAGACTGTGCCCCCTCCCGGAGGATAATCCAGCTCTCCCCTTGGAGCAAGATGAAGCCTTGCCTATCGCCCTAGCCTTCCGAGACGCCTGTGATGTAATCAAGCCAAAGGTTGCGGTGTTTGATTCTCTGGCACGATTTAAGTACACGGAAGAACTCCAAGCGCTCGAAGAGACGGTTTTAATGTGGGACAGTGATGACCTGCTGAATCAGGAATATGCTTTGCTGTATCTAAGTGAGGCGATGGATGATTGTTTAGCGGCGGTGGTGAGCGATCGGGAGCAGATTCAGGCACAGTCCGGAACCCTTTATTTTGCTGGCTGTGGTGGGAATCGTTGGTTTTAGTCGTCTCTTGCTGCAAGCGATTCAGGAATGAGGGTTATTTCATTATGAGGTAAAGGCAACATGCCAAACCTCACTCAGTTCCAGTAGCAGCACTAGCGTTAATCAACAGTTCAATGATCTCACTGCTAGAGCCAATCGCTTGTGCAATGTCAAGCGCCGTATATCCGTTTTTATTCTTGGCATCAACATTAGTTCCTGCATCAATCAAAATCTTTAAGAGTTCTATGCTGTTGCGTGTTATGCCTATCGCGGCAAAAAATTCTTTCTGCATTTGTATGGCATCTACAGCCCCAATAATGGGAATCCATCCTCCTGGAAGCTCCTGCTCTAAATTAGCTCCAGACTCAACCAATAGTCTGACAATATCTATGTCACAAGAACCAATAGCTTCTTTTAGGGGGGTTGATCTGCAAACATTATTCAAATTAATATTTGGATCTGCACCAGACTCAAGTAGTAGCTTCACTGCCTCTGTATTTCCAGGTGGCCAAGGAGCAACCCGAGTAGCAACGTATAACGCAGTTAAGCCATCTTCATTTAAAGTATTGGGCTCTATACCAGATTCAATACTTTTGCGAATACCAACAACATCATTATTTACAGCAGATAAAAATAGGCTCTGAAGCAGAGAATTATCTATTTTATCTCTACGCTCAAGACCTGCTGGAAGTATTAAAGCTGCATATTGCCTTGCTCTAGCATTAGATGTCTTTTCATACAAATAGTCAAAGACATCTTGATGACCATTCGATGCTGCGCAAGCAAGAGCAGAATTTTCAATGTCTACTTCTTGACTATTAGAATAAGAACTCTCTACCTCATATAGCAGATCACAAAAGTACGTAAATTCTGAGTCATTGGGAATCTGAAAATTCTGATTGTTTTCGTACTCTTCGTACCTGTGCAATTCGCCATAAGAACTCTCTATGCGTGCTCCTTGATCCACCAAGAGTTTGACAACTGAAAGATTCCCCATAGCTGCCGCCATATAAACAGGAGGAGTCTCATAGCTCCCTTCGTTGATTAGGATCTCTGGATGATTGACCAAAGCTTCGATTATCTCCAGATTTCCGATTCCCATCGCTTCCTCCAAAGGATGGTAGAGATAATGCTGATTGGGACTGGCTCCATGTTCGAGGAGGAACTGAACCATCTCTAAATCATCTTTGGCGATCGCAATCGTGAGAGGACTGCAATGATGATCTTCCGAATAGTTAACATCTGCACCTGAGGCGATCAGCATTTTTGCTACTTCTGTCTGACCTGAATCAATTGCAAGAGAAAGTGGAGATAAGCTGCCACCATACTCTAGCTGTCTAAAATTATTAATTTCATTGATCAGTCGTTTCGCATTTTCAGCGTCTTTGTTTTCTATAGACTGGATCAAATCTAAGATTTTTTTTCCTACCATCATTGACTGGTTTTAGTGAGTTGTGAACTGATTTGAGACAGAGAAACTAACAGCGAATTTTGCTATCTATCAAACTGCTCGATCGCCAAAAACCGATCCAGCGCCAAATACAACCAAGAAATCGAAGACTGAGAATCCGTGCTCGTTTTTTGAAACCCCAACGCCTGAGTAATTTCCTCATAACTCGGGTGAATCATCAACGTGTGAATATCACATAGCCCCGGAAAATCCTGCAACATCCGCCGCATTGTTTGCTGAGCATCCTGCAATAACACCGTTTGCACCTGCGCCCGATATTGCGCCGCAATCATCCAACTACGCACAAACAACGCCTGACACCGCTCATCTCCTGGTGTCGCTATCACAAACGGGTCAATATCCGTGATGCCCCCCAGATGAATGCCCCGATTTGGGAAGCCGAAAAAGTGAACTTCTGATTCCGGCGCAGTGGGGTAAAACAGGTAGAACGCGATCGGATGTTGATTGTCTCGACGGCGCATTACCCGCATCCCCGTTACATACTGCTGCGCCCAACTGCGCAAGAGCTTGGCAATCCGGTAGGGCGTTGCTTCAGTGTTACGGTTGAGCCAGTTGTAATTTGTCGCCAACAACGTCGCCACGGGAATTGCATCACAGCGGGGGTTGAACGTATCCAGGTCAAACTCCACCGTCGCTTCAGTAGGGGCAGCATCGAGTTCTGGTAATGGCGCGATCGCAATCTCCAGCGTATTGCCGTTAAACGTCTTGCGAATTAGCCCCAACGCCGCCAACTTATCCAACATCATTCCAGCGGCGCGATCACTGCCCCGCTCTTGATCGGAGTAAAACAAATTCGCCGCCTCATGACAGGTGCAACTCACCGCCGTCGTCGGTCGCTCAAGCTGCGTGATGCCCTGAAGTTCCGGCTGCTGCTTCAACACCAAATAAGCCCACAACCGCACAAAACATTCCGCCCGCCGTCGCGTCAAACCCACCCGTCCCATCAGCAATGTGGCGTAATGCTGCTGGCGATCGCTCGGAAACCAGCGCTCTAAATCGGGGTCAATGGGAAAAGTTGGAGCTGTGGGTGTAACCGACATGGGTATTTTGGAGTTTGGGCGAGCATCGTTCAGTCAGGTGCAACCAATAGGACTCAAACACTTACACCGATCAGCATTGCTAGCGAAATCCCCCCAGCTACGCTGACCCCCTTGGTAAGGGGGTTGAGGCACTAGCGTCTAGCTCCCTCCCCTTAGCTTACCTATTCCATAGTTTAAGGAGCAGTCGAACAGGACAAAGCACTACGGTTAACTTCGTATTACTATGGTTAACTTCGGTCTACTTCACACCTCTTAAAACCTCTTCATCCCCCTCTGCACCTCTCATTGAGGGTTCATAAACCCAAAGCGCACAATAGCGGCATCCTTAATCCGCAATCTGCTTTGAGCCATGACCCCAAGCTTACGCCCCCAACCCACCCTTGATCTCGCTGGCTACTACCACCCCCAGCCCAACTACTTCCACACCAAACAACGCCTCAAATATCTTGCCGAGAGCTACCTCGCCCCTCAAGTTCTCACCCAGCGGCTCCAAGACCTGCCCCAACAGTTTGAGCAACCCCATCAACGGCCTTGGGAACGGTTTGACTGGCAGGCTATTTCTCCTGAGCAGATTGTGGGCGTCGATCGGGAGCTATTTGCCAGCCTCATCGCGGCTTCAGCAGAAGTCGAAGCCCCCATTCGAGACTATGCCCAAATCAGCCGTGACTACCTCCAACAAGTGCATCCGGAGATGAGTCGCTTTATTAGTGGCTCCTATGATGCCGAGGGGAAACTGATTGAAGTGGGGGTTTGGGAAAAGGAAGAACGCCAACATGCGCCGACGTTTTGCAAGCTCTATCAACAACTGGTCGGCGAACCCTTCACCCCCCACAGCAACACGATCACAACGTTGGAGCCAGAAATTGATCTGGGTGAAGACCTCTATCGCCACGCGATCCGCCGTATCACTACCGAATGGAGTGCAGTCTCGCTTTACCTCTGGCTCATGGCCCATTCGACAGGAGCATTACAGCAAGCGATCGCCCAGCCGATGCAGGACGAAGTCAACCACCTGGCCAAGTTCTGGGGTATGACCCGCTGGGGTTTTGCCGACCAAACCTTTAACCGTTTGGTGGGTATGACGGCTCAGTTTGTTCAAATGTTTGACCATCACCAGGGCGATCGCACCACCAGCAGCGAGATTCTACAAATCGGTAATCTACGTTATGGGGCGGAATTGGCTTACATCTTCACACGGGTGCTTCGCCAAATATGCGATTGGAACAAGCATCTTCAGCCGGAGATTTTGGAGGGGTTGTTTGGGTTGCGACCGAGGTTGCGCATGGCATAAGGACATTTCTTTTCAACCAATTTGGAGAAAATTTAGTGGGAGCACCTGCTCCCATTTTTTTCGGTGAGACACATGTTGATTCTTAGCCTTCAGAATCAACATATTCTTTATGCATTTCTTTCATCATTTCCCAAAAGGAACGATATCGATATGCACCAGGCAATTTATTGCCAAAATCCCAGGCTTCCCATTCATTCCTATTATCAATGATTTTAGGGTTGAGCAAGTAGACATAGCCATCTTCAGTAGAACTAAGTTGCAGGGCTGCCTTCATATACTGGCTCCGAATCCAAACACAATCTTGATGTTCTCCGTATTGAAAGTACTGCTCATCAGTGATATCACTATCATCGCTATCCCAAGCTTCTATCCAATCACTGTTTTCATCGGCAAACCATTTGATCTCATCTGTGCCGAATAGTTCACAATATCCACTCAAAAAAACGAAGCCATTAGAAGCTCTCAGGAAATTCTTATAGCTTAATGGTAGAGGTATTGTCAAATTGTGCTCCAATTCCAGAAGCTCATCTTCTGTTGCCCCTGCTCTAAGACAGCTTCTATTCTCGACAACATCAGGATGGCTTTCTTGTTCATCTTCAATATCATCAATACTCAAATCTTTAAATATAGCTTCGCTCAACTCTGTCAGAAGAATAGTCCAATCTTCCACGGTTGGCACAAAAAAGTTGATTTCAGATTTTTGATTACGAATTTGAAGAGAGTCTATAAAGTTTTTCACTTGTTCTCGACTGAAGTTGATCTCAGTTCGCAAAGCACCTCGCTCAAATCTTTCGATTAACGCAGGAAAATATGGAAGTGGAAACAAATAACTAATGGGTCGATCTTCAGATCGCCAAAGCTTCTGAATATAATGATCTAATTTTTCTTCATCTCTTAACTCAAGATAAGTTCGTATTCCAAATACAATGATTTCATACTCCATATAACCTTTTTCATCAAGCTGCCAGGCATCAATGACAGCTTCAAATAGTGATAAAAGCCGATCAACATCTTGCCATTTTTTACGACTGATATAGCGTACAGAGATAATTCGATGTAGGTCTTGCAAAAAAGCATACACCTTAAATCTCTCATTGCTTTCTATATCAACAGATGGATGAGTAATTTCGTGTAGAAATTCTTGACTCCAGTCATCTCTTGGCATCTTGACCTGAAACCATCGATCAATACTTGCAGTTCTTTCATATTCCCTACGATTCTCAGCAATATACTCTCCCAATTGCCTAAATGACATTGCCTGATCAGAAAAGATAGCCGGACAAGGTTGACCGACTGCGCAAAACAGGCTGGGAAGAATGGATTTAATCGACGGAGCAAGCCGACTCTTCTCACCAACTTTCAGCTCACCTTCCACTAAATGCATGAATGCTGTCAAAGCAAGGTCAGGAAAACCTGCTAACAGGATCAGCATACTTCCCTCTAGAAGATGGGGTGAAGCTTCATCTGGAGGTAAGGTTTGAATTTTAGTTGATAGCTCAGATAGATAGCCTGATTCTACTGGTTTCATGATCTTTTGCGATATCAGAGTCTTGACTTGAGTAGAGTTCTGTCTAACTCAAGTCTCTATTTAGTTCAAGAATACCAGTAAACTATATGCGGAGTTGCTTTTTGAGTCAAGAGCTTAAGAGCAATTTAGATCATTGCGGAAAAAGAGAGCGCAACGACAACGATACATCCGGCAATCGCAACGGCGAAATCGTATCATCAAAACTCTGCAATTGCACCAACCGATACCCTTGGGGACTAGGTTGGCGGTGAGCGGTTAACATTTTGCCGTTGAGATCAACCAGCCACACTTCTGGAATTCCCGCTTGACTATAGAGCGGCACTTTGATCTTGCGATCGCTTTCTAAGGTCGTGTCAGCCACTTCAATGAGTAGCACAACGTCACTGGGCAGAGGATGACGGGCTTCATAGTCATCCTCACGAGAAACCAACAGACTTAAGTCCGGCTGAGGCTGAGAATTGGGACTGATTTCAATGGGATTTTGCACATCGAGTGTGGCTTGGGTGGGGTCAAGTTGTTGACTCAGTAGGCGGGTCAGACGACGCACGATAGCAGCATGGCGCGGCCCAATTTTACCCATATCAATAATTTCTCCGTTCAGTAGTTCCAGACGGGTGTCCTGGAGAAAATCCAGTTCAAGGATTTGACGAAATTCTTGGACAGTGAACGTTTTCCGTAGCAAGGGAGTAGCAGTCATTGCTGGTTATGAGGATCGTACGGATCACTTTAATTGTAGAGACCTTCTACGATACTTTCTGCTCAACCCCAAAACCCACTAACCCCATATCTTTGAGCGGCTGACCTGGCTCTGGCTTGAAATAGTTAAAAATCCGCCGAATTCGCAATTTGGGATTAATCATCATAATCGAATCCACCGAGACCACCCGTGTGTAGGTCGTGGTCATCAATAACTCCCGGCTGGTGGAATCAAACTTAAAGGGTGAGATGATGGGTCGATCTTCTTCGTAGGCACGATCGCGCAAATAGTCCCCCTCTAATACTGATCCCGTCTCACTTTTCACCACAAACAAAATATTGAGCTGCTGCTTGACGCGATCGCCCGTCTCAGAAACCGTCTGGAATGCCAAAGAGAAACCCTGCAATAGCTCAAGATTATCTGGAATGGCATATTGATTATCATTGAGAACTTTAGTCTTAATCCCCGACGTCAGACGTTGAATTTGGAAATCTGTGTGCGATCGCTCCACCACTTGCTGATTAAGATAATGATAGGTGCGCTCAGTGCTCCAATTCCCAACACAATGCTCAAAAAATTCTGCAAAGGCTTGTTGACTCATATTTCCGCTCCCAATCTCTCTCTTTTCGCTGCCGAGAGCATTGTAGGAGGCATCTTCAAGGAATGACAAGGCGTATATCTGAGATGCAGTCAAGGGCATAGAGGATTAGGATATGCAGTAATGCGGTTGCCCAAATGTGGCTTGCCCCTGTTCAATAGAACGTAATGATTGACAATGAACTGAAGGGGAGCATGGGACAAACCGAACGCTTGGTTATGATGGCCGAAGATGAGCTGACGCAATACAGCACCGATGCTCGCAAGATTGAAAAACTCCGCCGCAAAATTGGCCTGTCAGTGACGCCAGCCCAGCAACAGCAAGTGAAACAGGAACTCTTGACCGAGATTCCCGATAACATTTTCAGCCGTTTGGTGATTGAGCAACGCCAGGCCATCGCTTTACCCTTTTGGGGGATTGCCGGGTTAGGCTTGCTTCTCGGCATTTCGTTCCGACAACCCTTGGATTTTTTGGGCACTGCCCTGGCACTACCCGCCGCGATCGCCATACAGCGGTGGGGTTGGCAACTGCAAGCGAAGCGGCTGGTGATTCAAACCATTGATGAGCTAACGGCGCGATCGCAAGCGCCCAAAGCAGACGAATCGTAACATCTGCTTCTCAGTTGCCTCTCAGTCATCCTGGTTTTACTCCGAGAGGGGGATATTCCCCGCCCCAAATAAGGTGAAGGGAAGGGTCATAATAAAGAATGGTTCTTGGTTGGCTGTTGTCAAGGGGGCCTGACTCACCCCATTCAACTCTCTAGCAATCACCTATGATTTCTTATCCCGCGTTGTTTGTGCCTGGCTTCTTAGCCTTGGAGTTGCCTGCCTGGGGTTGGGTAGTGGCGATGGCCCTTAGCGGCGCGATCGGCTTCGGCCTGAGTCGGTTAGCTTTTCGGGAGCGACAAGCTACCCCAAGCGCACTTTCTCCTTCAGGAAACGAGACCCAAAACCCTTTTGCCTTCGCCCCCATTGGCATGGCAGAGTTATCCTTAGAGGGCACCATTCTACAGGTTAATCCTGCCCTGTGTCGTCTGATTCAGGTTCCTGTCGCAGAACTCTTGCAAACCTCTTTTCTAGAGTGGATTCATCCTCACGATCAAAACCATCTCAGCCAACAATTACAAACCCTCGTGAGCAACCATGAGCCCCTGACGGATCTCGAACAGCGATGCGGTCAGCCCGGTGATTGGGTCTACAGCATTTTGAGTGCCCATCTGCGTCAAGACACCCAAGGCAAACCACAGGGAATTTTTGTTGCTCTGCAAGATATTAGCGCCCGCAAGCAAGCGGAAGTTGCACTCCAAAAACAAAAACAATACCTCCGGCTGATCATTGACAACATTCCCCAGCAAGTATTTTGGAAAGATACAAATTCAGTATTTTTAGGGTGCAATAAACGTTGGGCTGCCGCTGCGGGATTAACCGATCCAGCCATTGTAGAGGGCAAGACTGATTTTGATCTACTCCCCGAGCGCGAGGTTGCTGAGCGCTATCGGGCTCTCGATCGCCAGATCATTGAAACCAATCAACCCCAACTCCACACAGTAGCGATTAAAGAACGCCTGGATGACGCTGGGCAAGAAGTTTGGTTAGATATCAACCGAGTCCCCATCCATGATCCCCAAGGTCAAGTGGTAGGAGTGCTGGGGGTGCTGGAAGATATTACTCAGCGGCGTCAGGCGGAAAAGGCGATCCGCGAGAGTGAAGCGCTGCTCAACGCTACATTTAACCAAGCCGCGATCGGTATTGCCCACCATAATCAAGTGGGGGGCTGTCTAAAAGTCAACCAACGCTATTGCGATATCTTTGGTTATGATGCCGCAGAAATATTGCAGTTGAGTTTTCAGGAGCTTTCTCATCCGGACGATTTAAACCCGGACGCTCAGCATTATCAAGCCCTCTGGGCGGGAGAGCTAGGAACTTATACCCTAGAAAAACGGTGCCTACGCCGAGATGGACAGGTGATTTGGTGCAACAAAACGGTTTCCCTCACCTATGATGCCGAAGGCATACCACGCTATGCGACGGTCATTTTGGAAGATATTAGCGATCGCATTCGTAGTGCGGTCGAACTCCAGCAGGCGAAGGAAACCGCTGAACAAGCCAACCGTGCAAAAAGTGATTTCTTGGCGAAGATGAGTCACGAGTTGCGTACTCCCCTCAATGTCATTCTAGGTTTTACCCAACTCCTACAGCGGCAGATTAATCTCACCCCACCGCAGCAAGAACACTTAACAACCATTAATCGCAGTGGCGAGCATTTGCTTGGACTGATCAATGATGTCTTGGATCTGGCCAAAATTGAGGCTCGACGTATTCCTATCCATAAAAACCCATTTGATTTACATCAGTTTTGCGATCGCCTCTACGAAATGCTCCACCTCAAAGCAGTGGGTCAGGGGTTAAATCTCCTGTTCGAGCGCCATCCCGACACTCCGCGTTATATCTGCACGGATGAAGGCAAGCTACGGCAGGTGCTGATTAACCTGTTGGGGAATGCCCTCAAATTCACCACCCAAGGTCAGGTGAGTCTCCTGATGCATTTTTCGCCCACCGAAGGGGGTGGGGCACTACATTGTGTCGTGGTGGATACGGGCGTGGGGATTTCCCCAAAGGAACTTGCTCAACTCTTTAAACCCTTTGAGCAGACCCAGAGTGGTCAAAATGTTGGTCAAGGCACGGGATTGGGGCTGGCGATCTCACAACAGTTTGTGCGCTTGATGGGGGGGGAGATTACGGTACAAAGCACCGTCGGGGTTGGCTCTCGGTTTGAGTTTGTAATTCCAGTGGAGCGATCGCAGCTCCAGGCCATTGAACGGCCTCATATTGCGCCCCAAGTCCTGCATTTAGCCCCCAACCAACCTGAATATCGACTATTAGTCGTAGATGATTCGATTGAGCATTGTCATTTGCTCAGTGAACTCCTCTGTGAAGTGGGGTTTGATGTCCGCATTGCCACAGAGGCGGACAGCGCCTTACATCTTTGGGAAACGTTTAGTCCCCACCTGGTGTGGATGGATGCGCAAATTCCGGAGATGGATGGCTATGCGATCACCCGTAAAATCCGAGCGCGAGAACTGGCAGCGCACCTCAACCCGACCAAGATCATTGCGCTGACAGCGCGGGTGTTTGAAGCCGATCGCGCTTTGGCTCTCGCAGCAGGCTGCGATGACTTTGTACGCAAACCATTTGATGAAACGCTGATCTTCACCAAGCTCGCAGAACATCTCAATGTACAATATTGCTACGGCGAGGCCAATGCTACGGTTCTTGCCAGCCTCACTGACTCCGAACCCAGTTTTCTGGTCAATCAGTCTCAACAGGAGCAGTTTCAGACTTTACTTGGACAACTCTCTCACGACTGGCGACTATCCCTAAAAACAGTAGCTCGACAATGCGATCACACGCTTGTGCTACCGTTACTCCAAGCGATGCCCAGTTCAGCGCGACCCTTGCAAAAGTATCTGCTGCAATGTCTTAATCATTATCGTTTTGACTATATTGTGGATGTCCTGGAGGCGCAGTCTGTACCATCAGAGACTTCGAGCATCACACCCTATGTTTGAGAATTGTACGGACTGATTGCACAATATCACCTCGCACGCTCAAGCCTTTGCAGAATCATGGCTAGGCGATCGCAGGTTCTAGGATTTGGCCCGCTTTCAACATCGGCAACGTGATGAAAAATTTAGCCCCTTGCCCAAGGATTGATTCACAACGCAAATCTCCCCCATGCTTTTCTACAATAATCTGATAACTAATCGAAAGTCCTAAACCTGTGCCTTTACCCACTTTTTTGGTTGTGAAAAACGGATCAAATAATTTATTTAGCACAGACTCACTAATCCCTGGGCCATTATCTGCAATAGTAATTTGAATCCAGTTCTCTACCTCTAACATAGAATGAGCAACAGGTGTTGATACTTGTTGTGTTTTAATCTGAATTTCCAGAGGAGCTTCTGATATCTGATTTGTTTCAACTCGGTTGCGATGATATTCTTCCAAAGCATCAATCGAATTACTCAGAATATTCATAAAAACTTGATTGAGCTGACCTGGATAACAATAGAAAAGAGGAATCTCACCATAGTCTTTTCTGATTTTGATTGCAGGGCGCTTCGCTTGAAACTTAGTACGATTTTGCAAAATCATCAGGGTATTATCCAAGCCTTCATGAATATCTGCTTCCTTAGTTTCTGCTTCATCGAGGCGAGAGAAATTACGGAGTGAAAGAACAATTTCACGGATGCGATCGGCCCCCAACTTCATGGATTTTACAGCCTCAGGTAAATCAGTTTTAAGATAGTCAATTTCTAGTTCTTCATACAAACTCAGCACTACTGGGTGGGGATTGGGATACTGTTGCTCATAACAATTGATAATCTCGAACAGATCTGCAACATAGCCAGCTATATGGGTTGAATTACCATAAATAAAACCAACTGGGTTATTGATTTCATGGGCAACTCCTGCAACAAGCTGACCTAAGCTCGACATTTTTTCATTCTGAATGAGCTGCCCTTGGGTTTGCCTTAATTCTTGTAAAGTCTGTGTTAAGGCTTGATTAGCTTTTTTGAATTGAGCTGTGCGCTCGTCAACTTTAGCTTCTAGAGAGTGATAAGATTCCTCAAGCTGCTGTGCCATCAAATTGAAATCATAGGCGAGTTCTTCAATTTCATCTCCTGTCTCGATGGTTACCCGTTTCTGAAATTGTCCTGTACCAATTTCCGTAACCCCAAGTTTTAAATCTCGAATAGATTGAATCAATGGTAAAAAAATTTGCTTGAATTGCCAGGCAAGCAGCACTAAGATAACTAAAATACTGGTATATTGAGCAATAAACAGCCAAGACTCTAGACGTTTGACCCGTTGATAGGCAAATTCCTCTTGGGCGATCGCATCCTCAATTAAGTTATCAATCAAATAATTAATATCTCGACCATAAGCATCGATCGTACTAATATCTTGTTTGATTTCAGCTAAGGAATCTCCCCCATCCCTAAGCATATCTGATAGTTGAATCAGTGTCTTATGCCGTGCCTGGATTGATTTTACAGTAAGAGAATCAGGCAACTGCTTTTGAAGCTGTTCTAAGGCCAGGACAAGATTAGACTTTTCTTTTTGAAACTTCGCCATCTGAGTTGAACTCTCATCCAAAAAAAGATAGTCTTTGAGATAAGAAATTTCATTTTGCAGGGAAATCTTAAGACCTAGGACACGATTAACTATCAACAGGGTCTTTTTATGCTGAATTTCAGCTTTTCTGCCAATTCTTTGGGATAGCAATGTACCACCTCCAAAGAAGGTAATAATCACTGCAATAATGAGTCCAGAAGATGTAAGTAGCTTAGTTGCAATTCTCATAGCAGTCTGATTTTCAAAGTAGACTGAGACAGGATTTTAATCTCAACATTAGTGCATATCACCATATTTGCCTGGAATCCTGAGGGAATAAGCAACAATCCTCTCGTCCAAGCCAACATATTTAGGCAAAGTCTTTTAATACCCTTCAATTCCCAGTGAGTCATGTAAACGGCGAATCAGGTCATAGTCTTCATCTGTAACTAATGTATAACCTGCACCTTCATCATTACTGCGTTCTATGACATTAACCACTTCAGGCGGCGCATTAACCAGGGCTTCTTTAAGCTTACTTTGCAGATCTTCAGATAGCTTGGTATTAATGACGATGGGACCACCAGGAATAGGATCAGATTCCCAAATCAGCGTGAATGTATCCTCTGGAAGTTGACCCGACTGTTTAGCTTCTTGGTAGGTTTGAGCTGTCATCGCAGCCGCATCAGTTTGTCCTTGGGCTAGAGCAGCAGCATTTTGATCATGGCTGCCTGCAAAACCGATCGTGGCAAAATCAACATCTGGATCAATTTCAAGATCTTTAAACGCACCTGTAGGGACGAGAAAACCAGAGGTTGAAGATTCACTCACAAAGCTAAAGCGTTTGCCCTTGATATCAGCCAGCTCTTGAATGCCACTGGCATTGCTAGCAATGATAACGCTGGTGTACCATGGGCGACCCGTATCCGCTTGAATACTTGTCACAATGGATTCAAGGGCATCATTTTGTGTTTTGGCTTTGATGTAAGAAAACGGCCCCAAATGAGCGACGTAAACCCTTTCGTCAGCCATCATCTCAATCGTGGCATCGTAACTCTCGGCAAGGGTGAGGGTGACGGGAATTCCAAGTTGTTCCGTCAAATAGGCCTCAAGGCTACTAAAACTCGCCTTGGCATCCTCTCCTGTTTGGGCTGGGAGAATAGCGATCGCCAGTTCTGTAATCTCCAGTTCAGCGTCGCTGGATGCGGGTGTTTGAGTTGCTTGGGTCTCCTGAGTGGAGTTGAAATCAGCAGAGGGGCGACAGGCGGGTGCCAATAGCGCCAACGCTAACAGAATCAAACAGAAGGAAAAGGGATTAAATGTATGTCGAGAGATCGTTTTCATGTCACAGTTAGCAGTTTGGGTGAATTGGGGCAGATAGCCCAACAAAACAAGGCAGAGCAGAGTGCAGAACATGTCACCATCAATTCTTCTGACATTCTTATGGGACAAGCGATACAACGCCGAACCCAACCGTTGCGATAGCGAGTGAATAGTCTCTATCGCAATGCGTTGCTTGATATTTCGTTGATGACAGCCTCTGGGTTACGTCAGTCTGTTTACCTAAGGCTAGTATTTTCACTGAGGGCTTACCCTTAGTGATAAAGGGTTACTCGCAGATTTGCTAGTGAAGTTTTGTATCTAACTGGGCAAATTAGCACTCAGGGCTAAATGAAGAACATTAGCTGCGTAACGGCTTAACTAGATCAAATAGACTATTCTACTCAGCGGTTATGAGGCTTCAACACAAACCCCCCACAAGGGAAAGACTGCTAAGAGCCAATAGCCTAGTACCGCAGGGCGGAAGTTCAAAGTGCAGAGTTCAAAGTTCAAAGTGTCTGTATGACAGATATCGGGTGGATTTTGAATAGGTGGCTTACTTCCGCCGTCGAGTACTAGTGATGGTGGATATAGCCGCCATCGTCAGGAGCAATCGCCCTAAAGTTTTACCACACACGTAAGGGTTATGAGCAGCACAAACAAGAGACATGAACAATAATTCAGACTCTAAGCAACCTTTGCCTGGTTCTGGCCGTCTTTCTGTTCATGTCCGGAACTTCTCTAGGTGCAATTGTGGTCAAAATATGTGTGACGCTGAATTTTATATCGACTTAGGTTTTGCATTTTGACCAATAAAATCTCACTAACAGACTTTAATTTTGGCCCACATCAGAGCATTAGCGAATCGGCAGTAGGCACAACAGACAGCTTGGCCAGCTTGTGAATCTGCACAGTTGATCCAGCCACCACCGAAACGAAACCGCTATCTTGGAATTAGCATCTCCCTTCATTTTGAATCATTGAGCATTTGAGCATAGTTATGGGTTTTCACAACAAGTGGGGTCTTAGCAAATTGAGCTTTAAGCAATCCTTACGCACGATTCCATTGCTGATCAGCATTTTGGGTATGGGGATAGGTGCGATCGCCCCCCTACCCAGTCAAGCTGTCAGTTTTCCCGGTTCCACGCCATCAGGAGGGGCTCCCCCCCGCACCGCGAGTGGCGCACCCCGTCGGAGTGAATGTAAAGTTGTCGAGAAAGCGGATTTAAATAATGATGGTGATGCCGAAACATGGCTGACCCCGATGACTGCAATTGTGCCAGTTACTGATACTGTCCAAACCGCTCATACTCATCCTGTCTTCTTTATCTACATGCCACAAAACACTGCAACTTCTGCACAAATTGTTGTAGAAGAAAAGGTCGGTGTGGTTGCTTTAGATGCGGATGATAAACCTATCCTTGATGAGAATGGAAACCCTAATATTCGTTACGAGCGCAAGGAAGTTTATGTCAACAACACATTGTCTATTCCTAGCAGTGTCACGGATGATGGGCCACGGATTGTTGCCTATGAATTGAATGATTTAGATCTTGAGCCTGGTCGCACTTATGAATGGAGCTTTGCCCTTCTTTGTGGTAATCCAGAACCATTCACTGACTCATTGTGGGGTGAGATTACCTGTGTCCAGAGCTGTAGTACAGATACAAATATTTCTAGAGTACAAGATTTAAATAAATCTGAACTAACTCAAGCAGCGCAAGATTATGCAGAGCAAGAGTTATGGATTGAGACGTTAAGTCTAACTGCTCAATTACGCAACTTCGATCAAAAACAATGGTCAGAGCTACTCGAAAGTCAGGGCTTAGGTTGTTTAGCAAATACACCTTTCGCAGATGATAGTGGTGCTGAGTTCACAGTTCAAAACGATCCCAAATGCTTTGTGGATGGTAACTCACCACAATTCTAAAATGTTGCCTTCCTGTTCTAATTCTGATCTGAGATTCTCCAAAATAGTTATGCTCTTCTCCAAATCTTTCAAGACCAACTTACTACTGCTCAGTGCTTTAGGCTTTGGCATGGGAGCGATCGTGCCACTGCCCTCAGATGCTATCAGCTTTCCCAGTTCAACCCCTTCTAGTGGGGCGCCGCCACGTACGGCGAGTGGCGCACCTCGACGTAGTGGTTATTGTGAACCTCCTCAACCCAGAGATCTGAATGGTGATGGTGTTATTGATAAATTGACCCCAATGACAGCAATTACACCCACGAATAACACGATTAGCAGTTTTGATAAGAACCCAACTTTCTTTATTTACTTACCTGAATCCCCAGCTAATACTGCTGTAATCAGCGTTTATGAAAAACTGGATGGGAGTCCAGAGAAAGAAGTTTACTTTAACGATACTTTAACTGTTCCTCGTAGTATAGAAAATGGTCCACGTATTGCAGCTTACACGCTAAGTGACTTTGCTCTCAAGCCAGGCAGAACCTATAAATGGTCATTCAGTCTCTCCTGTGAAAATGAAGAGCATGGTCTCTTGCAAATCGCAACTATTGGTCACGTTGAGGGAATTATAAGCTGCCAAAATGGTTGCTCCATTGAGTCTAAAGTTCCTGATTTAAACCAATTGACCGATGAAGAAGTTATGCAAACTGCTCTTAGTTATGCCAAACAGGGATTTTGGGATGAGACTGTTTCCCTCACAGCACAGTTGCGTCAATCTAATCCAGAACAATGGCTTGAGCTTTTAGACAGTCAAGGATTAGCCTGTTTTGCAGAAGTTCCTTTTTCAGATGAATCTGATGTAGATTTCACCATTGAAGATGATCCACAATGTTTTGTAGATTAAGCTTGCTTCTAAGGCTTAAGACTTGGTTATCTAGACGTATCAATTACTGATACAGACTCGCATTCTTTCTTTAAAACAGGTATGCTAGAAGTAGCTATTTTTTAAGGTTTCGTTCATCGTTAAGCTTGGCAGGGCAGCTATGGGTTTCTACAAAAATATGGGTTTTCACAAAAAATTACGAACTGGTCTTTTGGTAGCGAGTGCGTTGGGATTTAGCCTAGTCATACTTCCCCCTGTTGGTGCAGTGGATACTCCTGATTCTTCTCCTTCCGACGGAGCGCCCTCCCGTACTGCCAGTGGTGCACCCAAGCGAAGTGCTGGCGCTTGTGTGATCAGTCGCTTTGATCGCAATGGTGATGGTAAATTAGATGCCCTCACGCCGATGACTGTTCTAGCCCCCCAAGACAACACAACGACAACCTTAGATCCGCACCCGACACTCTTCATTTACTTACCCCAAACTGCAGCTGATACAGCGGAACTGGTTATTGATGAATTAATTCCCCGCAATGATCCAGATCAGCGCTATTCTTATCACGAAATTTTATTTCAGGACAATTTACCGGTGCCAGCAACAGCAGCAACTGGCCCTCGCATCGCTCGCTATCAAATTGAAGAAGTTAGGCTAGAGCCGGGCAAGGTGTATCATTGGCAATTCTCAGTGTTATGTAACGGTTCAACCCCGGAGAATGGCACCGTAGAAGGACTCATTACTTGTGAGAACGGTTGCACTGCTTCAATTGGCAATCCTGACCCTGACGTATTGTTCTGGAACGAAGAAATTCGGACGACTGCCCAAGATCGCAAAGCTAATCCAGACACATGGCATGAGTTACTTGAGTCTCAAGGTCTGAAATGTTTTGAAGACGTACCCTTTGCGGATGATCTAAACGCAACTTATACGCTCGATAACGATCCCCAATGTTTTGTGGATTAATCGTTTAAGCACTTGCACATCCATCAGCTTGATGTAGATTGGAGTCATCATGAGTTAAAGTCAGAGCGCATCTCCAATTGCAGACCATCTATTTAGAGAAGCTCCATGTGGACTCAGTGCAAAGCGTTGTTCTGGCAATGGCGGGGGGTAGCGATCGCTACCCCCTCTGTAGCGCTAGGGGTTTTGTTGATTCGGCTCACCGGCCTGCTTCAAGGCTGGGAATGGGCAACCTATGATCTGTTACTCCGGTTGCGCCCTGAAGAACCGCAAGACGCACGGATCGCCATTGTGGGGATCACCGAAGAAGACTATAGCAAGCTCAAGCGCATTCATATTCCGGATCAGGTTTACGCCGAAGTCATTACCAAACTTGACATTCAAAACCCTCAAGTCATTGCCCTTGATGATCTTCGCGATCAACCCGTTGAGCCTGGCCATAATGAACTCTCTGAGGTCTTTCGCACCGTTCCCAACATCTTGGGGATTGAAAAAGTTGCTGGTGAAGGTGCATTTGAAACCGTTCCGCCCCCCCCCGCGCTCTTAGAACGACAACAGCAAGCTCAAGCTGCGGGGGAAAGTTCCCTCTTCATTGGGGCCAATGATGTCATCGAAGATCCGGATCAGGTGGTGCGGCGAGGCTTGATTTCGCTAGAAGGCTCAGATGGTCAAACTCGTTTGAGTCTAGGTTTCTTAGCCGCAGCCACCTATCTAGATGCTCAGGGGTATGGTATCACCCTTGCGTCGTGTCCCCAACCTTGGTGGCAATTTCTGGGGCAACGATTGTCCCGCCAGGATTCAGATGCTGGGGATACTGCACCTGCATCCTGTCCGCCTGAAAAGCAATGGTGGCAAATGGGCGAAGCGGTTTTTGAAAATTTCCGGGCCCACGATGGTGGCTATGTACGGGCGCAAGATGGGGGCTACCAATTTTTGATTAACTACCGTAATGGTGTGCGGGCGTTTGATTGGATTCCCATCAGTACTGTACTCGAAGATCAACTCCCTGAAGATTGGGCAACCGATCGGATTATTTTCATCGGTGCACTTGGCGTGACTGCCCAAGATACCTTTTTAACGCCCCCCAGTGGCGGCCTGGGTCATGCACCCATCCCTATGCCAGGGGTCGAAGTCCATGCTCAGCAGGCCAGTCAGATCTTAAGTGCTGTCCTCGATGGCCGCCCGATGATGCGGACTTGGTCAGAACCGATGGAAATTTTGTGGCTATTGCTCTGGTCAGCCATTGGCGCTGTTGTGGCCTGGCAGGTGCGCTACACCGACAAAAACTGGTGGGGCTATGTGCAAAATCTAGGGTCAATTTTGCTAGTGATGGGGGCTTTGGGCGCGATCGCCTATATTGCCATTCTCCAATCCCTCTGGATTCCCTTGGTTCCCCCTTTAATCGCCTTGATGCTGGCAAAGTTTAGTATTACTGCCTATGTGGCTCGCACCGCTGGCGATATCCGTAAAACGTTTGGGCGTTATCTCACCGATGCGGTCGTGGAGAATCTCTTAGAAAATCCCGAAGGCCTCAAAATGGGCGGGGAGCGGCGTCTAATTACCATTCTTACCTCTGATTTACGGGGCTTCACTGCTCTTTCGGAACGCATCTCCCCAGAAGAGGTGGTCAATATTCTGAACCTCTATCTGAGCTACATGGCTGATGTCATCACCGCCTACCAAGGCACGATCGATGAATTTATGGGGGATGGCATTTTAGTGCTCTTTGGCGCCCCCACCAACCGTCCCGATGATGCCCGACGGGCGGTCGCCTGTGCTGTCGCAATGCAACAGGCAATGACAGCCGTGAATCAAGAAATGCAAAAAATGAAGCTACCGTCGTTAGAAATGGGCATTGGCATTAATACGGGCGAAGTGGTCGTGGGCAATATTGGCTCCGAAAAGCGAACTAAATATGGCATCGTGGGCTCTCAAGTGAATCTGACCTATCGGATTGAGTCTTATACGACAGGGGGGCAAATTTTGATTTCCCCCACGACCCGCCAAGCGGCTGGCGCTGACCTACGCATTGATGCAGAAAAAGAAGTCATGCCCAAAGGCGTTCGCGCCCCGATCGCCATTTATGATGTGGGCGGTATTGGCGGTGAATATCAGTTGTATCTCGATCGCACCCCAGAAGTGTTTTATCCCCTAGCCCAGCCTATTGAACTCACCTATTCCTTGCTGGAGGGCAAACATTTGAATGTCCATGCCCTACCAGGTAAACTGGTACAACTTTCGGCACGGGGCGCAGAAATTTGGGTGCAACCGGATGCCGACCATCCCGCCCCCTTGAACAACCTTAAATTCTCACTCCAGCCCCCTGACCCAGATCCTCGCCTGACCGAAGATATATATGGCAAGGTTAAAGAAAACCCGCTCAGTGAGCAGGGCTTTTATCTGACGTTCACTGCTCAACCGCCCGCGATCGCCAAATATCTGCAAGCGCTTTATCGGGAGCTAAGCCAATCCGGATAAGCGGGGTTGACTCTTCAACACCCGATTCAACTTGCCACTCTGATAACCTTCAAGATCCAGAGTGACAAAGAGAAAACCCAACGTCTGAAAGTGGCGCACTAACTCCGGCAGCTCTGTCGCCGCCACAAACGTTTGAATTTGCTCCGGAGGCAACTCAATCCGGGCGGTTTCTCCCTCTGAACGCACCCGCAGATTTTGCCAACCCTGCCGACGCAAATAAACCTCCGCTCGTCCCACCCGTTGCAGCTTGCTCACCGTGATTTCTTCACCGTAGGGGAAGCGGGAGCTTAAACAGGGCTGCGAGGGCTTATCCCACCACGGCAGCCCCAATTCTTTACTCAGTTGACGGACTTCAAACTTCGTGATGCCTACCTCAGCTAAAGGTGATCGCGCCCCCCGCTCTTGGGCCGCTTGAATGCCAGGACGATAGTCGTGTAAATCGTCTGCATTTACCCCATCCACCACATAGGGGTAGCCCCGTTCCAAAGCCAGGGGCTTGAGTGTATCGTGGAGTTCACTTTTGCAAAAATAACAGCGATTAACCGGATTGCTCGTATAGTCCGGATTTTGCATTTCCTGGGTCTGCACCAGTTCATGCGCAATGCCGATCGCGGCAGCTTGGATCTGGGCATCTTCGAGGTCTTCCGGTAACAAAGAGGGAGACACGGCCGTGACAGCGAGGGCACGATCGCCGAGCACATCGTAAGCAACCTTCGCCACCAAGGTCGAGTCAATCCCGCCAGAATAGGCGATCAAAGCCGTATTCATCTCCTGAAACAGGCTCTGTAAATGGGTTAATTGATCAGCAAGGTTAGTCATAAGCAGCCCAGTCATGAACAGGCAGTATAGCGATTTTTGTAAAAATGCGGTCTGTTGCGCTCTCTTCATCTCCTAGGGAACAAGGAAAGCAATGGACGTGTTCATTCATTCGCCAACAACGCGAAAAATCGACAAAGTTTGAGGGATTGCTATGATTGTAACGACAGAACTTGATTCATTCCCGGAGTAAAGCTCTACAAAGATAGAGTTGGGATGCTTGAGAGACAACGCCTTTATACATCAGATTTGCGCGAACCCAAACGATGATCATGCGCTACAACCGTCGCCAATTTCTGAAACTCACTCGTCTATTTTCTTCTGCGGTTGGCCTTTCAGCCATAATGTCCGGGTGCGATCGCCCTGCATGGTGGTCGGGTGCAGCACCATCCGCCCAACCACTGAAAATCGGCTATCTGCCGATCACAGATGCAGCGCCATTGCTGGCCGCCTACGACAAAGGCTTTTATCGTGCGGAGGGATTGACCCCAGAGCCTCCGCAACAATACCGATCGTGGGATGCCATTATTGACGCTTTTATAAGTAGAGAGGTCAATGTCATTCATCTCTTGATGCCCACCACCATGCTCGTGCGCTACGGCTTTAATTTTCCCGGTAAGGTGGTGGCCTGGAATCATACGAATGGTTCCGCGCTGACGGTTCGCCCGGATCTTGAGCAGCCTGCCCATCTCGCAGGCACAACCCTGGCGATTCCCTCGTGGTATTCAATCCACAACGTTGTGCTGCAAATTTTGCTACGCGCCCAGGGCTTAAAACCCACCAGCAAGCCCTCCCATACTGCTTTGGAGACGAATGAAGTTCGGCTGGTTGTCCTACCGCCTTCGGATATGCTCAAAGCCTTAATCCAACAAGATATTGCTGGCTACATGGTTGCAGAACCCTATAATTCTGCGGCTGAAACCCAAGGTTTAGGCAAAATTTTGCGTCTGACTGGGGATGTCTGGAAAGATCATGCCTGTTGTGTGGTGTTTATGCATGAAGCCGATCTACAACACCGACCCCAATGGACACAAAAAGTTGTTAATGCCATTGTGAAGTCTCAGCTCTGGGCACGGGCTAATCGTCCAGAGCTAGCTCATATCCTCTCGTTAGATGGTGGAAAATACATTCCCTATCCAGTTTCAATTTTGGATCGGGTGCTCAATTCCTATGATCAGGACTATTACACCCGCCAGAAAGCGATTCTACATCCCCAATGGCGATCGCAACGGATTGATTTTCAACCCTATCCCTTCCCTTCCTATACTCATGCACTCGCTCAAGAACTGAAGCAGACCTTTATCCAAGATGAGATCCAATTTTTAGATAAACTTTCTCCTGATCAGGTTGTCTCAGATCTCGTTGATGATTCATTTGTGCGACTAGCTATGCGGAAATTAGGAGGCGGCCAATCCTTTGGTTTACCGATTGAGTTATCTCGCCATGAGGTACTGGAGACTTAGAGAAACGTGCAACTCATAGTTTTGCTCAATCGCCGAAGCTTAAAGAGAGTGAAGATTCATTAAGAAGAGAAGTTTTTTTTTATATAAGTAATAGTCTAATGATTGGGAATAGTCTATGTACAACAATGCTCAACAAGATGTTGAGCAGATTGCGTTCACTATCCCTTGAGCAGGGGTTAAGAGTTATTTTTATTGGCTTGGTTACGAGCAACCTAATCATTGTCGGCATTATTACCATCGTCCTCAGTCGTCATGCACAATGGCACAGAACCCAAGAACTCCAGGAAGAACGTGCTCTCGCCTTGGCAATGGAAGTACGAACTCGTTTGGATGATCTCAAACAACAGTTGAGCTATTTGCAGAAAGTGCGGGGATTAGCACAATTACCCAGCGAAACCCAGCGAACCCTGCTTGAGAGTCTGACCCGCGAAAATAATGCCTATGAGATGGTGGCGATCGTGACTCCAGAAGGACAACTCCTCGCCGCGATCGCCCCTTATATCAATACAGATATTGAGTACTTTGCATCCAAGCGAATTCGCGATCCCGAATTGTTCAAGGCGATCAAGCAACAAATCCGATATATTGATGCGATCGAAATTGAACCGTCGTTGAAGATGCCAATCACCACCTTGGTTTTGCCAATTCAAGACCCAGATGGTCGCCCTGATGGTGTCCTGGTTGCAACGATCAACCTAGATTTTTTGAACTCTGTTGTTGCCCGCTCTCAAATTAGTGAAACAGGATATGTCTATATACTCGATCAGCATAATCAAATTATTGCCAGAAAACGAACAGATGTTGAGACTGATCAAGACGCGATTCTTGAAGTGTTAGATACGCGTATTGCTTCTGCCGTTTTTCAAGACAATTTAACGGATTCAACTCATATTTATCAAGGCTTACGTGGTCTTGACGTGTTGGGGACACGCTCTTTAATCTATGGTGTGAATTGGCAAGTGGTTGTTGAGCTGCCTCTCCAAGAAGTCTATGCCCCTATCCGTCGATTAATGGCTGCAATTTTTACAATATTAACTGTATCTATTTTAGCAACCATTATCTTGAGTGTCCAAGTGGCACGACTTTTAGTTTCCCCCCTTGAGAAATTAACCCATGCGGCCAATCAAATCAGCCAAGGTCAGTTTTCGAGTGATTTGAGTATTCAAAGCTTTAATGAATGGCAGGTCTTAGCCAATGCCTTCAATTATATGACACACCGCATTCATGAATCTTTTCAAGCGATTGAGAGCAAGAATGAGCAACTCACGGACACCTTAGACGAGTTAAAATCCACCCAGCTTCAGCTTGTTCAAAATGAGAAGATGTCCAGCATCGGTCAGCTTGTTGCAGGCATCGCCCATGAAATCAACAATCCCATTGGTTTTATCTATGGCAATCTCACCCATGCCAATAGTTATGCTCAGGATTTGCTCAATTTAGTCTCTCTTTACCAAACCTATTATCCTGAGCCCGATCATGCCATTCAAGATGAGCTTGATAATATTGATATCGACTTTATTAAAGAAGATTTTCCGAGGTTATTGGCTTCCATCCATATGGGATCGCAAAGAGTTAAGGATATTGTTTTGTCATTACGCAACTTCTCTCGACTTGATGAAGCCCAGCATAAATCGGTTGATCTCCATGAAGGGCTTGAAAACACGCTAGTTATCCTCCAGAGTAAATTCAAATCCAAGCCCACACATCCAGGAATTAAGATTAGCAAGAATTATGGGGAGTTACCTTCTATTAACTGTTATCCAGCCCAACTCAACCAAGTTTTCCTGAATCTAATTGTGAATGCAATTGATGCACTGGAGGACAAACGAAAAATAGACACAAGCTACAGTCCTGAAATCAAAATCACTACAGGTTATCAAGATGAAGTCAACCCGCCTCAAGTTAGAATTCGGATTACAGATAATGCAGGCGGGATTCCCGATGATGTCAAGACTCGAATCTTTGATCCCTTTTTTACAACAAAGCCCATTGGCAAAGGCACGGGTTTAGGGCTATCAATCAGCTATAAAATCATTACTGAAACCCACTGCGGACAAATCAACTGTACTTCGGAGATCGGCACAGGAACAACATTTGAGATCATTATTCCTGCTCAAATCGATGCCATCAATGGTAGCGATGAGGACTCTTGAGATTTTTGGTCATTATTAACCCAATTAGAATGCTGATAGGAAGTAATCTTCTCTACAGTAGAATCTTAGCAATGAGCTGTTTTGGGATGTTCCTGCTGTGTCTGACTTTGATGCGCTTTTCAATCAAATTGAAGCATTAGTGCTTCACCATTCCCCTAGCGGTGTGGAACAAGTGGTGGATAGTTTGATCTTGCAACAGTTTGCTGAGGCAGATGTTGAGCATTGGCAAGATGAAGCGGGTAATATCATCGCTAAAATCCCAGGCACTGGCCCAGGAGCGATCGCTATTACAGCTCACAAAGATGAAATCGGTGCCATTGTTAAAGGCATCCGCCAGAATGGACGGCTAGAGATTCGCCGACTGGGGGGGTCGTTTCCCTGGGTTTATGGCGAGGGGGTCGTGGATATTTTGGGGGACAATGCTACGCTCCCCGGTATTCTCTGCTTTGGGTCTCGCCATGTTTCCCATGAGTCTCCCCAGCAACGCCTGCAAGACAAAACGCCCCTGACTTGGGAGCACGCTTGGGTGGAAACCAAATGCAACTCCCATGAGTTGGCGATCGCGGGTGTCCGACCCGGTACACGGGTGGTGGTGGGTTTGCATCGTAAGCAACCCTTTCGGCTCCATGATCATATTGCCAGCTATACATTGGACAACAAGGCATCGGTAGCGATTTTGCTCTCACTTGCGAAAGAACTGAAGCAAACCCACAAAGATATTTATCTAGTCGCATCCGCAAAGGAAGAAGTGGGTGCGATCGGTGCGATGTATTTTTCCCAGCGTACCAAGCTTGATGCTCTGATTGCTTTAGAGATCTGTCCAATCGCGCCGGAATATCCCATCCAGGATGGTGCTCGGCCAGTGCTACTCTCCCAAGATGGTTATGGCATCTATGACGAAGACCTCAATGCAGAGTTACGCCGTGCCGCCGCAGCGATCAATATTCCCATCCAATATGCAGCGCTCAGTCATTTCGGCAGTGATGCATCGATTGCCATGAAGTTTGGGCATGTGGCACGGGCGGCTTGTTTAGGATTCCCGACAGAGAATACCCACGGTTATGAGATTGCTCATTTGGGGGCGATCGCCAATTGTTTAGCAGTTTTGCGGGCGTATTGTGAAGGAGAGGAGGAAGTAATGAGTAACGAGTAATGAGTTTTGAGGGCGATCGGTAGAAATTCAGATGAAGCCTGATTAGAATTTTGTAATAGTGTGCTCACGAGCGATGTCATTCGATTTAAGATTCATTAGCCAGTGAGCAATCTATCAAGAGGTACAATCTTTGCTCCTGCATAACGCACTAAGATCCCTTACGAAACCAACCCGAAAGTTGGAATTCTGTGAATTCAAATCGTTGTATCAATACGTGAAATCATCACATTATCCATCTGAGCTTGTAACTCCTCCGCTGAGGGTAACTTACCCTGATATTCTGCCGGGAACTCCGCCGTCGTGCGATACGTAGAAACCCCGATCGGTTGATTCATACCCTGGAGCGCATAACGCACGATCGTCTCATGTTGAGAACGACACAAAACAATGCCGATCGTGGGCTGATCGGTCTCGTGACGCAACAAATCATCCACCGCATTGACGTAGAAATTAATCTGCCCCGCATAGGCTGGCTTGAAAGCTGTGGTCTTGAGTTCAATCACTACATAACACCGCAGTTGCAAATGATAGAATAGCAGATCAACAAAAAACTCTTCCCCACCTACTTCTAAGCGATATTGACTCCCCACAAACGCAAACCCCACCCCCAGCTCCAGCAAAAATAATTGCATCTGCTGAATCAAGGCACGTTCTAACTCACGCTCCCGGACTGTGGTCTCCAGTTCCAGAAACTCTAGATTGTATTCCGACTTCAGCACGTTCTGGACTAAGTCCGATTGGGGCTGGGGCAAAGTCGCCGCAAAGTTGCTGATCGCTTTCCCCTGGCGTTCATACAGCTTTGTTTCAATCTGATGCACCAAAACATTGCGGCTCCAGCCATATTCAACCGTCGCCTTCGCATACCAAAGTCGTGCTTCTGGGCTTTTGAGCTTATCGAGCAATGCCAGGTTGTGATACCAAGTAATTTGTGCAAGCACCCCTTGCACAATTTCAAAGTCAGGATAGGTTTTGGCAAATGCCCGCATATATTTGAGGTTGCGGGTTGAGAAGCCTTTGAGACTGGGGAAGTCTTGGCGGAGATCTTGGGAGAGTTGTTCAATCACCTTCGCGCCCCAACCTTGGGCAGCTTGCTGCTCCAGAATTTGCGCTCCGATGTGCCAGTAGAGCAACACTAACTCACGGTTGACTGCCAGTGCCGCTTTGACCTGAGCCTGACGAATCTGGGTTTTTAGGCTGTGGAGCAGGGTTTGATAATCAGGATGATTGAAGATTGGACTAGCATCAGTCATTGGCAAGACTCCAGCGATTGCAAGAACAATACAAATTTATTTTACTATTTGAATTACGCTGAATTTAGTACTAATACTCCATTGGTGGACGCCCCCAAAACACTAACGTCTTTTACCATGGCATTGCTTAAACTTCTTACCACTCTTGCACCAACACGGCTCATTTTTCTTCGGTAGCAACGGCGGCAAGATATCACCCTCTAAATAAAACCATCGGCCCTTTTCTTTGTGGAAACGCGATCGCTCATGAAGCTGCACGGCTTGCTTCCCGTCTTGAAACAGCGCCACAAACTCCACAACTCCCGTTTGATCATCCGGCTGACCCCGCTCTGTAGCAATTACGGTCAAGCCGAGCCATTTCACACTATTCGCCGTTGCTGCGATCTGACGACGGCTATTGGGTTGACGGTAATCAGGATAATGAGTCTTTACGAGGTAGTCAATATTCTTGGTGCAATAGGCACTGTAGCGCGATCGCATCAGTTGCTCAGCCGTTGCCGCCCGACGCTGCTCTTGAAGATATGGGGCACAACACTGGGACAGCGATTGCTGACTCCCACAAGGGCACGGTAGAGATAGAGGGAGAGGGAGATTTCCTGAGATCAGCACGCCACAATTCCGAGAATGATTGCCAATATTGTAAAGAGAAAGGAACCGTGGCGCGATCACGGTATCTTGCAAAAGCAATACAGTTTTTTCCCGGTAACACCAAGGCGAGCATTAATCTTACCCCTTTTTTATCTCTATGGGGAGAGAATAAAGAAAGGATATCACCCTGAATCGGTAGGACATTCCCAACTTCAACCCGAATCCAGGAAATTCTACAGGTGGTGATATGCTTAGAGCTTTTTCTGGGCATATTTGCAATTAAGTCATCAAAAATAAACTCAAAGCACAAAGCTTTAATTTACCTTGCAATTTTCTTATGCGTAGAAGTTCCGGATTTACAGTTTGGGAATTGATTTGTGTTGTCTCAATTCTGACCATTCTATTCATAGTGCTAGTAGTGCCAAATATTATGCTGCCAAGATGTGTTTACGCCCGTAGAGATCCTGAGCATGAATCGAAAACACGATGGCTCTTGATGCTGCAAAGATCTTACAGGCTTGAATTTGGTGAATTCGCAAAGTCTATCCAAGAGCTACAACACGAAGATCCAGAACTCTCAGGATTAGTCAAAGATTCAGAAGAGCATGGAGCATATCAACTATCAATGGAAGTCAAAGATAATCTCGTTACCACCTATGCAACACCAAAATCCACAGTCAAAAATAAGTACAGAATTCATAGCTATGCAAAAGCAGGAATTTGGGATGAATCCAAAAATAAATGGGGACAGTATGTTGCTTGTAAGACGCAGCGGCCAACTATGAAACGAATTGAAACACCTATGGTCAGAAATGGTCTGTTGACTTGTGGTGATGATAGCTTAGAAAAGTTATGTGAAAAGGGAAAATGGCCACAGTGGTTTAAGAGTAGAATTATGCTCTTTTTCTCTAAGCGATAGATAGCTTCCGCTTAGGGTAACGAGAGACAACCCCATGCAAAACTGATGCACTACTAAGTGTTGTACCTCAAACCAACACACACAAAACTACCAACCTTGCTCTTGTGTGGTTCTAATCATGTCCTTCACTTCTGCACTGGATAATAGCTCAAGGTAGTCAACAATCTCGTGAAAATTAGAGTCGATCGCCATCTGTAAGGCTGAATTACCACCCTGCCTAAATTCATTCACATTTGCTCCCGCCTCGACGAGTAATTGAACCACACTCAATACGCCACTACTAACCCCACACATCAAAGGATTCCAATATTCCGGATCATCGTTGGATGCATTGACATTAGCGCCAGCATCAATGAGTCGCTTAACAATTTGCTCGTTACCTTTTCGAGCAGCCCGAGCAATGGGAACTTCATAGGTGTATAGAAGTTTATCAATATCATTCACTTCCACACCCAGCTCCAGCAGGAGTTGTACAACTTGCAGTTTCTCCTCATCCGCAGCCTGGGCTAACGCCCGCATCCCGCGTGATTCTTTGATCAATGTTTTGTTCTTCGTGATCAACGCCCTGATTTTTGTGGTGTCACCTTGGCTAATTAGCTTCGATAGGTATGACATTACAATCCTGATGTAGCAACCATAAATATTCTTGAGCAATAAATGCGGTCACCAAACCTATTGCTCAGATGCTTCTACTGGATTGCTCAAGTTACCAATACCCTCGATTTCAACACGAACGCGATCGCCTGGTTGCACCGGGCCAACGCCTTGGGGGGTTCCGGTAAGGATCACATCTCCCGGTTGGAGCGTCATAATGCTGGAGATGTAAGCTACCAACTCTGCAGGTTTAAAGACCATCTGATCAATCGCCGCCGACTGACGGGGTGTTGGTTCATCATTGATATAGGTTTGCAACTGAGCCCCATGACTCAGTTCGCGGACAATCCATGGCCCCAATGGACAAAAGGTATCAAATCCCTTAGCCCGTGTCCATTGACCATCTTTACGTTGTAAGTCACGAGCCGTGACATCGTTGGCGATTGTATAGCCCCAAATTTTGCTAAGGGCTTGATCAGACGGACAATGACGGAGGCGATCGCCAATGATTAGAGCCAGTTCACCCTCGTATTCCACCTGTCTTGAGGCGGTGGGATAGAGAATACTTTCACCCTGAGCGATAACCGTAGTGGGGGGCTTGAGAAACAGCAGTGGTTCCTGAGGGACAGGCGTCCCCATTTCGGCCGCGTGCTCAGCATAGTTTTTGCCGACTGCCACAATCTTGGTCGGAGCACAGGGCGCAAGAACCGTGTGGGAGTCTGGAGCTAAGTAAAGCTCTGTGGGTTGGCCACTACGCCAGGGTGGGGCATCGAGGACTTGGAGAGTGCGATCGGCGTGGAGTAGACCATAAAAGATCTGGCCCTGGGAATCACGAACTCGAACGTAGCGTTGCGCCATGTTATTGGGGTGCTCTGCAATCTTGTAGTAAAATTCTAAAGCCTTGCTTCTCCAAAACCCATTTGCCAGAGGCGAAAAATTTATAGTTGCTGAGGGCAAAGCAGTTTTTGGGAGGCCTTACGTCC
Organism: Spirulina sp. SIO3F2; assembly: GCA_010672165.1. Lineage (GTDB taxonomy): Bacteria > Cyanobacteriota > Cyanobacteriia > Cyanobacteriales > Spirulinaceae > SIO3F2. The sequence goes on along the minus strand of JAAHHN010000004.1, from coordinate 1,480 downwards.
ACAAGGAACGATTTCAATATATATGAGCCGACATTACGAAATGATGTATGTGCTGCGCCCTGACTTGTCAGAGGAGCAGACCAATACTGCCATAACCAAATATAGTGACCTGCTGACTGAACTGGGTAGCACCAATATTCAAGCAGATGTTTGGGGACGTCGTCGCCTGGCTTACCCAATTAAGAAATTCCAGGATGGGATTTATGTGCTGCTGCACTATGAGGCAGATGGCCAACAGGTTGCACCGCTGGAGCGTTCGATGCGTTTGAGCGAAGATGTGATTCGTTATCTGACGATCAAGCTCGATAAGCCCCCGGTGACGGATGCAGAGGATGATGAAGAGGCAGAAGCGGTGGGCGCAGCCGACGATTGATTCATAATCAATAATCAATTGAAACACGCCTCCTCAGAATTTTCTGGGAGGCGCGATCGCTTTTTGGCTATGCTAGAGAACGTCATCGTCGCTCTACTCCGCTGGTCTTATGCGTACTCAATTGTGGTCAAGTCTTGTCATTACCAGTTTGGCTTTAATCAGTTGTAAATCTGCCCCGACTTGGTTCCCCTTCAGTTCTTCTTCGTCTGCACTGCCCCGTGCTGAACCGCTGCCCCAAGACCCGATCATCCAGGTCTATTTCAACCAAAATCTGGCCCGCAATGCTGACTATACTGACCTCTACCGTCAGATTGAGCGACCTGGCGATGATCTCGAAACCCTGATCATCGAAGCGATTAATCAAGCTCAATCCTCACTGGATGTGGCGGTACAAGAGATTCGTCTGCCCCGTATTGCCCAAGCGCTGATTGCCCAGCATCAAGCTGGGGTAAGCGTTCGGGTGATTATTGAGAACACCTATAACCAGCCCTGGTCAGAGCGAGAACCCTCATCGAGTGGTGGTGATCCGGCGGCAGAGTTTCGGATGTTGGCGGATCAAAACCAAGATGGTCAACTCAGTGCAGCAGAAATTGCCCAAGCAGATGCGATTGTGATGTTGCGCAATGCAGGTGTCCCCTTGATTGACGACACTGCTGATGGCAGTAAAGGCTCCGGGCTAATGCACCATAAGTTTATGCTCGTCGATGGTATTCAAATCGTAACGGGATCAGCCAACTGGACATTGAGCGGGATACATGGAGATATGGATGCGCCTGCTAGTCGTGGCAATGCTAACAATCTGCTGGTGGTTCAACATCCAATATTGGCCCAAGCGTTTGCCCAAGAATTTAATTTTATGTGGGGGGATGGGCCGGGCGGCCGTAACGATAGTCTGTTTGGCTTGCAAAAACCGCCGCGATCGCCCCAAATCTTGCAAGTAGGCAGCTCCACGGTCACGCTCAATTTTTCGCCCCTCTCACCCACCCAGCCTTGGCAACACAGCACCAACGGCGTGATTGGTCGCGCTCTGCAACAGGCTCAGAGCCAGGTGGATTTAGCGCTGTTTGTATTCTCTGAACAGCCGCTGGCAAATATTCTGCGCGATCA
>JAAHHN010000399.1 GCA_010672165.1 Spirulina sp. SIO3F2 | reverse complement strand
CCTGTAGGGGTTTCAAATCGCTCCCTTGATTTTGCTAGGGTTCAGCGGTTCAGCCCTCAAAAGTGCGTTCGCAAGATCCTTGCTGTGAGGGGGGTCTACAAAACCCCTACAAGGTTAGCCCCATGTGCTAATCCTGTAGGGGTTTCAAATCGCTCCCTTGATTTTGCTAGGGTTCAGCGGTTCAGCCCTCAAAAGTGCGTTCGCAAGATCCTTGCTGTGAGGGGGGTCTACAAAACCCCTACAAGGTTAGCCCCATGTGGCGGGTGCGGCTGCGCTGCTCTGGTCGGCCGAACCTAACCTAACCGCTGCCCAGGTGAAGGCGCGTCTGCTCGACTCCGTTGACCCTCTGCCTGATCTGGCCGGCAAAACTGTTTCCGGCGGGCGACTCAATGCTTATAATGCCCTCGTTCCACCGGCCCCCGCAGAAATTCACGGCCACTACTGGTATGACCTGGATGGTGAGGGCGATCGTGACAATATCGACCGGAGCCTGTGGAACCAAACCGTGTTTTTGGACACCAACAATAATGGTCAACTCGATGCTGGAGAAGTCTCCACCACCACGGATGCTTACGGTGCCTACCACTTTACCGATTTAGCACCAGGCACGTACACTGTGGCCCAGCTTGTGCCCTCCGGTTGGCAGCAAACCTTGCCCGATCGCAATGGCAGTTTTGAAACCGGCGACTTCAGTGCTTGGCAAGGGTTGGGGACGACGACCGTGCGAACTGCGAGTTATGGCGCAACGCCAACTGATGGTAATTTTCAAGCGCTGTTAACCAACCAAGGGTCAGGGATCACTGATACTACGATCGCCGCCTTTTTAGGATTGGCTCCGGGGCAACTTGATGGATTAGGCAATGGCAATGCCACGGCGGGCTCAGCGATCAAACAAACCGTTACGGTGAGTGCCGGAACCCAGATGACCTTGAACTGGAACTTCTTGACCAATGAAGGGACGCCCACGGTCTACAACGATTTTGCCTTTGTCGCGATCGCGGGAACCAATGGTACAGCAACCGTGGAAACCCTTGCCAATACCAACAGTTCCTTCCAATTTTCCAGCACACCCTTTGGGGAAGAAACAGGGTATCAGACCTTCAGCCATACGTTTACTGAAGCTGGCACATACACCCTTGGTTTGGGGGTAATGGATGTCCGCGATACGGTTGTGGACTCAGGTGTGTTGCTTGATGCCATTGAGTTTGAGGGGACGGTCACCACTGCCCACACCATCACTGTCGGATCGGGTGAGAGCCGCACAGATGTTGATTTCGCCGGCCGTCAACCCGTCATTGAATACGGCACAACCAGTGACGATGTTTTGCAGGGGACGGCCCAAATCAACACCTTGCATGGACTTGCGGGAGACGACGTCCTCCTTGGCCAAGGGGGTGACGATTATCTCTTTGGTGGTGATGGGGAAGATGAATTGCTGGGGGGCAAGGGGAATGACCACCTGTTCGGCGGCAAAAAAGACGATCGCCTCTTTGGGAATCGTGGCCGGGACTTGCTCAATGGGGGCGGCGGTAACGATTTCCTCAGTGGTGACGCGGGGAGTGATGCCCTCCGCGGTGGGTTTGGCAATGATCACCTCCAGGGCGGTAACGGCCAGGATGAACTCTGGGGTGAGTCGGGCAACGATACGCTAATCGGGGGCAACGGCCAGGATTTGCTCTCTGGGGGGGAAGGACATGATGTTCTCCACGGCGATCGGGGTCATGATGTGCTTCTCGGGGGAGCACAAGATGATCAAATCTTTGGGGGCCAGGGCAAAGATCAACTCGATGGTGGCAGCGGCAATGATCACCTCTTTGGCGGTCAGGGTAAAGATCAACTCCGGGGGGGTAGCGGTCTTGATCACCTCTGGGGCGGCCAGGGCAAAGATATGTTTGTGCTGGCGTTTGGCGAATGGGCCAACACAATTTATGATTTCAGCCTCAACCAGGATGTTTTTGGTTTAGCCGATGGCTTGAATGTGGGTCAGCTTGAAATCAGCCAAGTTCAAAATCATGCCGTGATTAAGGTAGCGGGTCACGTCGGAAGGCTGGCAACCATTCAAAATACCAATGCCGCAGACCTTGTCGCAGCGCAAGATGACCTCTTCGTGACAGTTTAGTGGCAGCTCTGAGGACGCAAGGGTGCAGTTTTGCATCCTTGCAGAAACAATCACCACTCACTCATCCCGACTAACAGATGTTTGCAAGAGATTGAACCCTGTTCATTCTGAATTTGTTGGTGATAATTCGAAAAAATGTTCACTCTGACTGCATACACCTATTAATACCAAATCGAATAAAGAGAGCTACAGATAGTAGAATAGGAAAGCAGAACCCAAAACAGATGCCATGACAGGAGTCTATCGACTAGAGATAAAAGAGAGTGTAGAGGAACTGAAAGGATTACTG
>JAAHHN010000398.1 GCA_010672165.1 Spirulina sp. SIO3F2 | reverse complement strand
TACCCTAGTGGAAGCAGGAATTCGGGACTGGCTTCAACTCCACGCCACTACCCTTGAAGCCCAGTTCGTGTACAAAGGTTGGCTGGATGCAACAGGCGCTCGCACCCTGGTGGAAGGGGGCATTCGAGATTGGCTTCAACTCCACGCCACTACCCCCGAGGCTGAGTTTGTTTATCAAAGTTGGCTAGATGCAACAGGTGATTGCACCCTGGTGGAAGGGAAAATTCGAGACTGGCTCCAAGACCACGCCACTAACCTTGAAGCTGGGTTCGTGTACCAAAGTTGGCTGGATGCAACAGGCGATCGCACCCTGGTGAAATGGGATATTCAAGATTGGCTCCAACTCCACGCCACTACTCTTGAAGCCGACTTTGTCTGCCGAGCGTGGTTAAAAGCTAAAGGTAACCCTAATTTGGTCGCCAAGCCCATCAAGCAATGGCTATCAGTTCATGGCAATTCGCTGGACGCTCAGTTCCTTTACAAGGGATGGTTAGATGCCAAGGGACGGAAAACCCTAGTGCAAGATTTTATCCGTCAATGGCTGAGGCACCATGCCCAAGCATTCGAGGCTAGCTTTGTTTACGCAAGCTGGCTCAATGCTGGGGGGGATATCGAGCTGGTTCGAGACAGCATCCGTCAATGGTTAACTTGTTATGCCACTGAACAAAGCGCCAAGTATGTTTACATAAACTGGCTGAAAGCGGGAGGTAAGAAAGAACTTGTTAAACCATATCTTTCCAGATGGTTGAAGATTTATCGCCATGTTCAAGAAGCGGCTCTGCTGGCAAGGTTATGTGGGGTGTAAAGAGGATGCTAAAAAACACTGAGCTTACTCTGGTTGACCTCGAATCAAGATGACTCAGCGATCGCTCCCTGGCCTTTAGCGTTACCATTCTCAAGGAGGATCAAACCCCCACAACTATCATCACGAGGTAAGGAGGCCACTCCATGTTGGAGTTATATCAATTTGAACTGTCCCAATATTCCGAAAAAGTCCGGCTGATTCTGGACTACAAAGGACTGGAATACCGCAAGATTGAAGTGACTCCCGGCGTTGGGCAACTCGAACTGTTCCAGAAAACCGGCCAGCGCCAAGTCCCCGTGCTTAAAGACGGTGATACCTACATCCCCGACTCCACCGAAATCGCGCTCTACCTCGAACGCAAATACCCAGAAAAACCTCTCATTCCTACGACGCCGAAAGCCAAGGGCCTCTGCCTCGCGTTGGAAGAATGGGCGGACGAGTCGATCGGACTCAAGGGTCGCAAAGCCTTGATCGGCGCATTGAACAAAAACCAAGCCTTCCGCGCCTCAATTTTGCCCAAAGAAGTACCTGGACTCTTTAAGAGTGTGGTCGGAGCAATTCCGGGTGAAATGCTTGATGCCCTTGGCACTGGGGTTGGCCTGGGGGGAACTGCTGTTAAAGCCGCTGAAGTTGGTCTCAAACAAGACCTCGAAGCCCTCTGTTTAATGCTGCAAAACTCCCCCTATCTGCTCGGAGATGCGCCCACATTGGCTGATCTGACCGTGGCGGGCTTAAGCCTGATTTTAAAATACCCCGATGGGGACTATGTGGATGTACCGGAGCAGTTTAAGGGCAAAGGCATTCCCGGCCTGGCCGATAACCCGGCTTATGCCCCATTTTTTGAATGGCGCGATCGCCTCTATACCCAGTTCCGTCAGCCCCTCGGCGGCAAAACCATGAATAACGATACGCTCCATACGATCGATATTGACTGAGTGCAACTATGCCTTCTGCCAACCAACGCCTGATGAGCCTCGATGTGTTTCGCGGTTTAGCGATCGCGGCGATGATTTTGGTTAATACTCCCGGCAGTTGGAGCCATGTCTACCCGCCATTACTTCATGCTGAGTGGCATGGCTTTACGCCAACAGACTTGGTGTTCCCCGCGTTTTTGTTTATTGCAGGGGTGGCGATGGCGTTTTCGCTGCGCAAGTATTTGCGTCCTGATGTGAAGAACAGACCATCGGCGCGATCGTTCTATCTGCGACTGGGGCGACGCTGCTTGTTGCTCTTTGGCTTAGGGCTGTTTCTGAATAGCTTCGGCCTGGTGCTCAAAACCTGGCCAGCGGTGGACTGGTCAACCTTGCGCTGGCTAGGAGTACTGCAACGTATTAGCTTAGCCTATCTAGGCGCTGCTCTCTTGGTCTACCATTGTCCCCGTCGCTGGCTTCGGGTCGTGAGTGTGGGGATTTTGTTGCTCTATTGGGCGCTGTTAAACTGGGTTCCGGTGCCAGACTTTCCCTTGGGGGATCTGTCTCCAGAAGGGAATGTAGCTGGCTACCTCGATCGCCTCTTGCTCGGTTCCAGTCATCTCTACAAACCCTATTTTGACCCGGAAGGGTTCTTATGCACCTTGCCTTCCGTGGTGACGGTACTCCTGGGTTATTTCACAGGCAGTTGGTTGCGATCGCAACCAACA
>JAAHHN010000397.1 GCA_010672165.1 Spirulina sp. SIO3F2 | reverse complement strand
TTGCAATAGCGATCGCCGAGGCCAGTAAGGAGGCCAGTGAGAGGAGCGCTAACCCAGTAGCACTCAGGTGGATAGCGGGTTGGCGGTGGCGTCGGCGTGGCGGTGCAGATGTGGATCTGGGTCTGGTAGTAGTTCTCATGGGCTGAAGGGATTAAAACGGTAGGTCATCAAGGTCAGTCACCAGAGCAAGATGTTTAGCGATTGCAGCCTGAGCACATCGCAAAGCTGCTTTACGTTGGTGAGCGTCTGATTCCTCGTGGTGGATTAGCTCTCCTGTTGCGGGTGCAAACACCTCAAACGTGATGCGGCTGCCAACGGTGTTCCAACGCAAGAGATATCCACTGCTCCAGGTGTGACCATTGGGGTTGAGGGGTTTCACGATTCCCCAAGCGTCTTACAGGCGATCGCTTCGATGAGTCGGTCAGCCGATTCGAGAATGTCTCGGCAGTCTGGCTTACTCAGTGGGCGACCGTTGCTGATGATGAAAGCCGCAGCCAGGTCTTTGACCACGGCTTGGTAATAGGTCATCCCGTCTGGCGCTTCTGCGTACATATTGTCAACAAAGCTGCCAGGATGCTTGGGGTATGCTTGTTGCTGGGCGATCGCATCAATACGTTTCTGTCGGTCGGTTTCAGTGGTCATGATTCTTCTTCCGGTGGTGTTGGTTCATCAGGCTGGGCAAATTGTTGAAGCAAAGCCTTGAACGCTTCAGGACTAAGCTGTAGTTCGTTCATCAGTGCCTTGAATTCCTCAAGGCTGATCAGTGCTGCTTGTAGTTCGTCGCCCAGCTCATCGTTAGGGGCGGTCATTGCAGTGCTGGGACTTACTGGTCTTGGATGTCAGCCCAAGCATTCATGTACTCGCCGACTTGACGGGCGACATCGGGCTTAACAAAGGTAATAAAGCTCTTTTTCTGCTGAAGGGTGAGCGAATCTGGTGTGAGGATGAGCTTGTTTTGCTCATCAATAACGATGGTTTTGTTGTTCATCGAATTGGGGCAATAAAGATTTGAATCGGGGGTAGCACCGGACAATGGCGCTGTGGAAAAGCTGGGGAATGGGGATTAGCAGTCCTCGCCAATCATCACTTTCTGCTCAAGGATGGCGATCTCACGGGGGGTCTTATCCACGCCTTGTTCCTGGAGCATGGCAACGGTGTTCACTCGCCCACGGGTTCCAGATGTCCAATATCCATTACCGCAGTAGCATCGCCCCTGTACACCTTCAATGGCTTCTTGCCATTCAGCACAGGTGCAGGTGACAACGGAGGCGACAGCCGATTCAGCATCAAGGAAGTGTTGGTCTAGTTGTGTTGAAGAGAACCAACTATCGGCATACTTCCAAACACAGCCCAGATGTAATTCACCATCGGCAGAGAAGACGGCTTGCATTTTGCGGGGGTTAACGATGCCGTGTTTTGAGGAGCGGGTGCAGACTTGGACGAATTCTTGTTGCTCGGGGGTGAGGGATTTGAATTCCTTAATCTTGGTTTTGAATTGTTCCCGTTCGATGCGGGTCTCTCCGCCTTGGGTAAAGGTGATAACAACGATATCGCCATCAAGGTAGATCTCTTGGATGTCGTCAGCGGTATAGGTGGTGGTTTCAAAGCAGTCCCAAGTGACGACCTTGGCGGTGAGGGCTTTGTCGCGGGGGGTGAGGGGGATTGAGGGGTGTGTTACGGTAGTCATTACCTTTGTTCCTTATAGGACGAGGGGTTTCGTACAAAGGGCGATCGTTCAAGTTGGTAGCTAGGCGATCGCCTTTTGTTGTGTCTGCATGTGAATACTGTAAACTTACATCTTACATTTGTCAATTGCAAGCTTACAAACTACAATAGTAGGTGTGTAATCCATAAGCTGACAAAATAGCAGGAGGTTCCCTTGACAGCATTTTTGGTTACACCAATGGAGATTGAGCGTACTATTCGAATTCCAGCAGACGGAATTGGCGCAAAGATCGAAGAATTTCGGCGCAAAGATCCTCGTAAAGTCGAGGTGCTTGCAAAGCTTGCGGGCATGACTCGAACCCATTGGTATGACATTGAAAAGGAAGAGGTGAAAGTTTTGCCTGAAGCAAAGCTGAGAGCAATAGAGAAGGTTTTGGGGGTTGATCTTGGCGTGGACTTTCGTGATGCCAGCTTCTCCAAAGGTTCTCTTTCCGTTACCCCTAATAAAACCGTGACGCAACGCAAGCTTAGTGAAGCAGAGATTGAAAAGCTTCAGGCTCAGGGAGGCGAGAGTGATTAGCCCTAAACGCTAGACCTTCCCGAATTGCCATCCGTGGTATTGAGCGATCGCCGCAACCTCCCACTCAGCATTTACTGTGTACTCGCTACTTTTCTTGAAGGCTGGGGGCGGCGAGTGCAATATTCGGTGTTTGAATGCTTTTTGGATTTGTCGCGGATGCAAAATCTCTATGAAGCGGTTAAGAAATATGTGGATTTAGAGGTGGATAATGTCCGCT
>JAAHHN010000396.1 GCA_010672165.1 Spirulina sp. SIO3F2 | reverse complement strand
ACCAGACCCAGATCCACATCTGCACCGCCACGCCGACGCCACCGCCAACCCGCTATCCACCTGAGTGCTACTGGGTTAGCGCTCCTCTCACTGGCCTCCTTACTGGCCTCGGCGATCGCTATTGCAATGTCGGCCTCAACCCTAGCCATCACACTATCTTCGCTACAGTCATGACCCAACTTCAAGACCTTGCAAGACAGATCGGGCATGAGATCCAGGAAGCAAGACTTACTGCTATAGATCAAGCCTTAACAGCGCTTATCACTAACGGTCGGGTTTCTGTGCCCGAACTGTTGGATGCCGTTAAGCGCATTACCGACCGCACCCATGCACCCCAGCAGCAGAAGGATGAATTGTCTGATGCCCTTTATCACTTTGGGCAAGCCCTCAAGGAGACTCATGAGTAATTTACTTGATAATACGGATTTACCGATGAAGCTCTGGGCGGCAAAGGCTCAGGCGACCAAATTAGTTGTTGCTGATACTCTGCAAGCCCTTGCTAGAGAGGGGTTTACCGTTGCTGATTATCTAAGCGGGCTGTCAGCTTACTTTGAGGAAGCTGGTGATGTTGATGCGGCTGATGCTTTTAATGAAGTTGCGGTTAGGTATCGGTCAAATGAGCATATTGTCGTGGCGTTGATGCCGAAGTCTGAAGTTGTGGAGTAAGCCGACCATGAAAGCACGATACCAGTACAGAATCTACCCCACACAAGGACAACAGACCAAACTAGCGCAACTGTTTGGCTGTTGCCGTGTGGTGTGGAATGATGCCCTGGCATTGTGCAAACAATCGGAAAAACTCCCCAGAAACGGTGATCTCCAGAAAGTCTGCATCACCCAAGCCAAACAAACAGAAGAACGGAAATGGCTCAAGGATGTCTCGAATATCCCGTTGCAACAATCGATTGCTGATTTGGGAGTAGCCTTCAAGAACTTCTTTAAATCGCTCAGTGGTAAACGCCAAGGGCCCAAGGTTCAGCCACCTCGATTTAAAAAGAAAGATAACCGCCAAACGGCACGATTCCGCAAAGGGGGATTCTCGCTCAAAAGCAATAAGCTCTACCTCGCTAAGATCGGCAACCTGAAGGTGAAATGGTCACGCCCATTACCCAGCGAACCGTCCTCAGTTACGGTCATCAAAGACCGAGCGGAGCGATATTTCTTGAGTTTTGTGGTGGAAGTTGAACCTATCTATTCGCCTGCTCAGTCTCCCTCAGTAGGTATTGATCTAGGACTCAAAACCTTTGCCACCCTGAGTACGGGTGAGAAAGTTAATTCACCGGATTACCGTCAGAGCGATCGCAAAATCCGTCGTGCTCAACGACGCTTATCCAAGCGAGTCAAAGGGTCAAAGCGTTATCAACGGATGCGCCTGAAGATCGCCAAACTCAAAGCCAAACAACGGGATACCCGCAAAGACTTCCTGCACAAACTCTCCACCCGAGTCATTCACGAAAACCAAGTGGTGGCTCTGGAGAATCTGAATGTGTCAGGCATGGTCAAGAACCGGAAGCTCTCACGGGCTATTTCCCAAGCTGGTTGGCGTGAGTTCCGGGTGATGTGTGAAGCCAAAGCCAACAAGTTCAACAGAGAAGTGCAGGTGATCAGTCGCTGGGAACCCACCAGTCAATGCTGTTCAAGCTGTGGCTATCGGTGGGGCAAGCTAGATTTATCGGTACGAGAAGTGGTGTGCCTCAACTGTGGTGCTCTGCATGATCGGGATGATAATGCAGCGAAGAATATTGAGCTAGTCGGGGTTGGGCAAACCCACGACTTTAAACGGATAGGGAGGGAATGTAAGACCCCAGTTGGGGCTGTTCCCGTTGAGCTGTCTACCCGTCAGGAAGTTGGTCTTCGGGCCATCTAGATTGGGAATCCCTAAGCCTTCAGGCTGGGGAGGATGTCAATTAAAGACTTTAGCACCAATGCAAGAACAGTCAGGATTTCCTCTAGTTGCTCTACTTCTCCGCTATAAGAAAAAACACCATTAAAAAGGAAGAAGTGAACTTCAAAAGTAGAAAGAAAGCCAAGGCTGAAGCTGTATTCAATCTGAGCTTCTTCATCAGATTGATTGATTTCAACAGCATCAGGAATCAATCGCTGAATAATTTTGTGATAGGGTCTGGGATCTTGCAATCCCAAGAAACATCGGACTTGATAAATTAGGGAATAAGGTTCAAGGTTCATTACAGGCCTCCAGTTATCAATATGGTATTGCTAGGTTCCAATCGATTCGCTCTGCATACTCCGGGAGCTTCTGCTTGAGGCGATCGCAGCTTTCAATCACCTCCTTGGCCCGCCAACCTAGCTCACGAGCCATATCTTCAATCTCGTACCAACAAATTTTGAATAGCTCCCAACGATCGTTGCGGGGGATCACTCGCCGGTTCTGGCGTTGTTGATAGCTATCAGACATCTTCCGAGGTTCGGGCATCCCAGAATCATCCTTCCTGCACCAACCCCAGCCATACAACACCGCCT
>JAAHHN010000395.1 GCA_010672165.1 Spirulina sp. SIO3F2 | reverse complement strand
CAGTAATCCTTTCAGTTCCTCTACACTCTCTTTTATCTCTAGTCGATAGACTCCTGTCATGGCATCTGTTTTGGATTCTGCTTTCCTATTCTACTATCTGTAGCTCTCTTTATTCGATTTGGTATAAATCCCTCTGCTGAGCTGTCGCTAAAGCTACTGAATTATCATTCAGGCTAGCGAAGAGGGTTCTTTGGCTCTCACGATTGCTCAAATTCGTTGCACAGATTTACAAGACCTTGGGAGAACTCAACTTTTCGTTACACATCAATTTTAATGACAATATTTTAATGACAATATTTCGATGTTGCTCACTGCTCCTTTGTCCATCTCGTACGCATTGATTGGAGATTGACAAAAATCAATGCACAATAAAACCCAACACATTGGTGTTGGGTTTCCTAGAGAATAATTGCTTGATTTTGCTGCCAGGATTTACAGGGCTCTCAACCTACTGATCCCACTTATTAGGGACTGTCGTCAGCTAGACTTCAAACGCCTGTGATGACTGGCTTACAGCCCCTTGGTCTGTTTTGGATTCGGGCGCTCTATCCCTTGCCCTGTCAGACTTCTGGTGTTAACTGACGACTCGCCCTAATTACAAACTGCGAACGGGTATCAGCCCAGTCCCATCTTCTTCAAGGTTTTTGGGCCGACAATACCATCAACAACCAAGCCATTCGCTTTCTGAAAATCCATCACCGCCTTGCGGGTATTGGGGCCATAAGTGCTATCAATCCCAGTAGAGCCGACATCATATTTGAGTGCCACAAGCTGGGTCTGAATTCCCTTAACTGCATCGCCTTTCGAACCTTGTTTCAGTAGGCGTCCCCCTGTGGCAGTAGGTTGGGGTTGATTAACTTTTGTATAGGGGCCATAAACCCAGCGTCCACTCGCCAGTTGCAGCCAATCTCCCTGGCGGTTTACCACCGTTTTAAGGGGCGCACCGTTCCGCACACAGGTGTGGACAATAAACTTGGTGCTTGGGCCCAGCCGCGCGTTTAAACAACTCCCCTTCGTACTCACTCGCCGTATAGACCCCCCACGAGCTTGGGCTTTCTGATAGGTGGTGTAAGGGCCATAAACCCAACGCCCACTCGAAAGCTGGAGCCAATTACCTTGAGTTTTTGCAACTGATTTGAGGGGAGCACCATCACGGACGCAAGTATGGACAATATGGTTTGTGCTGGGGCCTAAACGGGCATTGAGACAACGGCCACTGGGGGTATCCACTTGCAATGCTTGGGCAGGCGCTGCGGCACTAATGCAAGAAACCACCACACCCACAGCCAGAAGATTGAGCCAAGCTGAACTGGGCACTTGCAACCAATCAGAAAACTCAACTTCAAGCTCGTACTCAATTCCTGAGCGTGCTTCATGGGAAGCATAGGAATGGGTATAGGCGAGTGCGTCCACGGCGATCTCCTTCACAAGTGCAAAAAACTACAGCCTCCCAATCCCTCAGCAGTGGGGAGAGAATTGGTGAGGATGAGGGCATTATAGTCTCAAAGCCTTGAAAAGACTGTTGCCCACTCTTCTTTTGTAGGCCAGAATGGGTCTAAAATTCGCGCGAAGGATTAATCTCTTTAGATAGCTTAAAGAAATTGCTCAGAACGGATGACTCGATTTTGATGCCAAACCTGGAGGCGATCGCCCGCCACTTGATAAATATAGTCACCATTAATGGCTTGATAGCCCTCGGGAGAGGGCTCGGCGGGCAACCAAATGGCATCAGTGGGGATTGCCTTGGATTGACCAAAATAATAGAGCTGGCGGCTCACCTCACAAATTTGAATGCGATAATTTCGGGTTTCTTGGGCGAAAACTGTCGTGCCAGAGCAGTCTGCTGCATTCGAGGGGGTTTCCGTAACCTGGGGTTGAAACACCGGGATTTCTCCTGCCACTAGGGCAGGTAAATATCGTAGGGGATCAACAACTTGATTTTGGGGGGAATAATATTCAAAGTGTAGATGGGGACCAGTCGAGTTGCCTGTGCTGCCCATCTCAGCAATAATGTCACCGCGCTTCACCCAATCCCCGCTTTGGACATAAAGCGTCTCGTTATGACCATAAACCGTGCGACTCCCGTCAGGGTGCTCCAGCGTAATGGCATTGCCCAGACCCCAATCATCCCAACCCGCTTGAATCACTTGGCCAGCCTGAGCGGCGACGATCGCAGTTCCGGCTGGTCCTGCAATATCAATGCCTTCGTGATAGTCATGAAACCCTTGGGAGAGATTACCGTAGGTGGGCCAACGCAAAGTGGGCACAGACTGAGCCACAAAAATCGGTTCGGTGGGGGGTATCCCCTGCCAAGCTGGAATCGCCACGGCCATTGCAGCCATGGACAAGACCCCCAAGCCACTCACCATCAGCGATCGCCCCATCGTTGTTGCCTTCATCAATACGTTTGCTCCCTTTCTAGTTTAGTACGGTCTTGAATACTCTTTTCTTGCAATTTCACCTTGCACCCGGATTGTTCTATTCAGCGGTAATAGCCCAGTACACTAGACAAAGACTTGTGAGCGAGGGAAAGCGGAATGATGGAAAGGGTTCGTCGATTGTGGCACTGGCTTTGTATTGTTGGATTGATGAGCCTGATGGTGGGTTGGATGTGGACACCAACAGCGATCA
>JAAHHN010000394.1 GCA_010672165.1 Spirulina sp. SIO3F2 | reverse complement strand
ACAGTTCTCCAGGGTTTTGTTGTGGTAACTCAATTCTAGAGGACTGGCTCCCTCTTCTGAATTCTCTGTATCCCTTTCTGCATCTGCCTTTCAATTTCTTCTCAAACAAGTTTTGTCAGTCAATCAGCCTCTCTACTGCCCGGAAGTTACAGGAGTATGCAAACTGATAGTAGACCTTCTCTTCAAGTTGAAAGGGCTGGCAATGCCCATCCTACAACTATTCACAGCCGATCCAGAGGATTTTGAACCCCTCGACCCTCACGGTTAAGGACATGGGTATAAATCATGGTGGTTTTCACACCTTTGTGTCCGAGCAATTCTTGAACAGTACGAATGTCATCGCCATTTTGCAAAAGATGAGTGGTAAACCACTGTCTTAGCTATAATTGGGGCAGTGTTTTTTTTGGTCAGCAGATGTAACATTCTTATAAGTGACAACAGGCAAAAAACACTCAAAACAAAAAATACACAACAATTAATTCAGCTTTTCAAAGGAGAGAATAAAGATGACAGATGCAACAGACCCATTATATGGATATTTTTCTGCCGTAGCAGGTGCGGATGGACAAATTGATGCGCTAGAATTACAACGATGTCTTACGAGTTCGGGAATATCTGGTAGTTACAAGCCCTTCAGTTATGAAACTAGCCGTCTTTGTATCAGTCTGCTGGATCGCGATTATTCGGGAACAATGGGGTTTGATGAATTCAAAGAGCTATGGAATGTGCTTAATCAATGAAAAACAGCCAGGGTTCGTCTGTTAACGGATCATTTTCGTAGAAGAGACTCCAATCAAACAGGCGAAGCAAACTTCAGTTACGATGATTTTATTCAGGTCGCAATGTTTTCGTAAGCCATAATATCTACCCCTTAAATCTTAATAAAATCCACATAGGGGTGATTAGATGGAAAAAATCCATATAATTCATAGTTAGGAATCAGCTCCTTAAGCAAGATTTTTGTTGAGGTCAGGGAGGTAATCGTTCTTTTCAATCTTAAGTTCATTTAAAAGCTCAGAGAGCAAAATCATGAAGCGCATATATAAAGTAACATTGGCATTGATAGCAAGTGTAACGCTAATCAGTTCGCTTGCAGAGAGAGTAAATGCTGCCATTATCAGTCTTGGTACCTTTGAGGGGAAGGATTATTTTTATGATACTGGAAACTACCTTTCACAGAATGACGCTCAAATGGCGGCCTCTGTATTAGGAAAGGAGCTTGTTTCCATAACATCAGAGGCAGAGAGCAGTTTTTTGGTTTCTGCAATCACACCAATAATAGAGAGCAACTTGCGTGCTGCATGGATTGGCCTTGCTAGGGAAAATAGATCAGATCCATTCGAGTGGATAAGTGGTGAGGCGTTGACTTATACGAACTGGAGACCTGCTGGCGTAGGTCATTTATTTAGTGAGCCTACAGGGGAGAGAGCAGGTGTAATATATGTCAATTCTCCTGTCGGAATTCCTGTCGGACTATGGGCAGATACTTTTGCTTTCGGTAGCGAGCCGTTCAATGCAGTCTTCGAGTCTGAATCTGTTTCCACCCCTGAACCTTCAGCTATATTTGCAATAGTAAGTTTTGTTCTTACTGGAGCTATGCTTAAGCGATCTAAAGGTGATTTAAATTAATCGTAAGGTGGCAATATTAGTGAGCTTAAGATAAAAGCATAGATTTGCAATATTTGCCCACCCTAAAACCTCTTTAAAAAATCAATTAAAAAACCCAACAAATTGTTACCCACTCAAAGGTTGGAAAAATCCATAAACTATCGAAAGATCATTACAGTTGAACCTCAAAAACGTGGTGGTAAACCGTGCGTCCGTGGCTTACGGATTACGGTTTATGAAGTGCTTGAGTATCTGGCTTCCGAGATGACCGAAGCAGAAATTCTTGATGATTTTCCTGATCTAACGCGAGAAGATTTAAAAGCCTGTATTGCCTATGCCGCTGACCGTGAACGACAGTTGAAATTCATTTCATAATCATTATTTATCGTTGATGTTCCCAGTAAAGGATTGATATGAGCACAAGTGTAACGCCTGACCAAGAACGCTTTATCCAAACCAAGCTTAAAACGGGTAAATACCGCTCCGCTGAAGAAGTCTTGGAAATCGCCTTGCGGCTACTGGATGAATACGATCGCTCTGAAGCTGAATGGGTTGAAGACATTCGAGCCAAAATTGATGCGGCAATTGAAGCCTCAGAGCATACCGCTCCAGTTGACGGTGAAACATTTGTCAACGGTATCTTGGAACGATTCAAGCAAGCAAAGCAGCCATGAGTCACTATGTTATCAATGCACTTGCCAGTCAAGATCTGAACGAAATTGCTGACTACTTTGCTGAAAATAGTGTTGAGGCCGGGGAACGATTCTTTCAAGCGTTTAACCGTAAATGTCAACAGCTTATTACCTTTCCAAATAGTGGTAAGAGCTACGAATCTATCCGTCCTGGACTGCGAGGACTATCCTTTGAGAAATACATTATTTTTTACAGAATTCTTAAAGATGGTATCGAAATTCTCAGAGTTGTCAGCGGACGGCGGGATTTTCCAGCCATGTTTGCGGAGTCTAAATGAATTTCCCCGCCGCAAGCGGACGGGGTATCAATGTTCAAAACAGAGATAACTGCTCGTCTCTATGCAGCTTCAGCTATTCTTTTCCTTGAGCCTTGACATATTTCGATATCATCTTTTCATCC
>JAAHHN010000393.1 GCA_010672165.1 Spirulina sp. SIO3F2 | reverse complement strand
GCAAGCTTTTCTGCTTCCGGGGAGGTTCTGAGTTTCTCCGCTTTTTCCTTCTCACGATACGCCACGAGGACGCTTCGCTTACATACAAGCGGGAGGTGTCGGGGGGCTGCCCCCCTGACAACCGGGTCTACCAATAAAATTGCTAGTTTGCGAGATATTTGCTGGTCTGGCCTAAACCGAACTGAGGTCATTAGACAGAAGTCTGTATAATCCTTGCTGTAAAAGGTGTTGGAGGCTTGTTTTCACAAGACCCCCCTAACGCACTCGATAACTCACCCAACGATCGCGCCCCTCAGTTTCCGAGGGCTCCGGCTTAAGCCAACGCCAGGTTTTACCCTCCTGCTGCCGCTGGAGATAAAGGTCAAACTCATTGGCCGCTTGGGTAACATCCTGATTCGGCAGCGTCACTTCTAAATCGTATTGGCCCTGGAGATGATAAGTGGGCAAATGACCCAAGTAGATGGGTTCAATGGTTTGCACCTTAAGATGAGAAATTTTCAAGCCCGGATCAGTGGTTTCTAATTGCGCACTGAGTTGCTGCTGGCTCTGCTCTAGTTGGAGGGCGATCGCTCGCTGAATGATCGCTTGGGTCGGTGCAAGGCTAATCGAAGGTGTGGCGGGGCCACAGGCGACGAGGAATAGACTCAATAAGAGGCAAAGACAGACTTGGCGGAAGAAAAGCATAGGCAGAAAATTAGGGTTTGGGAAATGGGGTGTTGGGTGTCGGCAGGGACGACCTTAATCATATCGATCCCTATTCAATTTCGTTCTACACCCTAAACCCCAACTCCTACACCCAAGCGAGTTTTAAGGATAAAACGCTAACTGCGGCAAGCCAAGAGTCTCTTCCCAACCCATCAAAATATTCATGCATTGTACCGCCTGTCCTGATTGACCCTTGATCATATTGTCAATTGCAGACATCACAATCACGCGATCGGTGCGGTTATCTACCGCCACACCGAGATAGCAGAGGTTGGTTCCAGCCGCCCATTTGGTTTGGGGATAAACACCATTGGGCAACACCTTCACAAAGGGTGCCGAGCGATAGAAGGCGTTATAGATTGTCAACAGGTCTTCGCGCACCAGACCTGGATCACGTAGGGTCGCATAGACCGTCGCAAGGATACCCCGTACCATCGGCATCAGGTGGGGGGTGAATTGGACGCGCAGGTCATGGCCAGCTAGGTCACTACAAACCGCTTCAATTTCAGGGGTATGACGGTGCGCACCCGCGACATTGTAAGCCCCAACGGTGTTACCCGCTTCGGCTAACAAAGCATTAACCTTGGCCTGACGACCTGCACCCGATGTACCCGACTTGGCATCAATGATCGCGCTCTCTTCTTGAATCAGACCCTGCTTAAGCAAGGGAGCTAGCGCCAACAAACTAGCCGTGCAATAGCAGCCAGGACAGCCGACCAAATCTCGATCGCGGATTTTGTTGCGGTAGAGTTCTGGTAAGCCATAGACTGCTTGGGCAGCCGTATCATAATCGGTGCGTTCCTTACGATACCAGGTGGTATAGGTTTCCAGGTTTTGGAAGCGATAGTCTGCGGAAAGATCCAGCACTTTGCAGCCCTTGGCCACTAATTGGGGGGCCATGTCGCAGGCGAGACCATTGGGTAATCCCAAAAAGACGATTTGACAGCGATCGCTGATCACATCCAGGTCAATTTTTTCGATCGTGGGATTAAAGGCATGACCTAAATGAGGATATAACTCACTAAAGGGTTTACCTGCACTACTATCTCCCCCCACATAGACAATCTCAACTCGGGGATGATCCTGGAGCAGACGAATGAG
Organism: Spirulina sp. SIO3F2; assembly: GCA_010672165.1. Lineage (GTDB taxonomy): Bacteria > Cyanobacteriota > Cyanobacteriia > Cyanobacteriales > Spirulinaceae > SIO3F2. The sequence goes on along the minus strand of JAAHHN010000393.1, from coordinate 900 downwards.
CTGGACTCCTCCGTAGCCCGACGCTCCCACAATGCCCACTGGAATCCGTTCACCCGCACTCATGCTTTTAAATCCCGAAAAATAATATTAACGCAACGCAAAACGATGGCTGCATTGTAGTATCAAATCTTCCCTTCTGGGGGGTTTGATGAAGATTGCTCTGCCATTGTTGCCTGTCGCCATTGTTGGGTACAGGGCGCGAGCGAGATCAGATCTTCGATATTCACTTGCATGGTGGCGCAGATTTGATCCAAGGGGAGATCGTTGCGATCGTAGCCAAAGGGATTTTCAATTTCAATGCCGATTTCTTCAATGCCAAACACAGTGAAGGCCACTAAACCCACCACAATCGCTGTCCACCAACCAAATTCATCCACCATCTGAAAAGGCAACCCCAAACAATAGATCAGCAACAGTTGTTTGAGATGGATTGAATAGGCCAGGGGAATGGGCGTTTTCAAGATTCGTTCGCAAGCGCCCAATACATCCACCATCGTATCGAGGAGCTTGAACGTGCTGGCCAGTTGGTAGGCATTGATGCGTTGGCGATCGTACTGCTGTTGTAAATAATCCCCGATCCAAAATGCCACCTCCAAGGGCGGATTGTTCATGCCTGTCAGGAGTTCAAACTCTTCAGGGGGAACGAGTTGATCCATTTCAGCGCAAGTGGGCGACTCGTACCGCAGATGCCGTTTGGTGGCGATCGCAAAAGCCACCAACAGCCGCAGGGTGGCAATTTTTTGGGTGCGATCGCTAGGCTCTATCTCAGCGATCGTCACCCAAATTTGTCGGGCCAGATTGCGCACGGTGTTGACCAAGGTGCCCCATTGTTTGCGCCCTTCCCAAAACCGTTCGTAGGCGGTGTTAGTGCGAAATACGAGCAATAAACGAGAACCAAAC
>JAAHHN010000392.1 GCA_010672165.1 Spirulina sp. SIO3F2 | reverse complement strand
CTGTTGTGCTTACTCCTGCTCACTGTCAGGCACAGTTTAACTTCCACAACCCTTCCCGCTCTCTATCTATCTGAGCATCTTCGATGCCTCAATACACATGACTCTTTAAAACCCCTACAGGATTAGCTTACGAAGGGGGGAAGGGGGGATTTTACCCACTCGGCCAAAATTCACCATCTTCACCCCTCCTCCCCCAACGGCTCAGCCCCAGTCAACAGCGGATTCACCGCAAACCATTGCGCCCCCTGATGGCGATATTCAAACGCCCAGAGGTTCCGCAACAGCAGGTCTTGTTCCGCATCCCCATTCACCGCCTGGGTTTGCTGCACCTTGCGCAGCACCACCCATTCCTCTGGCGTAATCGAGAGCATCAATTCTGCACGGGCTTCCTGCACTGCCCGTTCCACATTTGCCCGTTGGATCGGCAGTCGGTTGCTTTTGCGCAAGCAACTCTGCATCAAGCGCAACAGATTCCGCACATGGCCACCGCTCATAAAACAGATGTGGTCGAGGGTATCAGGATGGTCAAAGAGTTGCGCCATCAGGGTCACCGCATCACTGGTTTCCCCGGCAGCTAAACCCCGAACCAAGATCATCTCTCGCAGCTTTGCCAAACCCGCTTCATGCACTGAGCCATCCTTACACCGCACGGGAACCATCGGCAGCACAGTAATTTCACCTAAGCGTTGCTCCATCGTGGGCCGCTCATTGGCAAATCGCAGAGCCAGCGGAATTGTGTAGACCACATGACAGGCGAGCTGGCGCAGGCGCTCCCCCCGACTGATAAAGATATATTCTGGCAGGGTTTGACCTGATGCTAACTGACGCCCATCAATGCGATCGAGGTTGTCTACCAAGATCACCAAACCCGCTTGGCCTTGTTTGTGCAGGGCTGCGATCGTAGGCTGGATAATTTCTTCATTGATCCCTCTAATCAGGGCTTGAACTTGGGGCTCTAAAAATTGCCGGAGCTGACTACGGAGCGTCGGGTTTTGTTGGGCTTCCAGGGAGAGCGTCCCCATGCCCCAAAGCGAAAATTCCGCCTGAGCTTTCAGGTCAATGGGCGTTTTGAGAAACGCTTGGCATTCTTGGAACAGGTTCTGAAAATAGCCCCCAATCAGGGAGATCTGAGCGGCTTGCAAGCTCTGACTCACTTGCTGAGCGATCGCCAGCAGGATATCACTCACCGCCACATCCCCCAGCTCTAGCATCCGGCTGGACTCAAAGTAGACCACATGAAAGCCTTGGTTTTCGAGGTTTGACTTGAGGCAGAGCAGTTCTGTGGACTTGCCGCAACCAATATGACCTGTAAAGAGCTGGCAAGTGCTTCCCTCTGACCACGAAATCACCCGTTCGAGTTGCCCGACCACTTCTGTGCCCCGCACCGCCGAAAAATCGATGTAGAGCTGGCGATCGCGCTCATTTTGATAATTTAAGGTTTGGGCTGGATTACAAGCCCGAAAAAAATCGCGAGGATTAATACTCATCCGTCAGTCTGCACGCGAGGAACCCGAAAAATACTTCCTCACCATAGCTAGCGATCTTCTTAAACGCAGCGTTGGTTTTACATTTTGTTAGGTTGTAGCATCAGTTTTGACTTTCAGTGACCGGGGGCAAGATTACCGACAGGGTCAGCACCAACTCAGGGAAAGCCAACGGTGCAATCTGGTTCGGCTCCGTCAGGATCAGATGCCGAGTATAGCCATTAGGGCTGGGTTCACGAAAGATGTGCAACTGACGATGGGGTAAGTCCAACACCCAGTAATCCGCAATGCCAGCCTGGGCATAGAGTTTATCTTTCACCTCACAATCTTGCTTCAATGTTGAATCTGAGACCTCGACCACCAGCACAACTTGATCGGGTCGGGGGTGCTGTTCCGCATAATCCAAGAAGTCGCCTTGAACAACAGCGAAGTCTGGTTCTGGTTCTGAGAAATCATCCAGACGAATCGGGTCTTGGGTACTGGCAAACGCATTGTGATGGGCAAGGAACGGATCGAATACACGTGTCAACAAACGTAGCGCTGTAACATGGGGAGTTCCTTTTGCAGCCATAAGCGTAATCTGTCCAGCAATCAATTCAGTGCGTTTATTGGGATCAAGCAAACCTAGTTCACTCATGCGGTGATACTCATCTACCGACCAATACTTAATTCGGGTAGGTTCTAGGGTTAACATTGACGGAGTTTTGGGCTGGGTTAAGGTTATGTCCATAATAGTCCGAGCGAGATGGACCAAGTAGATATCACGACTAGCGAAGCACCAAACACTCATTTAGAAAACGAGGAATTGGTCAAATTACCGTCTATAGCAGTGTTCTAGATCGCTATTAGCTTGTTACCAGAACGCCTTAGACAACAGATCGTTGGAACAACTCACTGCCGTAACATAACAACTTTAGATGGAGCTAAGCGGATTCGAACCGCTGACTTTCACAATGCCATTGTGACACTCTACCAACTGAGTTATAGCCCCGAATTAAGCGTTTATCATTGTTGCGCACCGCTTCTAAATTTGTCAAGGTTGGGGAAGGTTTACTCCTATAGCGAGGGGCGATCGCGCCCACCGACCTCCCAAACCGCATCTCCCCCTTCCCCCCAACCCATGTCTTCTATTAACCTCATCAAGCAACCCAGCGCCTGGCGACAACTACGCAATCGGCAAATCACCTGTGACTACGCTCTACAACTACTGGTCAATGATCATGCCCTGATCATTGA
>JAAHHN010000391.1 GCA_010672165.1 Spirulina sp. SIO3F2 | reverse complement strand
ATGGGTGCAAGCTATGGTTGCGATCTCGGCCGTCCCGCCATTACCGCCCAAGAAGCCGTGCAATGGCTCTATTTTGGCTACCTGGCAGCAGTCAAAGAGCAAAATGGGGCGGCCATGTCCCTGGGGCGCACCTCAACCTTCTTAGATATTTACTGCGAACGGGATCTTGCTAACGGTGCAGCCACAGAGTCCGAAATTCAGGAGTTGATTGACCATTTCGTGATGAAGCTGCGGATGGTGCGCTTCCTGCGGACGCCAGAATATAATCAGCTCTTCTCTGGTGATCCCACCTGGGTCACGGAATGCATCGGCGGCATGGGTGAAGACGGTCGCCCGCTAGTGACCAAAAACAGCTTCCGAATGCTGCAAACCCTCTATAATCTTGGCCCCGCCCCGGAACCCAACCTGACGGTGCTTTGGTCAGAGCGTTTGCCCCTGAGCTTCCGGAAATTCTGTGCCCAAGTCTCGATTGATACCAGCTCGATTCAATATGAAAACGATGACCTGATGCGGCCCTATTGGGGTGATGACTACGGCATTGCCTGCTGCGTCTCTGCCATGCGCATTGGTAAGCAGATGCAGTTCTTTGGCGCTCGGGTAAACCTGGCCAAAGCATTGCTCTACGCGATTAACGGCGGCAAGGATGAGAAATCTGGCGAGCAAATTGCCCCCCAATTTGCGCCGATCACCAGCACAATCCTTGACTACGACGAGGTGATGGCTAAGTATGACCAAATGCTCGATTGGTTGGCTCGGGTTTACGTCAACGCTCTCAATGTCATTCATTACATGCATGACAAATATTGCTATGAGCGGCTGGAGATGGCGTTGCATGATAAGGAAGTGTTCCGCACCATGGCCTGTGGGGTAGCCGGCCTCTCGGTGGTGGCAGATTCACTAGCGGCAATTAAATACACCACGGTGGCAGTGCAACGTGACAATCGCGGTCTGGCAGTAGATTACACGATCGCCGGAGACTATCCTGCCTTTGGCAACAACGACCCCCGTGTCGATAGCATTGCGGCTGACTTGGTGGAGCGCTTTATGAACAAGGTGCGCCAACATAAGACCTACCGCAGCGCTCTGCCCACCCAATCGATCCTGACGATCACGTCCAACGTGGTTTATGGCTTGAAGACGGGCGCAACTCCCGACGGGCGCAAGGCGGGTGAACCCTTTGCTCCGGGCGCAAACCCTATGCATGGCCGGGATATCAAAGGGGCAGTGGCCGCTCTCGAATCGGTTGCTCATCTGCCCTATGACCATGCTCAGGATGGGATCTCCTATACCTTCTCAATCGTGCCCCAGGCTTTGGGGAAAGGGGAGCGCGATCGCGTCACTAATCTGGTGAGCCTGCTTGATGGCTATTTTCACGACACGGGACATCATATCAATGTCAATGTGCTCAACCGTGAGACGCTGCTGGATGCGATGGCGCATCCGGAGAACTATCCCCAGCTGACAATCCGCGTGTCTGGCTATGCCGTGAACTTTGTGAAGCTAACCCGTGAGCAGCAGTTGGATGTGGTCAATCGCACCTTCCACCAGCACATCTAGTACCGCGAGGCGGAGTTCAGAGTTCAAAGTTCAGAGTTCAAAGTGCTTGTACAACAAGCATTCTGTGAATTTTGAATGGATGGCTTATTTCCGCCACCCTGTACTAGTGCCTTAATGGGCACACACAATCATGGATCTCCGTGTGTGCCCTTTCCTCCCCCATTGTTCACCGCCATGTTGTTGCTATGTCGATTATTGGACGTATCCATTCCCTAGAAACCTGTGGCACGGTTGATGGCCCTGGTCTGCGGTTTGTGGTCTTTACCCAAGGCTGCCCCCTGCGCTGCCTCTACTGCCATAATCCCGACTGCCGTGAACTGGCCGGCGGTTCAGAAGTTACGGTTGATGAGTTGATCGCGGAAATTTGCCGCTATCGCAGCTATCTCAAAGGTGGTGGCGTCACGATCAGCGGCGGTGAACCGTTGATGCAACCGGCCTTTGTTACGGAACTACTCAAGCAATGCCAAGCCTTGGGGCTCCATACCGCGATCGATACTTCGGGCTATATCCCCGTGGCGATCGCTAAACCGGCCCTTGAATATACCGATCTGGTTCTCCTCGATATCAAATCCTATGACCCTACCACCTACAACCACATCACCAGCGTCAGCCTCGAACCAACGCTCAACTTTGCCCGCTATCTCCACCAAATCCACAAACCCACTTGGATTCGATTTGTGCTCGTTCCCGGCCTAACCGATGCTCCAGACAACGTAGCGGGTCTGGCTGAGTTCGTCAGCACCCTCGATAACGTGGAGCGGGTGGAGGTGCTGCCCTTCCACAAAATGGGCGAATACAAATGGGAGGCGTTGGGTTATCCCTATCAATTGAAGGAGACCCAACCGCCAACGCCGGAGTTAATTGCCAATACGGTGGAGCAGTTTCAGCAGCGGGGTTTGACGGTGGTGGCGGGGTAGATAGGGGAGAGTGTGCTTAGACAAAGCTTGCGAGATCCCCCCGGCTGCGCCGACCCCCTTGGTAAGGGGGTAGATACTCAAACTCTTATCCGAAAATTCATCCCAGCCGCTGGCGGCGTTACCCCCCTTACAAAGCTAATCCTGTAGGGGTTTCAAATCGCTCCCTTGATTTTGCTAGGGTTCAGCGGTTCAGCCCTCAAAAGTGCGTTCGCAAGATCCTTGCTGTGAGGGGGGTCTACAAAACCCCTACAAGGTTAGC
>JAAHHN010000390.1 GCA_010672165.1 Spirulina sp. SIO3F2 | reverse complement strand
CGTTCAAAGGCTTGAGAGGCTTGCTCCCAAGCGGCCAGCGCTTCGCTATAGCGACCCTGGCGGTGATAAAACCGCCCCGCATCGAGCGGGTCAGGGGGTACGGGTTCCGCCGCTGCTACGGTAACAGCCGGGGGCAGCGGTAGGGGGATTTCTTGGGCGATGCTGGGTCTAAAGCCGCTGGTCAGGGTTAGGGTGAGCAGCAAACTACAACTAAACGCGAACCCTCGTCGCCAGTGACGTTGATATTGTTTGAGGAGGGGGAGGAGGCGCGATCGCAACTTGAGCATGGTTGGCAAGGGTGGGAGTTGACGGTGGAGATAATGAGAGCACAGAGCGATGGTTTTAAGGATGTCTGGCCATCGCACAGGTCGCATGGGGGTGAGTTGCAAACTGATGATCAGGTTCAGCTACAAGGGCGATTTGACCATCGGGCAAGGTTTGGAAGCCAGTGGCTTCTTGAATTGTTGGGTTAGATGCAGAAACTGTTGAAGGCGGGGCAACCGTTGCGTCAAAGAAACGATCGAGCTTGCGGATATCTTGCCAGGGTCTAATTGTGCCGCCTCTGGGCATATCAGGAGTCGGCGGAATACCACCGCGGCCGGTGGCGATAAATTCACTATCGCCTGTGGCAGCACAGGTTGCATCCACCTGATCGCTGGCATCACTCAAGACTGCAACCAATTCAACTAAACCTGAACTGGGATCAAGGCTAAACTCATTCACCGTGATCGTGCCATTCACGCCAAACTGAGAGCTGGCAGTGATGTCATTGCCCCAGGTTAATTGGTCACGGAAAGCTAAACCAAAAATCCCTTGGGTAGTGATGGTGATATTACCCCCATTGCCTGCAAAAGCATTGGCCACAATATCGCTGTTTTCATATCCCGCGATCACAGGAGCATTAATCGTAATATTACCGCCGTTGCCACTACCGCCCGCTTGACCCGCCGTAGTGGAAATCAGACTGCCACGCCGCAGCAACAGAATATCCCCAGCACGCAAACTTAAGCTGCCCCCATTACCTTGGCTGGTGATAGCAGTGATTTGGGCATTATCTAACAGTTGCAAACTTGCCCCAGCTGCGATCGTAATATCGCCACCCGCTCCAGTATTTGTACCAACAGCATTGGTAGCCAAACGACCTTGATTGCGCAAAATGACATGCTCTGAAGCATTGATCGTGATTGTGCCACTCGCACCGCCTGAGCGGGTTGATGCAGTGATTTCCGCACCATTCTGGATCGTCAGGTTTTGAGTCGTAATGGTTAGATCTCCAGCCGCCGAAGTTGAACTGGTTGAAGCATCAAATTGGCTCGGAAGAGCGCTATCCGCTAAAGTGCCTTCGAGCACAATCGATTCACTAGCGGTAATGCTGATTTGTCCGCCTCTGCCAGCATTAGGGATAAGTTCTCCGTAGGTTTGGCTCACAATTGACGAGCCGTCAACGAGATTGAATGTTTGAGTATTAATCTCAATATCGCCAGATCTCCCTCTGCCAAAAGTGGTCGTACCAAGCAATGTCCGAGACGGCAAGTTTGTTAAAGATGAGAACAAACCTAGATTAGATACTGTTGAGCGGGTGTCCGTTAGTTCAATCGTCGTAGAATCGATACCAATATTGCCCCCTTGACCTGTACCAAACACTGAAGTACCAACAACAGTCCCGTTTTGTAATTGTAAGGTGGGGGTTTGGAGGATGATGTCGCCGCCCGTTCCTGTGGCAATTGGGGACGTCCCCGTAAACACGAGAGAGGCATTTGCCGTAATCTGCTGGCTGGCCTGCATTAAGACATTGCCAGCATTGCCTGCGGCAAACGTTGTACTGCCAAAAGATGAGCCATTTTGGAGGTTTACAACAGGAGCTGTGAGGTTAATCTTTCCGGCAGTTCCTGAACTCGTGGTTGTGAAGGTAGAAACGGTTGTTACGAGGTTATTGAGGTCAACGATCCCAGTTGCTAGAAACGCGTTGAACGTATTAATTCCTTGCTCGAATCCTACTCCGGTCATGGTTAATGACTCAGTCAAGTCCAGATTGATCTCCGCCCCTGAGCCTGTACCGCTGGTGGTGCTGAGGATAGCGCCTTGGCTAGTGAGGTCGAGTTGTCTAGCTGTTACCGTAACTGCTGCCCCATCAACAGCTCCGGTGGTTGCAGCTAAGATCTGTGCTTGTTCTGTAATGGCAATGCGATCGCCCCGCAGTTGAATTGGCCCACTGCCCACACCGCTACTATTGAGCAATGCCCCCTGGCTAAGACTGATATCTGCAAAGCTATTAGTGCTGCGATAATCCAGCTCATAGCCTGTGGTTGTTGAGGTTAAGCCCACAGTCTGGTTTGCGCCCACTGCCCCCACTTCCACCCGGCCGCCCAATGCGGTCAATGCGCCGCCTGTAAGGTTCACCGCACCACCCACTAAGCCGATCGTCTCGGTTGTGCCCCCTGACCCCACCAATAAACCCAAGGGCACAGGTGAGCCTGTGGGAGTGAAGGTGGCTGCATTGGTAATGCTACCTGGATTGGAACCCATTCCCAAACCCGTGGGCGTGGTGACGCTCAGCAACGTTGTGCCTGTCGTACTAAACTCACTGCCATCGGCAAACTGAATACTCTCGGCGGTACTCGCCAAGAAAGAACCAGGCACATTTAAAACTGCATTTGCCCCAAAAACAATGCCATTGGGGTTAATTAAAAAGAAGTCAGGGCTATTGCCACCCGTCACACTCAAGATTCCGTCAATCGAGGTGATGTTATTACCCGTGACCCGACTGATCACCCGCTCAATACTGCA